>DGFE01000023.1:0-58682 GCA_002391525.1 Competibacteraceae bacterium UBA3908
GTCGCGCGGATCGGACCGGGCCGGGCCGCCAGATACCGGCCCAGAAATTCCCGGAACCGGCGTTCGCCGATGAAACAGATGCCGGTGCTGTCCTTCTTGGCGTGGGTGACCAGGCCAGCCGCTGCCGCTCGTTCCCGCACCTCCCGCTTGGACAAGTCGCCGACGGGAAACAGCACGCTGGCCAGTTGGGCCTGATCGAGGCCGTACAGAAAATAGCTCTGATCCTTGCCGGAATCGCAGCCCTTGAGCAAGCGCTGGTAGCCGTCCCGCTCGACGTGGCGGGCGTAGTGACCGGTGGCGATCCGGTCGGCGCCCAGCCGTCGAGCATGATCGAGAAACGCCTTGAACTTGATTTCGGTGTTGCACAGGATGTCGGGATTCGGGGTCCGCCCGCGGCGATACTCGTCCAAAAAATAGCGGAATACCCGCTCCTGGTATTCGACGGTGAAATTGACCCGATGCAGGGGAATACCCAGCGTTTCACAAACCGACCTGGCGTCCTCCAGATCCTCGGCGGCGGTACAGTAGCCGGCATCAAGGGAATCTTCCCAGTTCTTCATGAACAGGCCGTGCACGTCGTACCCCTGCTCGACCAGCAGCAAAGCGGCGACCGAGGAATCCACGCCGCCGGACAGACCGACGACAATCCGGGTTTTGGACATCGACAGTGGGAGAGGTGCGTTCGGTGATGGGTCGAGGTAAAGCGGCGCCTATGATAGCAGACACCTCGCGCCGGGGCAGCGGTGATGGATCGACCGATAAAGCGGTCGGGGCCGAATTTTCCGGATTCGGTCCCGACCGGAGGGTGAGGCAGGGGAAAAGCGAATTCCCGGACGGCGCGGGGGCCGCCCGGCGGATGACGCGAGGGAATTACTTGTTGCTCGACAGGGTTTCCTGAACCAGCTTGTCGAATTCGGTCTTGAAACGCGCCGTCATATCGGCCAGCGCCTTGGTGTCATCCATGAATTTCTGATGCAGGCTGGCGATTGCCTCGGCCTGACTGGTCAGGAAGGCCTGGAGGCTGCTTGGATCGCTGATGTCGGCGGCGGCTTTCATCCGGCTCATCGCCATGTCGATATACGATTGCAGCGAATTCATCTGGAAATTGACCAGAGCTTCCAGGTTGGCGGCCGATAACTTGTTGGCTTTGATAACTGGATTCAGGAAGTTTTGATACTGCTCGGAAATTTTGGTCAGGGCTTCGTTGGCCATGGCGGGTCTCCACAAGAGCGGTCGGTTGAGGGTGATTAGCTTACAAACAACATGGTAAACAGCATAGCGCAGATTTTGTTGCAGTGCAATATAATGCTCGTCTTCCTATTGCGACGCCGCATCAACAGGTTCGGTTGGCTGGCTTGGCGGCCAGAAAGTGTTGGCAGATAATACCCAACTTTATGGAAAAGGATAGGGGAAATGTGGTTCAAGAATCTGACACTGTTTCGTTTGGTCGAGCCGTTTTCCCTGATGGCTGGGACGCTGGCCACGCGCTTGGAGCAGCACGCTTTCCAGCCCTGTCCCAGCCAGCAGCCGAGCGCCGCCGGCTGGGTTCCGCCGCTGGGCCGCAAGGCGCTCGATCTGGTTCATCCCGTGGGGGGACGGTTGCTGTTCTGCCTGCGAACCGAGGAAAAAGTACTGCCGACCAGCGTGCTCAATCAGGCGGTGGCCGAGCGCGCCGCCGTGATCGAAGACCAGCAGCGGCGCCTGGTGCGGCGCAAGGAAAAGCAGGAAATCCGCGATCAGCTCCTTCAGGAATTGTTGCCCCGCGCTTTGACCCGCAGCCGTTACGGCTACGCTTATCTGGACACGGTGGACGGTTGGCTGGTGGTTGACAGCGCGAGCCCGCGTGGCGTCGAGGAAATCACGGGAGCCTTGCGCAAGACGCTGGAGTCCTTGCTCATCGCGCCGCTCAAGGTCAGGCAGTCTCCGGCGGCGGTGATGACCGCCTGGTTGATCGAGGGTCGGACGCCAGCGGAATTCGCCTTGGGCGATAGCTGCGAATTGCGGGCGGCGGCGGAAGACGGTGGGGTCGTGCGTTGCCGGGGGCAGGATTTGACCGGTGAAGAAATCGGTGGCCATCTGACGGCGGGCAAACAGGTTACCCGACTCGGTTTGAACTGGAGCGGACGGCTTGCTTTCGTCCTGGATGAAGCGCTGGTCGTGCGCCGGTTGCAATTCCTCGATGTGGTTCGGGAGTCGCTGCGGGATACCGCGACCGACTCCCCCGAAGCGGTGGCCGATGCCGAGTTCGCCTTGATGACCGGAGAACTGGCCTTACTGTTGCCACGGCTGCTGGAGTTGTTCGGCGGTGAAGCGTAACGGCGCGCGAACGCGGGCCGCTATTGGCGCGCGATCCAGACGGGTCATCCTCAGTCCCGATAAGCATGGCGTGCGTCATGGGCGCGCGTCTCGCACGGCCCCTGGTTCGGCTGACCATAAAAACAATAGGTTGTGCGCAGGCGGTCTTTCAGAGGCTTGGCAAGCTCGGCGGTTCGGATGAATGGCGCATGAATAGTTGGCAACTGACGGGCCTGTTCGTGTTGGGCGGGGTGGGTGCGGTCATCGCGATGGCCGGCTGGCTGATCATGCGCCATACCCGAACGCGGAAGCGGTGGATCGAAGAGCGGCGGCAGGCGGTGAAACGGGCGGCGGCGGAGCGGGCGGCGGAGCGGGCGGCGGCGGAGCGGGCGGCGCTGGACAGCGAGGCGGCAACGCGGGCAGCGGCGGAGCGACAGGAGGCGAAACGGGCGGCGGCGGAGCGGGCGGCGCTGGAGCAGGCGGCGCTGGAAAAAGCGGCTGTCGAGCAGGCCATTGCCGAATGGGCCGTGGCCGAGCGGGCCGAAGCCGACCGCTTGCAACTGCGCCGGGTCACGGAAGAGCGACAGGCCGCCGAAGAAATTGAGGTGCGGATGCGCGCCGTCGAGGAAGCGATTGCCGAATGGCTCGAGGCGGAACGGGAAGGCGTCCGGCTGACCGCCGCGGCGCCGGGTCAGTCGCCACGCCAGACTTACACCCGGACCGAAGCTATTCGTCAACAGGTCCGTCTGACGGCTGGAAAGGTTGAAAAAGAGGTGGGAGAACTGGAATTCATCAAGAATCGTATTCAGACCGGGGTGGATTTCCTGCCGCTCGAATTCAAGCAGACCATCGACGAGTGGAAGCAAGGCCGGATTTTACGGCACAGCACCTTTGAGGATCTCAAGCTCAAATTCCGTTACAAGGCTTATTCGATTGAGGACGGCTACGAACTGCTGTATCTATACACTGACTGGCTGGCCCAGCAGCGGCAGAAGCTGCGCGTCTTTGTCCGGCTGCTGGGTACTGAAGTGGACAAGGCGGAAAGTATTCAGGCCGCCATCGAGCGGGCGGAGCGTCGCGAACACGAAAAATATCTGGAGATGGACGTGGAGGTGATTTTCACCTTGCGCGAAATCCGTGCCATCCTGGAGAAGCTGATCGGCATGGAGACCCTGCTCAAGCAACTCGAGGAGGTCTGCCGCAAGCGCGCCGAGCAGATCATCGCGCCGTCGTGGGAAGCCAAGGGGACGCTGTAGATGGCGGCGCAAACCGCGGCGGTAACGCTATAATCGTTCCAGGCGATGCGGCATCCAGCGTGGGTTCGCCACGGCCAGCCCCTGCGAGACGACCGGACGTTCGGGAATCAACGATTTTTCGGGAGAGGAGGACTTATGAGAAAAACGCTGTCCCTGCTGTTATTTTCCGTGCTGGTCTCCCTTGGCGTCGCCGCCTGGGGGGCCGAGAAAACGCTGAAACTGGGCGTCATCGCCGAACTGACCGGCGACATGCCGGCGGTGGGGGCGTCTTGCAGAAACGCCGCCGAGATGGCCGTCAAGGAGATCAACGACGCCGGCGGTCTGCCGGTGGGCAAGGAAAAAATGAAGGTGCAACTGGTGGTGGAGGACAACGCCGGCAAAGCCGATCAGTCCGCCGCCGCCGCCCAGAAGCTGATCACCCAGGACGAGGTGCTGGCCATCGTCGGCCCCAACGCCAGCCGCTACGCGATTCCCGCTTCGGAGATCGCCGAGAGTTCCGAGACGGTGCTGATCACGCCCTGGTCCACCAATCCCAAAACGACCCTGGACGCCAACACCAACCAGCCCAAGAAGTACGTGTTCCGGGCCTGCTTCATCGATCCTTTCCAGGGCGGGGTACTGGCCCGGTTCGCGCTGGAGAACCTGAAAGCCAAAAAGGCTGCGGTGCTTTACGACGTGGCGTCCGATTACAACAAGGGCATCGCCGAGGTGTTCAGGGAGAAGTACGAAAAACTGGGCGGAAAGATCGTGGCCTTCGAGACCTACACCACCACCGACAAGGATTTCTCGGCGCAGCTGACCAAGATCAAGGACGCCAAGCCCGACGTGATCTTTCTGCCCAACTACTACAGCGAAGTACCGTTGCAAGTGCAGCAGGCCAAGCGGTTGGGCATCGACGTGCCCTTCATCGGCAGCGATTCCTGGGGGAGCAACGAGCTGCTGACCTTGGGCGGCGCCGACCTGAATGGCTACTACTTCAGCACCCACTACGCCGCCGACAACGCCGCGCCGGTCGCCAAGAAATTTATCGAGGACTACGAGAAGACCTACGGCGCCAAGCCGGACGATGTGGCGGCCTTGACTTACGACGCCTTCGGTCTGCTCTTCGGCTCGATCAAGAGCGCCGGCAAGGCCGACCGCGAAGCCATCCGCGCCGCCCTGTCCACCCTGCCGAGTTACCAAGGCGTGACCGGCGACATGAAGTTCCAGGCCGATTCGCGCGATCCGATCAAGAGCGCGGTGATCCTCCAGATCAAGGACGGCAAGTTCACCTACTTCACCAACGCCAATCCCTGACCGGTTCGGGATGGAGGCGTGGAGGTAGCGCGAGGGCGACCCGAACGGGTCGCCCTTCTTGATTGATCCGCGACAGGACAGGTAACGACGTTGAGCGAAGGGATCGTTTACTGGCTGCAACAGGTTTTGAACGCCTTGCAGTTGGGCAGCATCTACGCCCTCATCGCGCTGGGTTACACCATGGTCTACGGCATCCTGACCATGATCAACTTCGCGCACGGCGACGTGTTCATGGTGGGAGCCTTTTTCTGTTTCCTGGCCGCCGTGTATCTGGGCCTGCCCTTCGTGCCGACGCTGCTGCTGACCATGTTGGGCGCCGCTCTGCTGGGCGTGATGATCGAACGGCTGGCCTACAAGCCCTTGCGCCACGCGCCCCGGGTCTCGGCCATCATCACCGCGCTGGGCGTGGGCATCTTCCTGGAAAACTTCACCCTGGCGCTGGCGCCCTATCCCAAGAACATTCCCATGTTGTTGGAGAACGTGACCTGGAATCTGGGCGGGGTTTCCCTGTCTTCCCTGCAGCTCATCATCATCCTGCTGTCGCTGGGGCTGATGTTCCTGCTGGATTTCGTGGTTCACCGCACGCCGGTGGGCATGGCCATGCGGGCCATTTCCTGGGACAAGACCTTCGTGCCGTTGATGGGCGTGCCAGTGGATCTGATCATCTCCATCACCTTCGCCATCGGCGCCGGGCTGGCGGGGGCGGCCGGCACCATGTACGGCCTCGCCTACCCGGTGATCGATCCCTACATGGGGATCATGGTCGGCTGGAAAGCGTTTATTTCGGCGGTGGTGGGCGGTATCGGCAACATCCGCGGGGCGATGATCGGCGCCTATATCCTGGGCGGGGTGGAGATCATGGTGGCGGCCTTCCTGCCCTCCACCTATCGGGATTTCGTCGCCTTCACCCTGCTGTTGTTGCTGCTCATCGTCAGGCCCTACGGGATTTTAGGCTCGCCGCGGATTCAGAAAGTATGAAGAGCGCGCTGCATAACGGTCGGGAGTGGTTGGCGGCCCAGCGCTGGCTGTTGCCCGTATTGCTGCTGGCCGGGTTCGGCCTGGCGTTCGCCATCCCCGAGTACAACCTGCTCAACAAGTACGTCCAGTTGGTGGTGATGTACGTGGGGATCAACATCATCCTGGCCGTCAGCCTGAATCTGGTGAACGGCTACATGGGCGAATTTTCGCTGGCCCATGCCGGCTTCATGGCGGTGGGCGCCTACACCGCCGCCCTGCTCACCATGAAGGTGTTGCCGGTGGTCGCCTATCCGGCGCTGTTCCCGGTAGCGATCCTGGCGGGCGGCCTGGTCGCCGCACTGTTCGGCCTGATCGTGGCCGTGCCCTCCTTCAAGACCCGCGGCGACTATCTGGCGCTGATCACCCTGGCCTTTCTGATGATCGTCAAATCGCTCATCGAGAACATCGACTACATCGGCGGGCCGCGCGGCATCCCGGGCATCCGCAGAATGACCACCTTGCCCTGGGTTTTTTTCTGGGTGGTGGTGACGGTCTGGGTGGTTCGGAATTTCGTTTATTCGAAATACGGTCGAGGCGTGCTGTCCATTCGCGAGGACGAAATCGCCAGCGATCTGATGAGCGTGAACACCCGCCGGGTGAAATTCCTGGCCTTTACCGTCTCGTCGTTCTTCGCGGGCATCGCCGGAGGCTTGTTCGCCCATCTGTTGCAATTCATCAGCCCGCGCGTGTTCGACATCATCAAGACCACTGACATCCTGATCATGGTCTACCTGGGGGGCATCGCCTCCATCGGTGGTTCCATCCTGGGAGCGGCCACCTACACCGTGCTGCTGGAACTGTTGCGGCCATCCACCGTGGCGGCCCTGTTGTCCTGGTTGCCGGCCATCGTATTCGAACCGCTGAACGAACATGTCATCAAGCACCTGGGGGTCTGGCGGATGGTGATCATGCCCCTGGCCCTGGTGCTGGTGATGATCTTCTGGCCGCGCGGCATCATGGGGTTGCGGGAATTTCGCTGGTTCATACCCAAGCGGGATCTGGAAGCTCACCACCGCATCGCCGCGCGCGAGGAAAAACATGGCGCTCCTCACGGCCACTAACGTCCGGCATTGCTTCGGCGGTCTCTGCGCGCTCGCCGACTTCAACCTCAATCTCGAGACCGGCGAGTTGATGGGCGTCATCGGCCCCAACGGAGCCGGCAAGACCACCCTGTTCAATCTGATCACCGGGGTCTACCGGGCTTCGGAAGGCAGCATCCAGTTCAAGGGCACGGAACTGGTCGGCAAGACCCCGCACCAGATTACCGCCCTGCGCATCGGTCGCACCTTTCAGAATATCCGGTTGTTTCGGGATTTGTCGGTGCTGGACAACGTGCGGATCGCCCACTACGCCCAGGCGGATTACAGCCCGTTAGAGGCATTGCTGCAAATCGGTCGCTACCGGCGGGAGGAGCAACGCATCATCGAGAACTCCCGGCGACTGCTGGCGATTTTTCACTTGGAGGCTTTAGCCGGGGAAACCGCCAAGAATCTGCCCTACGGTTTGCAGCGGCGGCTGGAGATCGCGCGGGCGCTGGCCATAGGACCCGAATTGTTGCTGCTGGACGAGCCGGCGGCGGGCATGAACCCCAACGAAATCGATCTGCTCATGGAGTTCATCTTGTGGATTCGCAAGGAGTTTAATCTTACGATTTTGCTGATCGAGCACCAGATGAAACTGGTGATGGGTATCTGCGAACGGATGAAGGTGTTGGATTTCGGCGAAACCATCGCCGAGGGGCCACCCGAAGTGATCCAGAACCATCCCAAGGTTTTGGAGGCGTATCTGGGAGAGGGACCGGTCGGATGAGCAACGGGACGAGCGGTTTTGAGGAAATCCTGCTGGAAGTGCGCGACCTGGTGGTCGTCTACGACGGCATCCGGGCCTTGCAGGGCGTTTCCTTCACGGTGCTGAAGGGGGAAATCGTCACCCTGATCGGCGCGAACGGTGCGGGCAAGACCTCCATCCTGCGAGCCATTTCCGGCCTGGTGCCCTACCAAGGCGCCATCCTGTTCGAGGAACGGGACCTGAAGCGCGTTCCGGCGCACCGGATCGTCGGACTGGGCATCGCCCAGGTGCCGGAGGGGAGGGGGATTTTCGGCAGCCTGACGGTGTTGGAGAACCTGCGGCTGGCCACCTGGCAGCGCGCGGACAAGGGCGAGCTCGAAGCCGATTACGACCGGGTCTTCCAGATTTTCCCGCGGCTCCGGGAACGCCAGCATCAGGCCGGCGGGACCTTGTCCGGCGGCGAGCAGCAAATGTTGGCGGTGGCTCGGGCCTTGATGAGCCGGGGACGGCTGATGCTGCTGGACGAGCCGTCCATGGGCCTGTCGCCGCGTCTGGTTCAGGATATCTTCCGGGTGATCGAAGAGATCAACCGGACCGGGGTCACCATTCTGCTGGTGGAACAGAACGCCAACATGGCGTTGCGGATCGCATCCCGCGCCTATGTGCTGGAGACCGGTTCCGTCATGCTGTCCGGCACTGGCCGGGAATTGCTGGGCGATCCCCGGGTCAAGGAAGCCTATCTGGGGGCGTAACGGCCTTGCCGGCGCGAGCCGATGCCTTCCCGTCCCGCCGCTAGAACGGGTCAAGACCCATCGCAACCCACCGGGATTCGGCGCAAAACGCCTCTACCCAGCCTACGCATTTCAATAAAGTCTATCGAGAAACGGTATGGCCTTGTTGTTACTGGAAGTATCTATATGTAGGGTGGGCAATGCCCACCCTACACCTACGGGTAGTATTCAATCATACGATTTGCGTAAGTCCCGCAATAAAATCTATCGAGAAACGGTTGACCTTGTCGTTACCGGAAGAAGGCGCCAGGATGGGAAGAAGGCGCAAAAGCCGTCGAGTGGACCAGAGGTGTCACCATGTCCGCCTTGCTGATAAAACCTGTCAATTTATATGCGCAGCTCGAAGCGTTGCCAGAAAACCTGACCGGCGAAATTATCGGTGGTCGGCTTTATACCCAACCGCGCCCGGCTGGACCTCACGCGGAAGCAGGCTCGGGGCTGGGAATGGACATTGGCGGCGCCTACCATCGTGGGCGTGGCGGGCCAGGCGGCTGGTGGATCCTGGATGAACCGGAAATCCATTTCATCCGCGATACCGAAGTGCTGGTTCCCGATCTCGCCGGCTGGCGGCGGGAGCGAATGCCGCGCCTGCCCCGCGATCATCGGTTTGAAGTCGTGCCGGACTGGGCCTGTGAAATCCTGTCGCCGTCCACCATCCGCACGGACCGGGTGACCAAGATGCCGGTCTACGCCCGTTTCGGCGTGCCCTATCTCTGGCTGGTGGATCCGCTGGCCCATACGCTGGAAGCGTTCGCTTTGCGCGATGGGCACTGGACCGTGATCGGGTTGTTTCAGGAGCAGGACAGAGTTACCGTGGAGCCGTTCGTCGAAATCGCCCTCGAACTGGGCGGGTTGTGGGCGGAGACTCGGGAGGATTCGACGGAATGAGACCGCCGAACCCGCACGACGGATTCAGAGATAGCTGAACAGCTCCAACGGATAACGCTTCCCCGCCAGATAGTCGTCGATGCAGCGTAGCACCATGGGGCTGCGCAATTTCGGTCCCAGCGCGACGATTTCCGCCCGCGTCAGCCAGAGCGCCCGCTGAATGCCCTGATCCAGCCCTTGGTTGGGATGATGGTGCAGCGCGGTGCCGGCGAAGCAGGTGCGGATGAAGGTGTGGCCCTTGGGATGCGTCCAGTAATAGATACCGACGATGGCGTCCACCTGAACTTCCCAGGCGGTTTCCTCCAGCGTTTCCCGAATGGCCGCCGCCGCCAGCGTTTCATGCTCGTCCAGATGACCGGCGGGCTGGTTGTAAACCAGTTCCTCCCCGTCCGCGTATTCCTCCACCAGCAGAAACCGGCCGTCGCGCTCGATGAGGGTGGCGACGGTCAGACGCGGCAGCCATGGCAGGGATTCCATGCGATTTCCCCTTATTGCAGCGGCTTGGCGATGGTGAACGCGCCGCGCAGTTCGCCTTCCCTGAAACCGCGCGCCTGATCGTTCGGATACAGCGCCTTCAGTCTGGCGTCCACTTCGGGGTTGATAGCCTCGCCGTGGCAGGTCAGACACGGCGCGGCGGTGGAAATGGCTTTCATGTAGCGGAAGGTTTTCTGACCCTGCTCGTCGTCGATGACCGCGGAAAACTCCAGCGTGTCGGCAGGCTCGCCCTGGGCCTTGCGCGCCTCGAACTGCTTGAGCACCGCCAGTTCCCAATTGTCGGGCGCATTGGCGGGATTGCGGAGCCTGAGGCTGGTCCGGCCCACGATCATGTTCAGTTTCGAGGACAAATCGGCGGCGATCTGGCCAGCCCGGTCGTGACAGACCGCGATGCCGTTGACCGGACCGCCGACCTGCACGGCCTGTTGCAAGGCGTCCTGCAGCGTACCACCGAATTGCCGCGCGGCGGCCCGGCTGGCCGTTATCTCGGTGGTGACATCCGGCTGGTCGGCGGCGGGCTGCCGCTGGGCAGAGGCGGCGCCGGCGATCAGTACCGCGCCGAGCGCAAGGAGCGAGGCGTAACGCATATGGATTCTCCTTTTTGGGGCAATGCTCTGGAGGGGCAGTATAGGCGAGTTGGCCTGTTCCGGCGGACTTTTCCCAAGTTCATCGCTCTAAATCAGCGAACGCGGTTTCAAACGAGACCCGGAAGCGAGGTGCATGATGACCCTGTCTCAGAAAACCTGCACGCCTTGTCAGGGCGGCATTCCCCCCCTTACGCTGAGCGAAGCCGAGACGTTGTTGGCGCAGGCCCCCGGTTGGCGATTGCTGGAAAACGGCGCCCGGCTGGAGCGGCGGTTTCAATTCAAGAACTTCGCCGCCGCGCTGGCCTTCGTCAACCGGGTGGGTGATCTCGCCGAACAGGAAGGACACCACCCCGACATCAGCTTCGGTTGGGGCTACGCCAGCGTGCTGTTTTATACCCACAAGATCGGTGGCCTGCACGAAAACGACTTCATCATGGCCGCCAAGGTCAACGAACTGTACACGGATGAGTATCCGACTGCTTGAGGCTCAGTCCAGCGCTGCCGCCACGCCCCTCAACGCGGGGTTGGCGGCGGTGATCACCCAGGTCGGAACGGACGCCAGATAAGCGCTGAACCGGCCCTTGGCCTCGAACCGGGTTCTGAATGCCGAGCGGTCGAAGAAATCACCCAGCCGCGGCACGATACCGCCGCCGATATAGACGCCGCCCCGCGCGCCGAGCGTGATCGCCAGATTGCCCGCCGCCGTGCCCAGCGCTCCGCAGAACAGCTCCAGCACGTCGACGCAGTGCCGGCAGCTTCCGGCCAATGCCCGGTCGGTGAGGTCGGCGGGGGTGAGCGCTTCCGCTGGCCAGCCTTCCACTTCGGCCAGCGCGTTGTACAGATTCACCAGTCCCGGCCCAGACAGCATCCGCTCGGGCGAAACGTGGCCGAATTGCCGTTGCAACACCCGCCCGACCGCCCATTCCCGCTCGTCCACGGCGGAAAAGGTGACGTGACCGCCCTCGCTTTGCAGCGGGATCCAATGCGATCCCGACCACACCAGACCCGATACGCCCAGGCCGGTTCCCGGTCCGATCAGGCCGATGGTCGCATCCGCGAGCGGTGTTCCCCCACCGACCGCCCGGCGTTCGTCCGAACCGAGCAGCGGCAGCGCCAGCGCCAATGCGGTGAAGTCGTTCAGGATCAGCAGCCGTTCCAGGCCCAGTTTTTGCCGCGTAGCCTCCGTCGAAAACGACCAGGGGCTGTTGGTGAACTGGATCCAGTCGCCGGTGACCGGCGTGGCGACCGCGATGGCGGCCCGTGCCGGGCGCGGCTCGCCAACCGTTTGCAGATAGGCGGCGATGGCGGCGGCCAAGTCCGGGAAGTCGGCGCAGGTCAGGGTTTGCCCGGCGCAAGGCTGGCGATTGGCGCCAATCAACGCGAAACGGGCGTTGGTGCCGCCAATATCGGCCACCAAATCGTAGGGCTCCGCATGAGTTGTTTGCATCACGGTATTCCAGGTCGAGAGGAAAATCGATTCGATCTAACGGTTTAATTCTAGCAACCGCGAGTGGAATCGCACTGTTCCGGTACATGGCGGAATCCTTTTGTCGATTCCTGGCAACCGTCTTGTAAAATGTTGCATAGCCACATTAGAATAAATGAAATTTCTTGTCATGCGCGTGATTTCACATTACAAAAATACACCCCCGCTCCATCCTCAGACCATTCGCTGCGGCTTCAGGCGAGTTCGAGGCGGATGGAAGCCGGCGCTTTGCCAAACCCGAATCGACCAACCCCGTAACCCTCCAAGAGGATAGGAAAAATGGCGTTTCTGAGCGTTGAACAACTGAAAAAAGACTGGGCCGAGAATCCCCGCTGGAAAGGCATCAAGCGCGGTTATACCGCCGAGGATGTCGTGCGGCTGCGCGGCAACATTCCGGTCGAATACAGCCTGGCGCAGCGGGGCGCCGAGAAGCTGTGGCAACTGATCACCACCGAACCCTACGTCAACTGCCTGGGCGCACTGACCGGCGGCCAGGCGATGCAGCAGGCCAAGGCCGGCGTCAAGGCCATCTACCTGTCCGGCTGGCAGGTCGCCGCGGACAACAACACCTACATGTCGATGTACCCCGACCAATCACTCTATCCGGTGGATTCGGTGCCGGTGGTGGTCGAGCGCATCAACAACACCTTCAAGCGCGCCGACGAGATTCAATGCGCGCGTGGCATCGGGCCGGGTCACAAGGACTACATCGACTACTTTCTCCCCATCGTGGGTGATGCCGAAGCCGGTTTCGGCGGCGTGCTGAACGCCCACGAACTGATGAAGCGGATGATCCGCGCCGGCGCGGCGGGCGTCCATTTCGAGGATCAACTGGCCTCGGTCAAGAAGTGCGGCCACATGGGCGGCAAGGTGCTGGTGCCGAGTCAGGAAGCCGTGCAGAAGCTGATCGCCGCCCGGCTGGCGGCTGACGTCTACGGCGTCCCGACCATCCTGCTGGCCCGCACCGACGCCGAAGCGGCCGATCTGCTGACCAGCGATTGCGACGACAACGACAAGCCGTTCCTGACCGGCGAGCGGACCGTGGAAGGTTTCTTCAAGACCAGGAAGGGTCTGGAGCAGGCGATTTCCCGCGGGCTGGCCTACGCGCCCTACGCTGACATGGTCTGGTGCGAGACCGGCACCCCGGATCTCAATTTCGCCCGCAAGTTCGCCGAGGCCATTCAAGCCAAGTTCCCCGGCAAGATGCTGGCCTACAACTGCTCGCCGTCGTTCAACTGGAAGAAGAACCTGGACGACGCCACCATCGCCAAGTTCCAGCGCGAACTCGGCGCGATGGGCTACAAGTACCAGTTCATCACCCTCGCCGGCATTCACAACATGTGGTACAACATGTTCGATCTGGCCCAAGACTACGTCAAGCGCGGCATGTCCGCCTACGTCGAGAAGGTGCAGGAGCCCGAATTCGCCGCGCGCGACCGTGGCTACACCTTCGTCAGCCACCAGCAGGAAGTGGGCACCGGCTATTTCGACGACGTGACCACCGTGATTCAGGGCGGCGTATCGTCCGTGACCGCGCTGACCGGTTCCACCGAGGAAGAGCAGTTCCATTGAAATTCGCCCGCCTTTAATGGCGGGTGCGGATTGAAACCGCTAAGCGCCCCGCCCGCCGTCCGCCGGTAGCGGTGCGAACGGTGGAACTTGCCGGCCATTCGATTGCCCGGAGGGAGATTCCCGCCGGGCTTTTTGCGCTAGGATTCGCCGACATGTCCCCATGATCACCCCAAGCGCGACATTTCCTTTAAGATTAAGACAGTTAAATCCACACCCAAGGAGCTAGCCGTGAGCTTGAATTTGCCTGCCGGCGTGCAAGTGAACGCCCCAATCCATCCCCGTTTCGACGAGATCCTCACTTATGATGCGCTGAGCTTTGTGGCCAAACTACACCGCGCCTTCGAGCCGCGCCGTCAGGAGTTGCTGAAGAAGCGCGTCGAGCGCCAGGCGCGCATCGACGCGGGCGAAATGCCCGACTTTCTGCCGGAAACCAAGCATATCCGCGAAGGCGACTGGAAGATTGCGCCATTGCCCAAGGCGCTGGAGCGCCGCCGTACCGAAATCACCGGGCCGGTCGAGCGCAAGATGATCATCAACGCCTTCAATTCCGGCGCCGATTCCTACATGACCGACTTCGAGGATTCCAACAGCCCCAACTGGTACAACCAGATTCAGGGCCAGGTGAATCTGGTCGACGCCATCCGCCGCAAGATCAGCTACGTGAACGAGGTCGGCAAGGAATACCGACTCAACGATGAGATCGCTACCCTGCAGATCCGTCCGCGCGGCTGGCATCTGGACGAGAAGCATGTGCTGATCGATGGCCAACGCATTTCCGGCGGCATCTTCGACTTCGGCCTGGTGTTCTTCCACAACGCCAGGGAGCAGATCGCCCGCGGCGCCGGCCCGTTCTACTATCTGCCGAAGATGGAGAGCCATCTGGAGGCGCGGTTGTGGAACGACATTTTCTGCATGGCCCAGGATGAACTCGACATCCCGCGCGGCACCATCAAGGCCACCGTGCTGATCGAAACCATTCTCGCCACCTTCGAGATGGAGGAAATCCTGTACGAACTGCGCGAACACAGCGCGGGCCTCAACGCCGGGCGCTGGGATTACATCTTTAGCTGTATCAAGAAGTTCAAGAAGAACAAGAACTTCTGTCTGGCCAACCGGGGCGCGATCACCATGGAGGTGCCATTCATGCGTTCCTATGCCTTGCAACTGGTCAAGGTGTGCCACAAGCGTGGCGCCCCGGCCATGGGCGGTATGTCGGCGCTGATCCCGATCAAGAACGATCCGGAAGCCAATGAGAAAGCGCTGGCCGGCATCCGTCACGACAAGACCCGCGATGCCCGGGACGGCTTCGACGGCGGCTGGGTGGCCCATCCCGGCCTGGTGCCCATCGCCCACGAGGAATTCGTCAAGGTGCTGGGTGACAAGCCGAACCAGTGGAACAAGCAGCGCGACGAAGTGTTCACCGCCAAGGATTTCCTGAATTTCCAGCCCGAGCAGCCCATCACCGAAGCCGGCCTGCGCAACAATATCAACGTCGGCATCCACTATCTGGGGTCCTGGCTGGCCGGCAACGGCTGCGTGCCGATTCACAACCTGATGGAAGACGCCGCCACCGCCGAGATTTCCCGCTCGCAGGTGTGGCAGTGGGTGGTCAGCCCCAAGGGTATTCTGGACGATGGCCGCAAGGTGAGCGCCGAACTGGTGCACGGCCTCATTCCCGAAGAACTGGCGAAGGTCAAGACGACCGTCACCGCCCAGGGCGAGGATACCGCGACCTACGATCAGGCCGCGCAAATCTTCGAGAAGATGTCGCTCGATCCGAATTATCCCGAGTTCCTGACCCTGCCGCTGTACGAGGCGATGGACTGAGCACGGGTTTTGCCAGATGCGGATAAAACGGCGCTCCTGGCGCCGTTTTTCTTTTCTCATACAATAGACACATGATGATCAAATCAGCGGCAAGCATGGGTTCATCCGCGAGCGAGGCCGCGGGATCGGAGCTTGAAGCGCGCGTCTTCGCCGAGCGGGTCGCCATGGTTTATCGGTTGACGCCCTTCAATCTGGTGATGGCCGCGGTTTTTTCCACGCTCATGTGGGGGGTGTTGAGTGGGCAGGTGGATAGCGGACTCTTGGCCCTGTGGTGGATCGCCATCAACGGTTTGTCGCTTTGGCGCTACCATTTGATCCGTGCTTATGGCAAGGCCAGCGACACCTTAACCCAGGCAAGACGATGGGCACGGGGTTTCGTCGTGCGAACCGCTTGCTCCGGTGGGGTCTGGGGGTTGTTGGGAACCCTGCTCTATCCACCGGATGGCAACCCCTATCAGGCCATCGCGATCATCGCGATCCTCGGCATCGCGGCGGTGAGCATCTTTTCCCTGTCGGGACTGGTGGTGGCCTACGCCGCCTTGATCCTGCCCATGCTGTTGCCGCCGTCGATCAGCCTGATTGGGTTCGGCGCCCCCGCCGAGCGCGTGATCGGAATCGGGGGTTTTCTTTTTATCTGCATCGCGCTGCTGAACGCCCGGCGCTTGCATAACCAGGTCACCGAACAACTGCGGCTCAAGTTTCAGTTGGCCGCCGCGCTGGAACAGTCGGAGCAGGCCAAGCAGGCGGCGGATATGGCCAACCGCGCCAAGAGCCAATTTCTGGCCAACATGAGCCACGAGATTCGCACGCCGCTCAACGGCGTCCTGGGCATGGCGCAGTTGTTGATGCAGACCCCCATGAACGAACGTCAGCGACACTTTCTGACCACCCTCAACCATTCGGGCGAGCACCTGTTGGCCCTGATCAACCAGATTCTGGATTTTTCCCGAATCGAAGCGGGCCGTATGGAATTGTCGCCCGAGGATTTTGACTTGCGCCGGACGGTTGCGGACATCACCGATCTGTTGGCGGCGCGCGCCGCGGAAAAGAAGCTGAAACTGGTCGTGACCGTGGCCGAGGATGTGCCAGACCGGTTGCATGGGGACGCGGGACGCTTGCGGCAGATTCTCGTCAATCTGATCGGCAATGCGCTCAAGTTTACGGAGCAGGGTCACATCGAGGTGATGGTGACCCGGGTCGAGGGCTGCGAGGACGGGGCGCCGTTATTGCGCTTTCAGGTCAAGGATACCGGCATTGGCATCGCCAGGGAAAAGCAGGCGCTCGTTTTCGAGGCATTCTCCCAGGCCGACAATTCCCACACCCGGCGCTACGGTGGTGCCGGCCTCGGTCTGGCGATTTCCCGGGAGTTGACGCGATTGTTGGGAGGCGAGATGGAGCTGCGCAGCGAGCCGGGGCTGGGTTCCTCCTTCAGCTTTACGGCGCGTTTCCTCCCCGCACGGGAGACAGCCGCCGAAGCGCCGGCGCCGGTCGCCTGTCCGCGCTGGAGCGGCCGGGCGCTGCTCGTGGAGGATAATCCGGTTAACCAGTTGCTTGCCGAAACCCTCCTCGGAGAATGCGGCCTGGCCGTCGAGACCGCCGGAAATGGCGTGGAAGCGGTCGAGCGGGTGCAAGCCAATACGTACGATGTGATTTTCATGGACTGTCAGATGCCGGAAATGGATGGCTACGAGGCATCCCGGCGCATTCGCGAGTGGGAGTCGGGTGCGGAACGAACGCGGACCCCTATCGTCGCGCTCACGGCCAACGCCTTGCCGAGCGACCGGGAGCGTTGCCTGGCGGCGGGCATGGACGACTATCTGAGCAAACCCTTCCTGCTGGAGGACATCGAGCGACTGGTCTCGCGCTGGTTACCACCCGCCCCGTAGAATCGGACCGGCAGTGGGCGAGCGGGTTTTTTTGCGCGCCGCCCGCTCTTGAGGAAACTTGCAGGGCGCGTATTATCTAACTGTGTCATTCAAACCGGCGGAACGGCGCGCGCCGGCGCGCCGTGGCCCGGATGCTTGCAAGCACCCCTTGTCAGATGTCTTAGCCAACGCCATGAGCAAGGAATATTCATCATCCCCCACTCCAGACCGCGGTCTCGTCGTGGAGCCGGCCAAGCCGGAACTCAAGCAGCCACCGCTGTACAAGGTGATTCTGCTGAACGATGACTATACTCCCATGGAGTTCGTGGTACGGATCCTGGAAATCTTTTTCGGGATGGGCCGGGAGAAAGCGACCCAGGTGATGCTGCATGTTCATACCCGTGGTCGGGGGGTGTGCGGGGTCTATACTCACGAGATTGCGGAAACCAAGGTGACGCAGGTGAACGAGTTCTCCCGCCGACACCAGCATCCGTTGTTGTGTACCATGGAAGAAGCCTGAACCCAAAACCACCCCCAGCGCGATTCGAGGTGTGAGTTATGTTGAGCAAGGACCTGGAATTCTCCATCAATCTTGCTTTCCGCGAGGCGCGGGACCGGCGCCATGAATTCATGACCGTGGAACATCTGCTTCTGGCCCTGCTGGACAATCCCGCGGCGGCGGAGGTGCTGCGGGCCTGCGGTGCCCATCTGGACAAGCTGAAACGCGATTTGCAGATCTTCATCCGCGACAACACCCCGGTGCTGAGTTCGGATGATCCGCGCGAGACCCAGCCGACGCTGGGATTCCAGCGCGTCTTGCAGCGGGCGGTGCTACACGTGCAGTCCTCCGGCAACAAGGAAGTCACCGGCGCCAACGTCCTGGTGGCCATTTTCGGCGAGCAGGAATCCCAGGCGGTCTACTTTCTCAAGCAGCAGGAAATCAGTCGGCTGGACGTGGTGAATTTCATCTCGCACGGCATTTCCAAGGTCTCCGACGAACAGGATTCCGCCGCGCCTCAGAGCGAGGAGACCGCCGAGAATCAGAACGCCAAGCCCCTGGAAAACTTTGCCTCCAATCTCAACGAACTGGCGCGGCAGGGCCGCATCGATCCGCTGATCGGCCGTCGCGAGGAAGTCGAACGGACCGTCCAGATCTTGTGTCGGCGGCGCAAGAACAATCCGCTGTTCGTCGGCGAGGCCGGGGTCGGCAAAACCGCCATCGCCGAGGGCCTGGCGAAGATGATCGTGGACGGCGAGGTGCCGGACGTGCTGCGCAACGCCACGATTTACGCGCTGGATCTGGGCTCTCTGGTGGCCGGGACCAAGTATCGCGGCGACTTCGAAAAGCGGCTGAAGGCGGTGCTGGCGCAGCTGCGCAAGGAGCGCAACGCCATCCTGTTCATCGACGAAATCCACACCATCATCGGCGCGGGCGCGGCCTCCGGCGGGGTGATGGACGCCTCGAACCTGATCAAGCCCATGCTGGCCTCGGGCGACCTGAAGTGCATCGGTTCGACCACCTATCAGGAGTATCGCGGCATCTTCGAGAAGGATCGGGCGCTGGCGCGGCGCTTCCAGAAAATCGACGTGACCGAGCCGTCTATCGAAGAGACCTACCAGATTCTGCGCGGCCTGAAGACCCGCTTCGAGGAGCATCACGACGTCAAATACGCGGACAAGGCGCTGCGCGCGGCGGTGGAACTGTCGGCGCGCTACATCAACGACCGCCACCTGCCCGACAAGGCTATCGACGTGATCGACGAGGCCGGCGCCAGCCAGCGATTGTTGCCGGTCGCCAAACGCAAGAAGGTCATCAACGTCACCGATGTCGAGACGATCATCGCCAAGATCGCGCGCATTCCACCCAAGACGGTATCATCGTCGGACAAGGACGTGCTGCGCAATCTGGAGCGGGATCTGAAACTGGTGGTGTTCGGTCAGGACGAGGCCATCGACATGCTGGCCAACGCCATCAAGATGGCCCGTGCCGGGCTGGGCAACGAACAGAAGCCGATTGGGTCCTTCCTGTTCGCCGGACCGACCGGGGTAGGCAAAACCGAGGTCACCCGCCAACTCGCCCGGATCATGGGCATCGAACTGATTCGTTTCGACATGTCCGAGTACATGGAACGGCACACGGTCTCCCGGCTGATCGGCGCGCCGCCCGGTTACGTCGGTTTCGACCAAGGCGGATTGCTGACCGATGCCATCCTCAAACATCCGCATGCGGTGTTGTTGCTGGACGAGATCGAGAAGGCCCACCCGGATGTGTTCAATCTGTTGTTGCAGGTGATGGATCACGGCACGCTGACCGACAACAATGGCCGCAAGGCCGATTTCCGCAACGTCATCGTCGTGCTGACCACCAATGCCGGCGCCGAACTCATGGACCGACCTTCCATCGGCTTTACGACTCAGGATCACAGCACGGACGGGCTGGAGGCCATCAAGCGGTTGTTCTCGCCGGAATTCCGCAACCGGCTGGATGCCATCGTCCAGTTCAAGGGACTCACGCCGATCACTATCGCTCAGGTGGTGGACAAGTTCCTGATCGAGCTGGAAGCTCAGTTGGAATCGAAGAAGGTCACCGTGGAGGTGGATCGGGCGGGGCGAGCCTGGTTGGCCGAGCGCGGTTACGATCCCAAGATGGGCGCGCGGCCGATGGCGCGGCTCATCCAGGAGAGCATCAAGCGGCGGCTGGCCGAGGAACTGCTGTTCGGGCGACTGGTGAACGGCGGACATGTCAGCGTCACCGTGCGCGATGGCGAGCTGCAAGTGGAAATCGCCGAGGAGGAGGCGGTACCGTAGGTCGGAGGCACGACTATAGTCGGCAACCTGCGACGGGGGTGGGTTGCTGGCTATCCGGTTCTGGAAGGGAAAAAGAGGGTGGCGGCGAACCGTTCAGCGCCCGCGATAGACGATGCGCCCCTTGCTCAAGTCGTAAGGAGTCAGTTCTACCTTCACCTTGTCGCCGGTCAGAATGCGGATGTAGTGCTTGCGCATCCGACCGGAGATATGCGCCGTGACGACGTGGCCGTTTTCCAACTGCACCCTGAACATGGTGTTGGGCAGGGTATCGATTACGGTGCCTTCCATTTCGATGTGGTCTTCTTTAGACATAATACCTCGCTGGCAAGTTATCTCTGGTCTTCTGAAAAAGACTCGCAACCATAGCGGAAATCCCATGGCGCGGCAAGTGGACGCCCGGAAACCGCCTTGCGGGTTCGCGCCGCGCGCCGCCGCGAAACGTTCTTGATGACGGCAGGGAAAGCGGCGCCTCCCGCCAAACCTGACCGGCCACACCCAAATAAGGCATTCATCATGGCGACCCTTGAATTCTGGTTTGAATTCGCCAGCACCTACAGCTATCCGGCGGCGGCAAGGATCGAGGCGCTGACGCGTGGGACAGGCATTGCCGTCGTCTGGAAACCGTTCCTGCTGGGACCGATCTTCCAGCGACAAGGCTGGAACGATTCGCCGTTCAACCTTTACCCCGCGCAGGGCCACTATATGTGGCGCGATCTGGAACGAATCTGCGCGGATTTGGGCATCCCGTTGCAGAGACCCTCGGTTTTTCCCCGCAACAGCGTGCTGGCCGCGCGGGTTGCCTGTCGTTTCGCGTCGGAACCTTGGCTCCCCGATTTTGTTCGGCAAGTGTTTCACGCCAATTTTGCCGACGATCTGGACATCTCTAATCCTCGGGTCATCGCGATGTGTCTCGACCGCGCTGGGGTGCCAACGGCTGGGAAGATCGAATCCGCGCTGACGACGCAAAACAAGGATGCCTTGCGGGCCCAGACCGAGCAGGCGGAGGCCATCGGGATCTTCGGCGCCCCGACCTTCATCGTCGATCAGGAGCTGTTCTGGGGGAACGACCGTTTGGAGCGGGCGATTGCGTGGTGCAAGTCGCCGCGCCTGGGTCGAGTCGCCTGATGTCCCGTCTGCCGGCGTCGCCCTGATTTCAGTATCATCGCCCAAACGCTGTGATGACGGAGTCGCGCAAGCATTTGCTGGTCGTCTACCATTCCCAGACGGGCCACACCCGAACCATGGCGAAGGCGGTGCTGCGCGGCGCGCGGCGAGTGCGAGAGGTCGAAACCCGTCTGAAAATGGCATTACGCACCGGCTTGGACGATCTGCTGTGGGCGCACGGCCTGTTGCTGGGCACGCCGGAGAATTTCGGCTACATGTCCGGAGCGCTGAAGAATTTTCTGGATCGCACCTATTATCCGGCCCAGGGGAAAATCAGCGGGTTGCCGTATGCGGTGTTCATCAGCGCCGGCAACGATGGAACTGGGGCCTTGACCAGCATCGAGCGTATCGCCCGCGGTTATCCGCTCAAGCCGGTGTGCGACCCGATTATCGCCCGTGGCGAACTCACCGCCGAAGTTTTGCATCGCTGCGAGGAATTGGGCGAAACCATGGCTTCGGGGGTGGCGTGGGGTATTTTCTGAAAGGGTGGCTCAGGCGATGGCCATTCCAGTTCAAGACCGCCGTCCGCCGCGCGTCGCCGCCAAAACGGGGACTGTTGGCTCGGATCGGACGCGGGTTGTGGAAAGCGGCGTGGGTTTTCGTGGCGAGTTCGCTCCTGCTGGTCTTGGCGCTGCGCTGGCTGCCGTTGCCAACTTCCAGTGTCATGGTCCAGAACTGGGTGAAAGCGCTGTGGACGGGTAAGGGCGCCACGGTTCGCTACGCTTGGACACCGTATGCGGCGATCTCGCCACACGCGGCGCTGGCGGTGATCGCCGGCGAGGACCAGCGGTTTCCCGATCATCACGGTTTCGATTTCGTGGAGATTCAGGACGCGCTGGAGGACCAGGACGAGGGCAAGCCCTTGCGCGGCGCCAGCACCCTCAGCCAGCAGGTGGCGAAGAATCTGTTCCTGTGGTCGGGGCGCAGCTTCGTCCGCAAGGGTCTGGAAGCCTGGTTTACCGTGTTGCTGGAAGTGTTGTGGCCCAAGGAACGGATTCTGGAGGTCTATCTCAACATCGCCGAATTCGGCGATTACACCTTCGGCGTGGAAGCGGCCAGCCGCCGCTTTTTCGACAAGCCCGCCGCGCGGCTAACCGTCGGCGAAGCCGCGCGACTGGCGGCGGTACTGCCCAATCCGCTGCGCTACCGGGTCGATAAGCCTTCGGCGTATGTGCTCAAGCGCCAGCGCTGGATCGAACGGCAGATGTCGCAACTGGGCGGTGTGATTTATCTTGACAGGCTGTGATCGGAATGGGCGTGGAACCAAAACCGCGAGTGAGCATCACCTATTGCACGCAATGCCGCTGGTTGCTGCGAGCCGCCTGGCTGGCGCAGGAGTTGTTGACCACCTTCGAGGAGGAGTTGGGCGAGGTGGCCCTGCGGCCCGGTACGGGTGGCGTGTTCGAGATTCGGGTAAACGACGAATTGCTCTGGTCGCGCAAGCAGGAGGGCCGCTTTCCCGAAGCGAAGGAAGTCAAGCAGCGGGTCCGCGACCGGGTCGTGCCGGACCGGCAGCTGGGTCACTCGGACCGTTAGCCTCGAATAAACCGCTTTTCATCTCAATTCACGGATCGGCCATGCTGGATTCTCAAGTACTCGCTATTGCCCCCACCAGTCAGCGGGGATGGTTCTCCCGCCGGTTGCTCAACGCCCTGGGTTTCCTGACGTGCGCGTTTGGACTGGGCTACGCCTATTACGCCCAGTTCGGTCTGGGATTCGAGCCGTGTCCGCTGTGTATTTTCCAGCGGCTGGCCCTGATGGGGGTTGGCTTGCTGTTTCTGGCGGCCATGATTCACAATCCGCATGAGTGGGGCGCGAAAGCGTATGGCTTGCTCGTCGGCCTGACGACGGTGGTCGGCGCGGGTATCGCCGCCCGGCATGTGTGGTTGCAACAGCTGCCGCCGGAAGAGGCGCCGCGCTGTGGGCCGGGATTGGACTACATGCTGCAGACCTTTCCGCTGAGCGAGACTATCCGCGAGGTGCTGACCGGTTCCGGCGAATGCGCCAAGATGGATTGGACCCTGCTGGGATTGAGTATGCCGACTTGGACGCTGCTGCTGTTTCTCGGTTTGGGCGTGGCCGGCGTGGTCGGTAATGGGTGGTTGCGCCGTTGAATTCCCGATCATCGCGCGCCGAGACGAACAGGCCCCAAAGGGGCTTTTATGTTTTGAGCGCTGTCAGGTCGGAGGCTGGATTTCGCCGGGATCTGGAAATTCCACCCGGTCGTAGACTTCGGCCAGCGGCAGCACGCAACCGATGGCGGCAATCTCGGCTCGGGCGCCCCGCCCGTCGGCGGCGGAATAGAGCCATCGACCGTCCGGTTGCCGGCTGTAGTGCTCGATGCGTGGCTTGTCCTGAGCGACCAGCAGGTAGTCGGTGAGCGATTCCAGCGTGCGGTAATGGGCGAACTTGTCCCCCCGGTCGTAAGCCTCGGTGCTGTCCGACAGCACTTCGATGATGACGGTGGGGTTGAGCAGGGTGTCGAGATGCCGGTCTTCGAAGCGTGGCTCTCCGCAGACGACCACGGCATCCGGGTAGGTATACAGGCCGGTGGGACTGACCTTGACGCGCATGTCGTTGACGTAACCCCGACAAGGTTTCCTATCGAGCTGGTTGCCAATACGCCGCGCCAGGTTGAACACGATGGTGTTGTGTTCGCGACTGGCCCCCGTCATCGCGTAAATGCAGCCGTTGAGATATTCACTCTTGGTTTCCGCTTGGCGTTCCAGCGCCAGATAGTCGGCTGGACTGATGAATTGTTCAGCGGGTCGAGACATGGTGAATCCTCCGGTCAGGTTCGGGCGAAAACCCGCCAGGCGGCGGAGATCGTCGCCTCGATGTCCGCGTCGGTGTGCGCCGACGACAGGAAGCCCGCCTCGAACGCGGACGGCGCAAGATAGATACCCTCGGCCAACATGCCGTGGAAAAACGCCTTGAACCGTTCGACGTCGCAGGCGACCGCCTGGGCGTAGGTGGTGACGGGTTCCTCCGTGAAGAAAATGCCAAACATTCCGCCGACCGCGTTCGCCGTCAGCGGCACGCCGACCTCGCGGGCGGCGGTGACCAGTTCGTCGCACAGTCGCCGGGTCCTGGCGGCGAGGCCGGCATGGAAACCGGGCGCGGAGATCAACTCCAGCGTCGCCAGTCCCGCCGCCATCGCCACCGGGTTGCCGGACAATGTACCGGCCTGGTAGATTGGCCCCAGCGGCGCGAGTTTTTCCATGATCGCCCGCTTGCCGCCGAACGCGCCGACCGGCATCCCGCCACCGATGATCTTGCCGAGCGCGGTCAGGTCCGGCTTGACGCGGTACAACTCCTGCGCGCCGCCCGGCGCCACCCGGAAGCCGGTCATCACCTCGTCGAAGATCAGCACGCTGCCGTGGCGGTCACAGAGTTCGCGCAGCCCCGCCAGGAAACCGGGAACCGGCGGAATGCAGTTCATGTTGCCGGCGACCGGTTCGACGATGACGCCGGCGATTTCCTCGCCGATCTTCGCGAACACCTCCCGGACCTGGAGCAGGTCGTTGTAGCTCAGGGTCACGGTATAGGCCGCCAGCGCCGCCGGCACGCCGGGCGAGGTCGGCACGCCCAGGGTCAGCGCCCCGGAGCCGGCCTTGACCAGCAGCGAATCGGCGTGACCGTGGTAGCAGCCCTCGAATTTGATGATCGTGTTGCGGGCGGTGAAGCCGCGGGCCAGCCGGATGGCGCTCATGGTCGCCTCGGTGCCGGAATTGCACATCCGCACCAGATCCATGGACGGCATCAGTTCCTGAATCTTGCGCGCCATGGCGGTTTCCAGAGCGGTGGGCGCGCCGAAACTCAAGCCATCGGCGGCGGCTTCCTGAACGGCGCGGACCACCGCCGGATGGGCGTGACCGGCGATCATCGGTCCCCAGGAGCCGACGTAGTCGATGTAACGGCGGTCGTCCTCGTCGTACAGATAGGCGCCCGCGCCGCGCTTGAAGAAGATCGGCGTACCGCCGACGCTGCGAAAGGCGCGCACCGGCGAGTTGACCCCGCCGGGGATGTAACGCTGGGCTTCGGCAAAGAGTTGTTCGGAACGGGTCATGATGGAATTCCTCAAGCGAACAGGACGGCGAAGCGCCGGGCGGCGGCCTGAATGTCGGATTGAGCGAACACCGCGCTGACCACGGCCAGCGCGTCGACGCCGGCGGCCAGCAGCAACGGCGCATTGTCCGGGGTGATGCCGCCGATGGCGACGATGGGTACGCGCAAAGCGGCGCGGGCTTCCCGCAGCAGATCGAGCGGGGCGCGAATCTCGGTCGGCTTGGTCGGCGACGGGAAAACAGCGCCGAACGCGACGTAATCGGCCCCGGCCCGCTCGGCGTCCAGCGCCAGATCCAGCCGGTCGTAGCAGGACACGCCGATCAGCGCGGTTTCGCCCAAACGGGCGCGGGCGGTAACGAGCGCCGGATCGTCCCTGCCGATATGGACGCCCGCCGCGCCGATCTGGACCGCCAGTTCCACGTCGTCGTTGACGATCAGCGGCACCGCATGACGCTGGCACAATGCGTTCAATGCCCGCGCTTGCGCCAGTCGCCGCATGGCGTCGCGGCTCTTGTCGCGATACTGGATCAGGCGAGCGCCGCCCAAGATGGCCTGTTCGACTGCGGCGGTCAGGCGGTCGTCGGGAATCAGCAGAGCATCGGTGATCGCATACAGACCCCGACAGGACGGTTTGCTCATGCTCGACCTCGGGAAGCGGCGGCCCAGAACAGCCGGTTGGGCAGCAGTTGCCCGCCGCCGGCCCGGTAACCGGCTTGCAGGGAGCGCCAAGTGTAATCCTGAGCCCGATAGAGGGCGGAGTTGGTGGAATCGGTGTGGAGTTCGTGGCCTTGGGCGAGCAGGGCGGCGATGGCGGCGGCCAGGGTGCAGCCGGAGCCGTGATACTCGTTCGGCAAACGCGGCCAGTGGAAGGTTTCCAGCAGCCGGTTGTTGCCGTACAAGGTGTTGATGACCTGGTCGGTCGGTTCGTGCCCACCGCTGATCAGCACATACCGGCAGCCGCGCGCCAGCAGCGCCATGGCGCAGGCGCTCAAGGTGTCGGCTTCCGGCGCCAGTCGCCGGGCTTCGATGCTGTTGGGCGTCAGGATGGTGGTCAGGGGCAACAGCAGGGTTTGGATGGCGTCGATCAACCCTTTGCCGGCCAGTTCGGCTCCACCGCCAGCCGCCAGCACCGGATCGAGCACCACCGGGATATCGGGATAGGCGGTCAGCAACGTATGCAAGGCGGCGGCGTTTTCGGCGCTGCCGATCACGCCGATCTTGAACGCCGCCACCGGCATGTCTTCCAGTACCGCGCGGGCTTGGGCGATCACCTGATCGGGGGTAACCGGCAGCAATGCCCGGACATTGTGGGTATCCTGCACGATCAGCGCGGTGACGACGGGCGCGGGGTGACAGCCCAGGCTGACGATGGTTTCGATATCGGCCGGGATGCCGGCTCCGCCGCTGGGATCGGTCCCGGCCAGAGTCATGACCACGGGGATGGCTGAGGGATTCGCTGAGATCAAGCCGGGGCTCCAGACAGGACGAATGGTCGGTCGTGGTTGATGGACAAAGGATCAGGAACGCTGGTCATTCAATGGAATTCTAACAAATGCCGCGGGTTTTTCGGGATTCGTCGGCGTGGAGCAATGCTTGTGAAGCCTAAACGGAAATCACGGGGAAATGAAAAAATACATGTGCTTGATTTGCGGTTTTATTTATGACGAGGAAAAAGGTTGGCCCGAGGATGGTCTGCCACCGGGCACCCGGTGGGAAGACGTGCCGCTGACCTGGACCTGTCCCGAATGCGGCGCCACCAAGGACGATTTCGAGATGGTCGAGATTTAATCGGAGCATCGACATGACCACGAATTCCGGTCGTATTCAGCTTGTTTCGAGCGACATCACCCAGTTGCGGGTGGACGCCATCGTCAATGCCGCCAATCGCTCGCTGTTGGGCGGCGGCGGAGTGGATGGAGCCATTCACCGCGCCGCCGGCCCGGAACTGTTGGCCGAGTGCCGCACCCTGGGCGGTTGCGAAACCGGTCAGGCCAGGATCACGCGCGGTTATCGCCTGCCGGCTCGCCATGTCATTCACACTGTCGGTCCGATCTGGCAGGGCGGCGACCAGGGCGAGCCGGAGTTGCTGGCGGCCTGTTATCGCAATAGCCTCAAGCTGGCGGCGGACAACGGGGTTCGCACCATCGCCTTCCCCGCCATCAGTTGCGGGGTGTATGGCTATCCGTTGGCCGAAGCCGCGCGCGTCGCCGTGCGGGAAGTCCGGGGTTTTCTCGCCGGCGACGACCGGATCGAAGCCGTTTATCTGGTCTGTTTCGGCGCAGAGGTGCGCGAGGCTTACCAACGGGCGCTGCAGGGAACCTGAAAGGAGGCGGACAGGAACGAACTGCGCGCGAATCGACCCACCCGATCCGCGCACGCCATGCGGTGCTCTGGAAGTGGTTTATAGCCGAATCAGGGCGGATGGACGGCTGGAACTGCAGCTCTCGTTCTCGATAGCGGGCGGCGCTATTCGTAGCAAGGCCGGTCGCTCGGTGACGGCGGAGGGGCCTGATTCATACCGGTACATCAAGGTTCGTACCTTGGTTTCCTGTTCCGCCTGCAATTCGCGCAAGGCATCCGCCAACAGTGCCGCGAACAGGGCTTCGGCATGAGTCTGCCAGTTGTCCTGGTTCACCCTGCTGGTGGCTTGGGATTCGACGACGGCTATCGACGGCTGAACGGGATAAAACAGCAGAGCCATGAACGAAACGCCAGCGATCACGAGCAGTAAGGCGGGCAGCAGGTAGATACCGAAATTGCGGAGACTGCGAAGCGTGTTGCTCATGACTCACCTCTGGCGATGCCGACGGACGGATCGAAATCTTGCACATGTTCTGTACAAAATTTACTGCAAGTTATACAGAATATCTCGATGGAGTCAAGCGCATCGCGCGAAAATTCTTGTACAACTTTTGTAACCTAGTTTAGCGCTAGGATTTTAAGACGCAAGCCAGGATCGCGAACTTTGGAAAATTCAAGATCCCGACTTGCGCATCGCGGGCTCAGCCCTCCTGCTGTTGCTTCTTGTAGGCGGCTTGCAACTTCTGCTGAATGTCGCTCGGCACCGGATCGTAATGACTCAGCTCGATGCTGTACGAGCCGTGGCCGCCGGTCATGGATTTCAGTTGCGACTCGTAACCTTCCAGTTCCGCCAGCGGGACTTGCGCGTTGATGATACTCATGCCGCGCGGACCCGCGTCGGTGCCGGCGATGCGGCCACGCCGGCTGGACAGATCGCCGGTGATGGCGCCCACACTGTCGGACGGCGTGCGCACTTCCAGGTTGACGATGGGTTCCAGGATGATCGGCTTGGCCTTGCTGACCGCGTCCAGAAAGGCTTCCCGTCCCGCGGTGATAAAGGCGATTTCCTTGGAATCCACCGGATGGTACTTGCCGTCATAGGCGATGGCGCGCACGTCCTGCATCGGATAGCCGGCAATGGCGCCTTCCTGCAACGCTTCGCGGACGCCCTTTTCCACCGCCGGCAGAAACGACGTCGGGATGGTGCCGCCCACCACTTCGCTCACGAACTCGAAACCGGCATCGCGCGGCAGGGGTTCGATGCGCATGAACACCTCGCCGAACTGACCCGCGCCACCGGTCTGCTTCTTGTGGCGGTGGTGGCCTTCGGCGTTCTGACTGATGGTTTCCTTGTAGGCGATCTTGGGCGGCTTGGTCTCGACTTGCAGGTTGTAGCGCTGCTGCATCTTTTCCAGAGTGATGCGCAAGTGCAGGTCGCTCAGACCGCGCAGCACGGTTTCCTTGGTATGCGTATTGTGTTCCAGCGTCAGGCAGGGATCTTCCTCCAGCAGCTTATGCACGGTGTCGGACAGTTTTTGCTCGTCGCCGCGGGCGGCGGCGCGAATCGCCAACCCGAACAAGGGAGTGGGGAAGCGCAGGGGCCGCAGCCGAATCTGATCCTCGTCGTGGGAGTCGTGCAGCACCACGTCGCGGTGAATGTCGTCCACCTTGGCCACTGCGCAGATGTCGCCCGGAATACCGATGGCGACCTCGGGGTGCTCCTTCCCGTGCAACTGGAACAGATGGCCGACCTTGAACGGCTTGCGGCCGTCGCCGATAAACAGCTGGCTTTCCTTGGTGATGGTGCCCTGATGAATGCGGAAGATGCCCAACTTGCCGATGAACGGATCGATCAATACCTTGAACACGTGCGCCACCGCGTGCCGTTGCGGATCGGGAACGGCGCGCAATTCCTCGGCCACTTCCCCCGCGCCTTTCAGGAACGGCTCGGGGTTGCCTTCGGTCGGGTTGGGCAGCAGCTTGACGAAAACATCCAGCAATTCCTTCACCCCCGCGCCGGTGCGGGCCGAGACGAAACAGATCGGAATCAAGTGGCCTTCCCGCAGCGCTTTCTCGAACGGTGCATGCAATTGCTCCGGCTGGAGATCCTCGCCCTGTTCCAGATACAGCGCCATCAGATCCTCGTCCACTTCGACCACTTGGTCGATCAGGGCGGAATGGGCGGCGGCGACGTTGGAGAAATCGCTGTCCCCGGTGGAATTGAAGAAGCAGTCCACGACCTGAGCGCCGCCGTTGGCCGGCAGGTTGAGCGGCAGGCATTCCTTGCCGAAACTGTCCTGAATCTGACCCAGGAGGCCAGGCAGGTCGACGTTCTCGGCGTCGATCTTGTTGACGATGATCATCCGGCACTGCTGGCGTTCGGCGGCGCGCTCCAGCATCCGCTGGGTGGTCGCTTCGATGCCGGTCTGGGCATTGATCACCACCGCCACCGTTTCCACCGCCGGCAGCACGGCGATGGCCTGGCCGACGAAATCCGGGAAGCCGGGAGTGTCGATCAGGTTGAGGTGGGCGCCGCCGTGGTCGAGATTGACCAGCGCAGCGTCCAGCGAATGCTGGTGCGCCTTTTCCTGCGGATCGAAGTCACAGACCGTGTTACCTTTTTCCACGGCGCCGGGGGCGGGGAGTTTGCCGGCGTGATACAGAATGGATTCCACCAGGGTGGTTTTTCCAGCCGCGCCATGCCCGACCAGGGCGATGTTGCGGATGGACTCGGTGGTGTAGCTGACCATCATGGCCTCCTGTCGGATTCTCGGTTCAGTCAACAGCGTTTTTAGGGCTTTGATCCTCAATGGCAGATTAAAAAGTCTACAGGAACGGCCAGGCTTTCTCAGCCAGCCCCGTCATTTTTTTGCAAACATTGCCGACACTGGATGGCGTCACGAGAATTTTCCGGAGCCAGCGTGGGCCGTGGCGGGAGTGTTGGTCTGGAATTCGCAAGTTAAATTGCTTAGCATCCAAATACCAACGAATCACCCTTACAGGATGATGACTTGATGAAGTTACATCATTACCTTGGATTTTGGCTGCTCGGCGCCTGTGGAGCCAGTGCGCAGGCGGCGGGTCTGGAGCCGGACTGGCTCAGGCTCATCAAGGCGGCTCCGGCCATGCAGGTGGAATGGGCGGTGCGTTACGAGCATGGCGAGGGCGTGACCCGGAATTATGACCGGGCGATGCGATTGTACTGCGCGGCAGCTCGCCGAGGCCACGTCCAGGCGCAGTACCAACTGGGCTGGATGTACGCCAACGGCCGCGGCGTGGCGCGGGACGACGCTCAGGCTGCGGCGTGGTTCCAGCTGGCGGCGGCAAAGGGCGATGCGCCAGCCCAGCGGATGCTGGCGCGGTTGGATGATCCCGCCAAGACCAGACGGGCCGTCTGCGCGGAACCGGTGGATCCAACGCGCAAGCCACCGTCCTTCCAGGTCGCCGTGCGGCGCGGTCCACCCTCGCCGCAGCGGGCTCGGGTCGAGGCGCTGGTGAATCACATGGCGCCGGCTTACGGTTTGCAACCGTCCCTGGTGCTGGCGGTGATCGAGGCCGAGTCGGGTTACAACAGCCAGGCCCGCTCGATCAAGGACGCTCAGGGGTTGATGCAGCTGATTCCCGAGACCGCCGAGCGGTTCGGCGTGCGGGATCCCTACGATCCGGTGCAGAACCTGCACGGCGGCATGGCCTACTTGCGTTGGCTGCTGGCGTATTTTCAGGGCGACGTGCGGCTGACGCTGGCCGGCTACAACGCCGGCGAGGGTGCCGTGCTCCGCTATGGTGGCGTGCCGCCGTATGCGGAAACGCGGGCCTATGTCGAGAAGATCACCCGCGCTTATGGCCAACTGGCGCATCCACCGGTGACACCGGTTACTGGGCCGGCCCGTCTGAACCGACCACCGTTCGCGACCGGACCAGCGGCGCCGGCGCCGCTGCTGGTGAAGACTCAACCGGCGGGCAACGCCGCGAACCGGTAACGGTGCGGCGGATCGAACCGGCGCGCTGACGACCGGCAAGGCCCCCTGTGACGGCCAGCCTGGACCGGGACGCGACGAATCCCCGGCTTTGGAGGCACCGGAGCGGTTTATTGTCACCTGGCTGTCAAGCGCGTTTAAAGCGACTGCAATTCGGCTGACTTATCGTCAGCCGAATTCGCTCAATGTTTCAGGTTCGGAGGTCGCTTTGAACGTTCAGCCGCAACTTCTTCACCAGCGTGTCGGTCACTTGCAGCCGGGAAAATCGCCTAGAGTCGGTTTTGCCGGAACGGCCGTGGAAATGCGCGCTGCCCAACGACTGCGCTACGATATCTTCGTTGGGGAAATGGGAGCGCGGTTGCACAACGAAATTCCCGGTCTGGATCACGATCATCTCGATCCGCATTGTCATCATCTGCTGGTTTGGGAGCCGCTGACCGGACAACTGATCGGCTGTACCCGCATTCTGACCGAGGATGGCGCTCGCAAGGCCGGCGGGTTTTACTCTCAGGGCGAGTTCGACATCGATCCGGTGCTGACGCTGCCGGGACGCTTCGCCGAGATCGGCCGGACTTGCGTGCATCGCGACCATCGCAACGGCGCCACCATCGCCGCGTTGTGGTCGGGCATCGCCGGTTTGGTGGCCACGAACCAGATCGATTATCTGATCGGCTGCGCCAGCATTCCGCTTGGCCAGGATGGAACGATGGCTCAGGCGCTCTTCTCGGAACTGGCGCTGCGTTACCTGACTCCCGAAAATCTGCGGGTGCGCCCACGGATTCCCCTGCCACGGCGCGACATGCTGGCTCGCGGCGATTACCCGTTACCCCCCTTGCTGAAAGCGTATCTACGGATCGGCGCGCGGATTTGCGGCGAGCCGTTTCTGGACGCGGACTTTCAGGTGGCCGACGTGTTTATCCTGGTGTCCACCCGCCAGCTCGAGCGGCGCTACGCCCGCCATTTCCTGGAGCGGACAGGGTGACCGAAGGCGCCGCCGCCTGGACTCGAACCGTCCGCCGTTTGTGGCGGGCGCCGTTGGTGGCGCTGCACGTACTGGCCGGCGTCGGCGTGGCCGCCCTGTTGCGGCCAGGGCGGGATGGAACGGTTTCCTGCCGGCCGTTGGCCATCTGGAGCCGGCTGCTCTGCCGGATCATCGGGGTACGGATCGTGGTGAACGGAACGCCGCGAGCCGGGGCGGTATTGTTCGTCGCCAATCACGTTTCCTGGCTGGACATCTTTTGCATCGCCACCGTCTGTCCGACCCATTTCCTGGCCAAGCGCGAGGTGGCGGACTGGCCGTTGTTCGGCTGGTTGAGCCGGCGGGCCGGTACCGCCTTCATCCGCCGCGGCGGTGACAACGGCGCGGGCGAGGCAGCCGAACAACTCGCTTGGCGCTTGCGCAACGGCGGTCGGGTGCTGGTGTTTCCCGAGGGAACCTCGACGACCGGCGAGACCGTGCGCCGGTTTTTCCCGCGGCTGTTTCAAGCCGCCATCCACGCCCGTTGCCCGGTGCAGCCCATCGCCCTGCGGTATCCACATCCTTGCGGCCCGCATCCGAACGTGCCTTTCGTGGGCGACGCCGACTTTTTGCCGCACCTGTGGCGGTTGCTGGGAGAGCGTCGGATCGTTGCGGAACTCTGGTTCCGCGAGCCGTTGCCGACCGGGGATCAGACCCGTAATGGTTTGGCCGACCGGGCCTATGCCCAGATTTGCGCGGCTTTGTCCAGGCCGGTGGGGGAGCAGCCATCCGCGCGGACTATCGCACCGGTTGGCGGTCGTTGAGCAGATATACATCGAAACGGGTATTGGGCGCGATGATCCGCAGGGTCGGCGGCGGTCCGGTCAGCGACGGGGCCAGACGCGGCCGCTTCACCACCACCCGCCACCGGGCGCAAGCCAGCGCGACGGTCAACAAGGCTGGTGCGTCCGCATCGTCTCCAACCAATTGCCGCAGCAGCCGCATTTCCTTTTTGACCAGCGCCGATTTCCGGCGATGCGGATACATCGGGTCCAGATAGACGACCTCCGGGCGCTGGTCCGGAGCGAGCCGGCGCAGGTAATCCCGGCTGTCCGCCACGCACAGGCGTAGCCGTTCCGCGACGAGGGGACCGATCTCTAGATCCCGGGCGGCCCGCCGCAGACCGTCGCGCAGCAGGGCGGCGATGATCGGGCAACGTTCTATCAAATACACCGTGCAACCCAGACAGGCCAGTACGAAGGCATCGCGGCCCAGGCCGGCGGTGGCGTCCACCACGGTCGGCGCGGCGGCGCCTTTCAGCCCGACTGCCCGGGCCAGCGGCTGGTTGCGGCCACCGCCGCAGCGGCGTCGATGAGCGGTTGCTCCCGCCGTGAAGTCGATAGAGAACGGTCTGGGCGCGCCGGGAGCGGATTCCCGCAGTTCCAGGCGTTCGGGGGTCAAATTGAGATAGTGCGTGAAAGCAGCGGTGGAACCGGTGACCAAGGGCAGCCCCAGTTCGTCAGCCAGTAGGGTGGCCGCCATCGGGCAAGCGGATCCTTCCACGGCAACCGCGATAGCCGCGGTCGTGGCGACGCTCACGGTGGTCGAGCTCGACGAACCGACCGCTCCGCGTTGACGGGGCGGTGATTCGGCGCGGCCAGTACGCTTCAAGCGGCCTTGGGCAATACGTCTTCCAGAGTTGCCTTGGCCAGATGGTCCATCTCGGTCTTGAAGCGCGCGCTCATGTCGGTCATCGCCTTGGCATCGTTCAACAATTTCTGCTGCACGGTTTGCGCGATCTCGGCCTGACGCTTGCAGAAGTCTTGCAGGCTGTTGACATCGGTGATCTCGGCGGCGGCCTTGAGCTGGTTGAGACCGATATCCAGATAGGATTTGAGCGAGTTCATCTGAAGCACCAACATCTTTTCCAGATTCTTGACGAACAGCTGGTTGGCCTTGACCAGCGGTTCCGACAGAACTTGAGGGGTTTCCAGCGCTTTACTGAACAGATCGACGACCATGGCAGGCTCCTTGAGAAAACGAACGGTTGGGGGTTGCTGCAATGCAATATAGCGGGATTCTTGCTGCAATGCAACATCACGTCCGTTTTTTTCCGGCGGCATCTCTGGCAGGACTGGTGGACACGGACCGATCGCCCGGTCCGCCCGCACACGGATTCGCGCACCGCCAAAGAGGATTTTGCGGCAAAGCATCATGAGTTGGGGTATCATGGAACACGTTTGAAAAAGGTGCGTTAAGACACTGATAATCGGCGGAATGCCGCTGGCGCTGCCAGCAATCTCGCCAACGAGGTTTGCCTGTTCCGATTCATCGATCCACTCTGGAGGTAACAGAATGACAACGATCACCTTTAAGGATGATGCCACCGGAAAAGCGGTGCAGATGCCGGTGCTGGAGCCGACCTACGGCCATCCGGTAGTGGACATCGGCAGGCTGGCCAAGGAATTCGGGTATTTCACCTACGATCCCGGTTTCATGTCCACCGCCAGTTGCCAGAGCGCAATCACGTATCTGGACGGCGACAAGGGAGAACTGCTGTATCGCGGCTATCCCATCGAGCAACTGGCCGAGCGGTGCAATTTCCTGGAAGTCTGCTATCTGTTGCTGTATGGAGAACTGCCCAACGCCGAAAAAAAGCAGATTTTCGAGACCAGCATCACCCGACACAACCGGATCCGGGAAAATCTCCGCCGTTTTTTCCACGGTTTCAACTATGACGCTCATCCCATGGCGATGATGACGGCCGTGGTCAGTTCGCTCTCCGCCTTCTTCCACGACCGGCTCAATATTCAGGATTACGAAGATCGCATGGTGACCGCCCGCCGGCTGATCGCCAAGATGCCGACCATCGCCGCCGCCTGCTACAAGCACAGCATCGGCGATCCCTCGATTTATCCCCGCGACGACCTGAGCTACACCGGCAATCTGCTTTACATGATGTTCAGCCTCCCCGGCAAGCGCTACGAAGTGAATCCGGTAGCCGAACGAGCGCTGGATGTGTTGTTCACCCTGCACGCCGACCACGAGCAGAATGCGTCCACATCCACCGTGCGGCTGGCCGGCTCCTCGGGCACCAATCCTTACGCGGCGGTCGCCGCGGGCATCGCCTGCCTGTGGGGTCCGGCGCATGGCGGCGCCAACGAAGCGGTGATCCGAATGCTGGATCGTATCGGCGATGTGTCGAACATCGACAGCTTCATCGCCAAGGTCAAGGACAAGAACAGCGGCGTGCGACTGATGGGTTTCGGCCACCGCGTCTACAAGAATTTCGACCCGCGCGCCAAGATCATCAAGGAAATCTGCCATCAGGTACTGGACGCCCTCGGGCACGATCCGCGCCTCGATCTGGCCATGCGCCTGGAGGAGATCGCCCTCAGCGACCCCTACTTCATCGAGCGCAAACTGTATCCGAACGTGGATTTCTACTCCGGCATCATCTACAGCGCGCTGAAAATTCCGGTCGAGATGTTCACGGTGATGTTCGCCATCGCTCGCGCCGCTGGCTGGATCAGCCACTGGATCGAGATGATCACCGAGAAAGATCAGAAAATCGGCCGGCCACGGCAACTTTACGCGGGCCAGGCGCGCCGTGACGTTCCGCCTTTGGGTGCGCGCGCGTAATCGACCCGGTAGCCAAACCAACGAAAAAGGCGATTCGATGAATCGCCTTTTTCGTTGTTGGCCGACGATGGTTCAAGACTGTCGTCAAATCCGCCGTTTCGCGTTCTTCTGGGACGGCTTTGCGCCGACCGGTTCGGCACGGGCGGCGACCTTGGTAACCGCGCGTTTGTCAGGCTTGACCACGGCGACGGTCGCCGGTTTGCCGGTCTTGCCCGTCTTGGCCGCTGTGGGCTTGCTGGTCGCCGCCGTGGTTTGAATGGGGATTTTGACGACGGTCGATTTGGCGACGGTCGATTTGGCGCGGGTCGATGATTTGGCGACGGTCGATTGAGTGCTGGTCGATTTGGCCAAGGTCGCCTTCGCCGGGGTAACCGCTTTGGCTTTGGCGGGCGCCGTCGGTTTGACGGATGCCGCGAGAGTCTTCGTCTTCGCCACCGCGCGCTCGCGCTTCCTTTCAGTCACCACCGCCGGACGAGCCACGGCCGCACGCGCAGTCGTCCGGGTCGTGACCGGCACGCGCCGCGCGACGACCGGTTCCGGCTCCTCCTCGGCCGCCGACCACGCCATGACCGCGCGCCCCCTGGTGGTTGGCGCGCGCCGCGCGACGACCGGTTCCGGCTCCTCCTCGGCCGCCGACCACGCCATGGCGACGCGCGTCGTCGCGGGCGTCGTCACGGATGGCACGCGCCGCACCAGGATCGGTTCCAGTTCCGGTTCCACTTGCACCGGCGGCGGCGGGGCCAGGCCATAGCGAGAGAATCCGTAATCCAGCAAATTGCGGGCGTCTTGCCATAGCGTGCCGCTGGTAGGGCTGTTGAGAATCGCCACGATCAATCGAACGCCGCCGCGATCTACTTCACCGACGAAGCAGCGCCGGGCCTTGAGGGTAAAGCCAGTCTTGCCGCCGCGCGCGCCCTCGTAGGAGGCGAGCAGCCGATTGGTGTTGCGCACCGGGACCATCCGCCAGTCGCCGTACCAGCCGCGCCCCGATTCGATCCGCAGGGCCGCGTTGCGCGTGCGCACGATATCCGCGAACATCGGATAGTACATGGCGTAACGGAAAATCAGCGCCAGATCATAGGCGGTGGAATAATGATCGTCGTCGGGCAAGCCATGCGGATTCATGAAATGGCTGTTGCGCGCGCCGATTTGCCAGGCCTTGGCGTTCATGAGATTGGCAAATCCGTAAATCGAGCCTCCTGCTCCCTCGGCCAGGGTTTCAGCAGCGTCGTTGCCCGATTTCAGCAGCAACCCGTACAGCAGATCCTGCGTCGTGACGGCTTCGCCGGCGTGGAGTCCGATGCGGCTTGGAGCCGCGCTGGCGGCCTGTGGACTGACCAGCAGACGAGCGTTCGGGTTGAGGCGTTCCAACGCCACCAGGGCGGTCAGCACCTTGGTGGTGCTGGCCGGCGGCAAACGCAGATGAGGTTCCTTGGCGAACAGAACCTCACCCGTGACGGGGTTCATGAGCACCGCGGCGCGGGCGGCGACGGCCGGCTGGGAAGAAAATCCCCAGCCTTCCTGCCCCAGGACGGGTCCCGTTACCATCCACAGGGCGATTCCCAATATCCAGGATTGCAGCGTCCAGGTATGGGATTCTCCAGAAAAATTAAATAAAGACATTTAGTTAGCCTCGTCCACCGTATTGAGTTCAGGCCAGGCCGCCCAGCGTGTTTGGCGGTAGCAACCCTGTCACCACGTTTGCGTGCGGGAACGCGATAGTCATCTATTCTGGACAAAAAATTGGCGACCGGCTAGGACTCCGGCTGGAAAATATCACCTCTCGCATGATTTCGGCGGAACTTGCGGAAAGCAGCCTGGACAAGGATGAATCGCCCGGTGCCGGAGGTGCCATCCGGGTCGCCGGACCGCGGCATGCCATTGGATCGGCATTGTCGCCAAAAGCCGATGCAAGTACGGGCAGATGCGGGATGGGCGAAGCGCCGTCCGCGCCTACTGGCGCTTTGCGTTATGACCCGTTCCAACAGGACCGGCAGTCTCGCAGGTCCCGCATTCGCGAGTAATCGTGGAAATACCGGTCGCAGTTCGGCCGGGTCTATGGAATAGCCGGGCATCGGTTGGCGGGAAGACCGTCGCTATTCCGGAGTATGATTTCGTAGATAGTGACCGCTGCTTGACGATTATGTACGCTGTATGAACAGTATGTCCCATACATTGTGTCCCAAACGCTGGCCGCGTTGTTCGAATTTGGTCAGAGGTCGACAGGGTGGCCGCGGCGCGAATCCATTGCCGGTCGCCGCGTTCATCAACCCGGGAGTGGCGTTCAAGACATTCAAAATGAAGTAGGCGTAACTCTCGCAGTCGGTAGCGACATGGAGTTGTCCCGCTGGTTTTAGTTTACGGACCAGCAGCGCGGCAAACGGTGGCTGGATGAGGCGACGCTTGTGATGGCGGGTTTTGGGCCATGGGTCGGGAAAGAAAATCTGCACGCGGTCCAGGCATTCATCCGGCAGGTGTTGTTCCAGCACGTCCACGGCGTCGGCGCACACGACCCGAAGGTTGGTCAGCCCCAGTTCCGCCGCCCGCAGCAGCAAGTGCCCGATACCAGGGCGATGGACTTCGATCCCCAGATAGTCAGCTCCTGGATTAGCCGCCGCCATGGCGGTCAGCGATTCACCATCGCCAAACCCGATTTCCAGAATCAGGGAGGCGCGGCGGCCAAACAGTTGCCCTGGATTCAGCATGGCGGCGCCGGTTTCCACTCCGAATCGCTCCCACAATTCGGCGAGCGCCCGTTGTTGGGCGCGGGTCATCCGACCCTCGCGGCGGACAAAGCTATGGATACGGTGCGACAAATGAGTACCGGTATTGGGGTCATTGGAAACGGACATGATTTTTAAAGAACTTTTTGCGGCATCGGTCGGATTTGTCGGGTTAATGGGCAGAGCGGTGGCTCTATTGAGGCGCTGACTCGCCTATTATCCGGGCTTCGGGTGAATTTGCCAAATCGCGATGCCCATCAAAATAATTGCAGAGACAAAATGAAATGCCCTACAATATTTTTGTGATTTTTATCACGGACTCTTCACTGCGAACATTAACAACGGCAAAAGTATGACTATGAGCAATACTATCGAAGACATCATCAAATCCGCTTCCATCGAGCAACTCCAGGCTCTGATCAGGAAAGCCGAGGATGAAATCGAGTACAAGAAAATCGATGAAATCGAAGCCACCCGCAACGAGTGGCTTGCGAAAGCCAGCCAGCTGGGTATGGAGCCAGAGGAGATTTTGCAATACACTGGCCGCAGGCGAAAGTCTTCTGGCAAACCGAAGTACCGTAATCCCGCCAACCCCGAACAAACCTGGACTGGTCACGGCAAAAAACCGGGCTGGCTCAAGCAGGCGATTGCGAACGGCGCGGATCAAGAGGCTTTTCGTATCCCCGAATGATTCTTCGCCGGGCATGTTCCCTGACGTTCGGAGCGCCAATCTTGCACCGGTCCTGCTTTATCGTTAGGATACTGGCGTCGCCAGCCTGATTGAATCGGGCGAACACGGGCGGAATCATGCCGCGGGTGTAGTTCAATGGTAGAACCTCAGCTTCCCAAGCTGATGGCGTGGGTTCGATTCCCATCACCCGCTCCAGTACATGAGGGTTACGTCACGGCGTAACCCTTTTTTTGTTCCATGCATTCGATTTGTCCAGAAGCGCCTCGACAACATCGGTTGGATCCGGTGGCCGGAGCTATCCGACTTTCCAGGGGAGAACGCCCATCATGATTCGTGTCGCAATCGCTGGCGCCGCCGGTCGCATGGGGCGCAGCCTGCTCGATGCCTGCAAGTCGTCCGAGCGTGTTCGTTGCACGGCAGCCTCGGAGCACACGAACAGCTCGTTCATCGGCGCCGACGCCGGGGAGCTTGCCGGAATCGGACGATTGGACGTGCCCATCACCGCCGATCTGACGCCGCTGTCCGACCGTTTCGACGTGTTGATCGATTTCACCCGGCCAGCGGCGACGCTGGCGCATCTGACCCTCTGCCAGGCGGCGGGCAAGGCGATGGTCATTGGCACCACCGGCCTTTCGGTCGAGCAGAAAGCCGAAATCAGCCGCGCCGCCGAACGGATCCCCATCGTGTTCGCACCGAACATGAGTGTCGGGGTCAATCTCTGCTTCAAACTGTTGGAGCTGGCGGCGCGGGTGTTGGGCGAAAGCGCGGATGTCGAGATCGTCGAGATGCACCATCGCTACAAGGTGGATGCCCCCTCTGGCACCGCGCTGGCGATGGGGCAGGTCATCGCGAAAACGCTTGGCCGCGATCTGGATCAGTGCGCGGTCTATGGCCGGCAAGGCGTCACCGGCGAGCGCGACCGCGCCACCATCGGGTTCGCCACCGTCCGGGCCGGCGATGTCGTCGGCGAGCATACCGTGCTGTTCGCCGACGTGGGTGAACGCCTCGAAATCACGCACCGCGCCTCCAGCCGGATGACTTTCGCCAAGGGTGCGGTGCGGGCCGCCGCCTGGCTGGCTGGCCGTCAGCCCGGTCTGTTCGATATGCAGGATGTACTCGGCCTGCGTTAAGCCAATAATCTGGCGGCGATGGTTCGATGCGCGGGACGTGGCCGGACCCGCGCGCGGCGGATCGTCCGCGGCGGTTCGGTGCGGCTAGAGCAGCGCGGCATGATTTGGTAGACTCCACGTCAACTTAGGCACACCCTTTCACCCCGCGTCAAAGGAGCGGTTTTCGCCCCGCTCCTTTTATATGCGCGTTATATGCGCGTCTGTTTTGGAGGCTTCTTGAGGAAACCCGCGCTTCTGGCTCTGGAAGACGGTAGCCTGTTCCGGGGCGAATCCATCGGCGTCGATGGTCATGCCCAGGGCGAAGTCGTTTTCAATACCTCGATCACCGGCTATCAGGAAATTCTGACCGACCCGTCCTATTGCCGGCAGATCATCACGCTGACGTATCCGCACATCGGTAGCGTGGGGACCAACCGGGGCGACGAGGAAGCCGCTCGTATCCACGCCAGCGGCCTGGTGGTGCGGGACTATCCGCGCATCGCCAGCAACTGGCGCAGTCGGCAACCGCTGGATCATTACCTGCGCGAGCACGGCGTGGTTGCCCTGGCTGGCATCGACACCCGCCGGCTGACCCGGCTGCTGCGGGAAAAGGGTGCGCAGAATGGCTGCATCATGGCCGGCGACCATCCTGACACCGGGTTGGCCCTGAAGCTGGCCCGCGCATTTCCCGGCTTGAAGGGCATGGATCTAGCCCGGGTGGTGAGCGTCGCCGCGCCCTACGAATGGGGTGAGGGAACGTGGCGGTTGGCCAGCAATGGCTTTCCGGTGGTGGGCGAAACCCGTTGTCATGTGGTTGCCTGCGACTACGGCGTCAAGCGCAACATCCTGCGGATGCTGGCCGACCGCGGCTGCCGGCTGACCGTGGTGCCGGCGCAAATGCCGGCGCGCGAGATCATGCGGCTGAATCCCGACGGGGTGTTCCTGTCCAACGGTCCCGGCGATCCCGAACCCTGCGCTTACGCCATCGCCGCCATCCGCGAGTTGTTGGATATCGGCGTGCCGGTGTTCGGTATCTGTCTGGGTCACCAGTTACTGGGGCTGGCCAGCGGCGCGCGCACCGTCAAGATGAAATTCGGCCATCACGGCGGCAATCATCCGGTGCTGGACCTGGACAGCGGCCGGGTGATGATCAGCAGCCAGAACCACGGCTTCGCGGTGGACGAAGCGACGCTGCCGACCAACCTGCGCGCCACGCACCGTTCGCTGTTCGACGGCTCGCTGCAAGGCATCGCCCGCACCGACCGGCCAGCCTTCAGCTTCCAGGGCCATCCCGAGGCCAGTCCCGGTCCGCACGACGTCGCGCCGCTGTTCGACCGGTTCATCGCGCTGATGGAAGCGCATATCGCCGCTCGTTGCTAGCAGTGTCCATTTCGCCTCCCTCCGCGATTTGTCGCCCGGCCAGGTAAAGCCATGCCCAAGCGTACCGATTTGCACAGCATCCTGATTATCGGCGCCGGTCCCATCGTGATCGGCCAGGCCTGCGAATTCGACTATTCCGGCGCCCAAGCCTGCAAGGCGCTGCGGGAGGAGGGCTACCGGGTGATCCTGGTCAACTCCAACCCCGCCACCATCATGACCGATCCCAACATGGCCGACGCCGTGTACATCGAGCCGATCCACTGGCGGACGGTCGCCCACATCATCAACCGCGAGCGCCCCGACGCGCTGTTGCCGACCATGGGCGGCCAGACCGCGCTGAACTGCGCCCTGGATCTGTTCCGCCACGGCGTGCTGGAGCAGTATGGGGTGGAGATGATCGGCGCCTCGCCCGACGCCATCGACATGGCCGAGGATCGCGACCGCTTCCGCAAGGCGATGCACGAAATCGGCTTGAAAACCCCGCGTTCGGTCATCGCCCATACGATGGAGGAAGCGCTGGCCCGACACCCCGAAATCGGCTTTCCGACCATTATCCGGCCCTCCTTCACCCTGGGCGGGAGTGGCGGCGGCATCGCCTACAACCGCGAGGAGCTGGTCGAAATCCTTGAACGTGGCCTGGATTTGTCGCCGGTCAGCGAAGTGTTGATTGAGGAATCGGTGCTGGGCTGGAAGGAATTTGAGATGGAGGTGGTGCGCGACCGCGCCGACAACTGCATCATCGTCTGCTCTATCGAGAATCTCGACCCGATGGGCGTGCATACCGGGGATTCCATCACCGTCGCGCCAGCGCAAACCCTGACCGACAAGGAATATCAGATCATGCGCGACGCCTCGCTGGCGGTGCTGCGCAAGATCGGCGTGGATACCGGCGGTTCCAACGTCCAATTCGCCATCAATCCGGATGACGGGCAGATGGTGATCATCGAGATGAACCCGCGCGTTTCCCGTTCCTCGGCGCTGGCGTCCAAGGCCACCGGTTTTCCCATCGCCAAGGTGGCGGCCAAGCTGGCGGTCGGCTACACCCTGGACGAGCTGAAAAACGAGATCACCGGCGGCCGCACCCCCGCCTCGTTCGAACCGAGCATCGACTACGTCGTGACCAAGGTGCCGCGTTTCAACTTCGAGAAATTCCCGCAGGCCAACCCGCGGCTGACCACCCAGATGAAATCGGTCGGCGAGGTGATGGCCATCGGCCGCACCTTCCAGGAATCGCTGCAGAAGGCGTTGCGGGGTCTGGAAATCGGGACCGACGGTCTCAACGAAATCCTCGATCAGGTCCAGCCCGAGCCGCGCGACGTGCTCAAACAGGAATTGGGTATGCCCGGCCCCCGGCGGCTGTGGTATGTCGCCGAAGCATTCCGGCTGGGCTACTCGGTCGATACCCTCTACGAATTGACCCGGATCGATCCCTGGTTCCTGGTTCAAATCGAGGAACTGGTTCAGCTTGCCGGCGAAACGCGCGTTCACGGGCTGGCGGCCCTGCGAGACCGGGAGCGGCTTTATTTCCTGAAGCGCAAGGGATTTGCCGACAGTCGGCTGGCGACCTTGACCGGCGCGACCGAAACCGCCATCCGCCGGCTGCGCGAGGAACTCGATGTGCATCCAGTCTACAAACGGGTGGATTCCTGCGCCGCCGAATTCGCCACCAGCACCGCCTATCTGTATTCCACCTACGAGGAAGAATGCGAGGCCGAGCCGACTGACCGTCCCAAGATCATGGTGCTGGGCGGCGGCCCCAACCGCATCGGGCAGGGCATCGAGTTCGACTATTGTTGCGTCCACGCCGCGCTCGCCCTGCGCGAGGATGGCTACGAGACCATCATGGTCAACTGCAACCCAGAAACGGTATCCACCGATTTCGACACCTCCGACCGGCTGTATTTCGAGCCGCTGACCCTGGAAGACGTGCTGGAGATCGTTCGCAAGGAACGGCCCCAGGGCTTGATCGTCCAATATGGCGGTCAGACGCCGCTGAAGCTGGCCCGCCCCCTGGAGGCCAACGGCGTGCCGATCATCGGCACCACCCCGGACGCCATCGACCGCGCCGAGGACCGCGAGCGTTTTCAGCGGATGATTCATCAACTCGGCCTGTTGCAACCGCCCAACCGGACAGCTCGCGAACCCGAGGAAGCGGTGCGGCTGGCGCGGGAAATCGGCTATCCGCTGGTGGTGCGACCTTCCTACGTGCTGGGGGGCCGGGCCATGGAGATCGTCCACGAGGAGGAGGACTTGCGCCGCTACATGCGGGAGGCCGTACAAGTGTCCAACGACTCGCCGGTGTTGCTGGACCGCTTTCTCGACGACGCCGTCGAAGTGGACGTAGACGCGCTGAGCGACGGCCGCGAGGTGATCATCGGCGGCATCATGGAGCACATCGAGGAGGCTGGCGTGCATTCCGGCGATTCCGCCTGCTCGCTGCCGCCCTACTCACTGGGTCCAGCGATTCAGGATCGGTTGCGCGAGCAGGTGCGGGCGATGGCGCTGGAACTGGGCGTGGTCGGATTGATGAATACCCAGTTCGCCATTCAAGGCGACGCTATTTACGTGCTGGAGGTCAACCCGCGCGCCTCCCGCACCGTTCCTTACGTTTCCAAGGCCACCGGCCGACCGCTGGCCAAGATCGCCGCCCGCTGCATGGTGGGTCAAAGCCTGAACGCTCAGGGAGTATCCGGCGAAGTGATTCCCGCCTACTATTCCGTCAAGGAGGCGGTGTTTCCTTTCGTCAAGTTTCCCGGCGTGGATCCCCTGCTGGGACCGGAAATGAAATCCACCGGCGAAGTCATGGGGGTTGGGCGCAGCTTCGGCGAAGCTTTCGCCAAGGCCCAACTCGGCGCGGGCGATCAACTGCCGCGCGGCGGCCGGGCCTTCATCAGCGTGCGCGACACGGACAAACCGAAAGCCGTGGAAGTCGCCCGCGAATTGGAGCGGCTCGGCTTCGCGTTGATTGCCACCAAGGGCACGGCCAGCGCCCTGCGCGCCCAGGGTCTTGACTGTGAAACCGTGCACAAGGTGGGGGAGGGCCGGCCGCACATCGTGGACATGATCAAGAACGACCAGATTCACCTGATCGTCAACACGACCGAGGGTCGGCGGGCCATCGCCGATTCCTTTTCCATCCGCCGCGAGGCCCTGATGCACAAGGTCAGCTATACCACCACCATCGCCGCCGCGCGGGCGACCTGTCAGGCCCTGCGCGAACTCGACAACGGAAACGTGAACTGTCTTCAGGATTTGCACCGGGAATTGCACGCATGACCAAACGGGTACCGATGACCGTCGCCGGAGCCGCCCGGCTGCGCGCGGAACTGCAGGAACTGAAAACGGTGGCGCGACCGCGCATCATCGCCGCCATCGCCGAGGCTCGATCTCATGGCGACCTGAAGGAAAACGCCGAGTATCACGCCGCCCGCGAGCAGCAGAGCTTTACGGAAGGCCGCATCGCCGAGATCGAATCGAAGCTGGCCAATGCCCAGGTCATCGACGTGACCACGCTGCCGCCCTCGGACAAGGTGGTGTTCGGGGCGACGGTGGTGCTGGATGAGGAAGACAGCGGCGAGGAAAAGCGCTATCAGATCGTCGGCGTGGACGAAGCCGATCTCAAGGAAGGTAAAATTTCCTTCAGTTCGCCCATCGCCCGCGCGCTGATCGGCAAGTTCGTCGGCGATGTGGTCGAGGTGCAGACGCCCGGCGGTCTCAAGACCTATGAGATCGTGGACGTGCGGTATATTTGAGAGCGCTGGCGAGCGGAAAGGCGCCTCCAGGACGCCTTCCGGCGGTCTGGACCGGTCGATTCAGGACAAGCCGTATTTGCGGCGGAAGCGGTCCACGCGCCCCGCGGTGTCCACGATTTTCTGTTTGCCGGTATAAAACGGGTGAGAATGGCTGGAGACTTCCACTTTCACCAGGGGATATTCCTTGCCGTCGGTCCACTTGATCGTTTCCTTGGTGGCAATGGTGGACCGGGTGAGAAAGGCGAAGTCGGTGGAAAGATCCTGGAACACGACCTCGCGATACTCGGGATGAATGCCTTTCTTCATGGTTGCCGAAACCCTACCAATGCTGTTGGCCAGTGCGTGACGCCCCGTTGCCGGCGCGTGGGTATGAGCGCTCGATGGGCTGCTGAACGCTGCACTATAATCATTTTCAGGATTCCCGACAATGTCGGGCGCGGATGAATTCCGACCGGCCTGGCCAGCCGAACCATGGCTGTTCAGCTTTTTTCGAGCCTGTCCCACGTGAAAATCCGATGAATCGCGAACCCAAGATCGGTTTTGTCAGCCTGGGTTGTCCGAAGGCGTTGGTGGACTCCGAGCGGATTCTGACCCGGTTGCGGACCGAAGGTTACGGCGTGGCGCCGACCTACGAGGCGGCGGATTTGGTAGTGATCAACACCTGCGGCTTCATCGACGCGGCGGTGACCGAATCGCTGGAGGCCATCGGCGAGGCGCTGGCCGGAAACGGCAAGGTGATCGTGACCGGCTGTCTGGGCGCGAAAGGTGATGTGGTGCGCGACCTGCATCCGAGCGTGCTGGCGGTTACCGGACCGCACGCCTGCGAGGAGGTCATGGCGGCGATCCACACGCATCTGCCCCGTCCGCACGATCCGTTCCTGGATCTGACGCCGCCGCAGGGGGTCAAACTCACGCCGCGGCATTATGCTTATCTGAAGATTGCCGAAGGCTGCAACCACCGCTGTACCTTCTGCATCATTCCGCAATTGCGCGGCGATCTGGTCAGCCGACCGGTCGGCGAGGTACTGCGGGAGGCCGAAACCCTGGTCCGGGCCGGGGTCAGGGAGCTACTGGTCATTTCCCAGGATACCAGCGCCTATGGCGTGGACCTGCGCTACCGCACCGGTTTTTGGAACGGCCGCCCGTTCAAGACGCGGATGACGCCTCTGGCCGCCGCGCTGGGTGAACTCGGGGTATGGATACGGCTGCATTACGTCTATCCCTATCCACATGTGGATGAGGTGGTGCCGCTGATGGCGGCAGGCAAACTGGTTCCCTATCTGGACGTGCCGCTCCAGCACGCCAGCCCGCGAATTCTGAAAGCCATGAAACGGCCGGCCAATACCGGCGACACGCTGGAACGCATCCGCCGCTGGCGGGAAATCTGTCCCGAGCTGACCCTGCGCAGCACCTTCATCGTCGGCTTTCCCGGCGAGACCGAGCAGGATTTCGAACGATTGCTGGAGTTTCTGGCGGCGGCAAAACTGGATCGGGTTGGCTGTTTCACCTACTCGCCGGTGGCGGGAGCGGCGGCCAACCAGTTGCCCGATCCGGTGCCGGAGGCGGTCAAGCAGGAACGGCAGGCCCGGTTGATGGCGGCGCAGGCGAAGATCAGCGCCGAACGCCTGCGCCGCAAGATCGGCCGCACCCTGACCGTGTTGGTGGACGCCATCGACGAGCAAGGAACGGCCATCGCCCGCTCCACCGCCGACGCGCCGGAGATCGACGGGGTGGTGTATGTCGAAGGCGGATCGGCACTGCGGGTCGGCGAGTTTGCCGAGGTACGGGTCGCGGATACCGACGAACACGACCTGTACGCGAAACGCCTTTAATCTCTTAATCTCGATTGCGCTAACGCTGAAGTTTCGCTGTCACCACGGGAGATTGCCATGACCTTGACGCTGACCTCGCCCGCCTTCACCCACAACGGTCCCATGCCGGCCCGCCTGACCTGCGACGGTCGGGATCTGTCGCCGGAACTGCGCTGGTCGAACGTGCCGACCGGAACCCAAAGTCTGGCCTTGATCGTGGACGATCCCGACGCGCCCGACCCGGCGGCGCCGCGCATGACCTGGGCACATTGGGTGTTATACAACCTGCCACCTACTACGGTGGGATTGCCGGAAGGAGTAGCGGTCCGCGATTTGCCCTCGGAAACCCGGCAAGGCGTGAACGACTGGGGCCGAACCGGGTACGGCGGGCCCTGTCCGCCGATTGGCCGGCATCGCTACTTTCACAAATTGTATGCGCTGGATACGGTGTTGCCGGATTTGCGCCAACCCACCAAGGCGGCCTTGGAACAGGCCATGGCCGGCCATGTTCTGGCCAGCGTTGAACTGGTCGGGACCTATCAGCGCACCCGTTGAACGCCATTGAACTTTTTCGAGTCGTCCCCATCTCAGGAAGTAAGCGTAAGCCCTTACGCCTGTCCGCTTCCCTCCCTGAGCGGACTATGTCCGGTTAGCCTAACCGGATATCATGTTCGCCCCGGTTCCACTCCCCCTTGTAACCGGGGCTTCTTTTTGGGCGGCGCCGGCGTGGGAATCCGCTGTCAACCCGATGGTTTTGAATCGTGTACAATCCCGTACCGCGCAACAACGCGAGGCAGCAGCATATGGACTCATTGCATGGCACCACGGTCCTGGCCGTGCGTCGCAATGGCCGGATCGTGATCGGCGGCGACGGCCAGGTGACGTTGGGCAACACCGTGATGAAGGGTAACGCCCGCAAGGTGCGGCGGCTGTACCAGAACAAGGTGATCGCCGGCTTCGCCGGCGGCACCGCCGACGCGTTCACCTTGTTCGAGCGCTTCGAGGGCAAGCTGGAGAAGCACGGCGGCAACCTGACCCGCGCCGCCGTCGAACTGGCCAAGGACTGGCGCACCGACCGATTGCTGCGCCGGCTGGAGGCGCTGCTGATCGTGGCCGATCTCGGCGCTACTCTGATCGTGTCCGGCAATGGCGATGTCATCGAACCGGAGCGCGAACTGGCGGCCATCGGTTCCGGCGGGGCCTACGCCCAGGCTGCCGCGCAGGCGCTGCTGGAACATACCGAGCTGGAGGCGCGGACCATCGTCGAGCGGGCCTTGAAAATCGCCGCCGGCATCTGCATATACACCAACGAGAATTTGACCTTTGAAGAGCTGGCGGGCGCGTGACGGGGTGTTCGAGACGAGTGCGCCCGCCGTCCTGTTTTCGCTTCATGCCCAGACGGTAGCCTCGCCATGTCGGAGATGACCCCCCGAGAAATCGCCCAGGAACTGGACAAGCACATCATCGGCCAGGATGCCGCCAAACGCGCCGTGGCCATCGCTCTGCGCAACCGCTGGCGGCGGATGCGGGTGGATCCAGCCTTGCGCAACGAGATCACCCCCAAGAACATCCTGATGATCGGCCCCACCGGCGTGGGCAAGACCGAGATCGCCCGGCGGCTGGCCAAACTGGCCAATGCCCCCTTCATCAAGGTCGAGGCCACCAAGTTCACCGAGGTCGGTTACGTGGGCCGGGATGTCGAGTCCATCATCCGCGACCTGATGGACATGGCGGTGAAGATGGTGCGCGAGGAGGAGACGCAAAAAGTCCGTCATCGCGCCGAGGAAGCGGCTATCGAGCGGGTGTTGGATACCCTGTTGCCACGACCGCGCGGCGTCGGGTTCGCCAACGAGCCGCCCGCGCCGGATCACTCCGTCACTCGCCAGAAAATGCGTGAGCGCCTGCTCAAGGGTGATCTGGACGACCGGGAAATCGAGATCGAGGTTTCGGTCCGGCCCGTGGGCGTGGAGATCATGGCTCCGCCCGGCATGGAGGAGATGACCAGTCAGTTGCAGAGCCTGTTCCAGAATCTCACCAGCAATCGGACCCGCAGCCGCAAGCTCAAGGTCAGGGACGCCCTCAAACTCCTGCAGGAAGAAGAAGCGGCCAAGATGATCAACGAGGAAGAACTGAAGCTCAAGGCGCTGGCGGCGGTCGAACAGAACGGCATCGTCTTCATCGACGAAATCGACAAGGTCGCCAAGCGCGGCGAGTACGGCGGCCCGGACGTGTCGCGCGAGGGTGTGCAGCGCGACCTGCTGCCACTGGTGGAAGGCTGCACCGTCTCCACCAAGTACGGCATGGTGCGCAGCGACCATATTCTGTTCATCGCCTCCGGAGCGTTCCATCTGGCCAAACCCTCGGATCTGATTCCCGAATTGCAGGGCCGGCTGCCGATCCGGGTCGAATTGAACGCCCTGAGCACCGAGGATTTCGTGCGGATCTTGACCGAACCCGATGCGTCCCTGACCGAACAGTATGCGGCGTTGTTGGAAACCGAAGAGATCAAGCTGGAGTTCGCGGCGGACGGGGTGCGGCGCATCGCCGAGGTGGCCTGCCAGGTCAACGAGCGCACCGAGAACATCGGCGCCCGGCGGTTGCATACCGTCATGGAGCGCCTGCTGGAAACCATCTCCTTCGAGGCGCCCGACCGCGCCCGCCAGACGGTGACCGTGGATGGCGCCTACGTGGACGCGCATCTCGGCGAGCTGATCAAGGACGAAGACCTGACCCGCTACATTCTGTGAGATTGTCATGAGCGCGCGTCCGACTGAAATCAAGTTGCATCAGGCGTCCCGGCTGCTGGAAGTCGCCTTCGAGGATGGCGCCCGTTTCCGGTTGCCGTGCGAGTACTTGCGGGTGTTTTCGCCCTCCGCCGAGGTGCGGGGTCACGGTCCCGGCACCGGGACGCTGGTGACCGGCAAGGAGGCGGTCAACATCACCGCCATCGAGCCGGTGGGCAATTACGCGGTTCGGCTGGTGTTCGACGACGGCCACTCGACCGGCCTGTATTCCTGGAACATCCTCTACGAACTGGGCGCGGACCAGGACAGCAACTGGCGGGATTATCTGCGCCGCCTGGCCGAGGCCGGCTACCAGCGCCAAGCCTGACCTCCGCATCCCTTCGAGGCGTCCCGCGAACCATGGAACCACCTGAAACCACGCATTTCGGCTACCAGCGGGTGGCCGCCGACGAAAAAGCCCGCAAGGTCGCCGGTGTGTTCGATTCGGTCGCCGGCAAGTACGATCTGATGAACGATTTGATGTCGCTGGGCGTGCATCGCTGGTGGAAACGGTTCGCGGTCAGCGTCAGCGGCGTGCGGGCCGGGGAGCGGGTGCTGGATCTGGCCGGCGGCACCGGCGATCTGAGCAGTCGATTGCTGCCGCGGGTGGGACCGAAAGGGCTGGTGGTGCTGTCCGATATCAACGCCACCATGTTGGCCGAGGGACGCCGCCGGCTGATCGACGAAGGCGCGCTCGGCAATATCGCCTACGTGCAGGCCGACGCCGAGCAACTGCCGTTTCCCGACAACACCTTTGATTGCGTCATCATCGGTTTCGGGCTGCGTAACGTCACCCACAAGGAACGGGCGCTGGCGGCCATGTATCGCGCCCTCAAGCCGGGCGGGCGGGCGATCATCCTGGAGTTTTCCCATCCGGTCGCGCCCGGTCTGAAGCCGGTTTATGACCTGTATTCGTTCACCGTGTTGCCGGTGCTGGGCAAGCTGGTGGCCGACGATGCCGCCAGCTATCGCTATCTGGCCGAATCCATCCGCATGCACCCGGATCAGGAAACCCTGCTGCGCATGCTGGAGGCGGCGGGTTTCGAGCGCTGCCAGTACTTCAACCTGACCGGCGGCATCGTCGCGGTGCATCGCGGCTACAAGTTCTGATTCCGGGCGCCCGCCTCTCCCTGGCGGAGGCGGGAGTGAAGGTCATCCATCTTGAGGACTCCCGTGTGACCCCCGCTGTCATCGCCGCCGGTCTGGAGGCGGCGTTCAATCGGATTTTGCGGCTCGATCCCGAGGTTCTGCCGCGCCTGACCGCGCTGGACGGTCTGGTCATCGCCGTCGAATTCGAGGGTCTGGGTCTGAGCCTTTACCTGCTGCCCGGCGCCGACGGTATCCGGGTCGTGGATCGATGCGAAGCCGAACCGACGGTCCGCGTTCGCGGTACGCCGCTGGCGCTGGTCCGGTACTGGCGCGGTGATCGGACGGCCAGCGGCGAAATCGTGGTCGAGGGCGACGCGGCGACGGGTCAGGCGTTCCAGTCGGTCCTGACGCGTTTGGAGATCGACTGGGAGGAACAACTGTCGCGGGTGGTCGGCGACGCCGTCGCCCATGGGCTTGGCAATCTCTGGCGCGGTTTCCGCGATTGGAGCCGGCGAGCGGGCTATATCCTGCGGCGCGATGGCGTCGAATACCTGCAACAGGAACTGCGGGCCCTGCCGTCGCCCCAGGCGGTCGAGCGCTTTCTGAACGCGGTCGATGCCCTGCGCGAGGATACCGACCGGCTGACGGCGCGAACCGAGCGCCTGCGCCGGCGCCTGACCGCCGGCGGTCCGGTCTGAGCTCGTCTTTCCTCAAGGCGCGCAGACGGCATGTTCGGCCCCGCTCAGCTGCTACGGTTGCTGCACATCAACCGGGTTCTGGTTCGCCACGGTCTGGACGACATCGTGCTGGCGACCCATCTGTTCCGCCCGGTCGGTTTTCTGCGCCATCTGCTGCCGTGGAACTGGATGCCCCGCCAACGACCGGACCTGTCGCGCGGCGCCCGCATCCGGCTGGCCCTGGAGGATCTGGGGCCGATCTTCGTCAAGTTCGGGCAAATGCTGTCCACCCGCCGCGATCTGCTGCCGGACGACATCGCCCTGGAACTGGCCAAACTCCAGGATCAGGTGCCACCGTTTCCCGGGCAGCAGTCGCGGGCCATCGTCGAGAAAGCCTACGGCCAGCCGCTGGAGGCGGTGTTTGGCGAATTCGGCTTCGAGCCCTTGGCCTCGGCTTCCATCGCCCAGGTTCATACCGCCCGCCTGCACAACGGTCGCGAGGTGGTGGTCAAGGTGGTGCGGCCCGGCATCGAAAAGACCATCCGCCGCGACGTGGAACTGTTGTACATCATCGCCGGCCTCGCCCAACGCTACTGGAAGGAAGGCCGCCGGCTGCGCCCGCTGGAAGTGGTGGCGGAATACGAGAAGACCATCTTCGACGAACTGGACCTGGTTCGCGAGGCGGCCAACGCCAGCCAATTGCGGCACAACTTCAAGGATTCGCCGATCCTGTACGTGCCGGAGGTCTTCTGGCCGGAAACCCGCCGCAACGTGCTGGTGATGGAGCGGGTTTACGGGATCCCGGTGGGCGATATCGCCGAACTGCGGCGACGGGGAGTGGATCTCAAGAAGCTGTCCGAGCGGGGCGTGGAAATCTTTTTCACCCAGGTTTTCCGCGACAGTTTCTTCCACGCCGACATGCACCCCGGCAATATCTTCGTCAACGCCGGGAATCCGGACGATCCCCGCTACATCGCCGTGGATTTCGGGATCATCGGCACTCTGAATCCCACCGACCAGCACTACCTGGCCGAGAACTTCCTGGCCTTTTTCCACCGCGACTACCGGCGGGTGGCGGAATTGCACATCGAATCCGGCTGGGTGCCGGCGGAAACCCGGGTGGACGAGTTCGAGTCGGCCATTCGCACCGTGTCGGAGCCGATCTTCGACCGGCCGCTCAAGGACATCTCCTTCGGCGGTTTTCTGCTGACCCTGTTCCAGACCGCTCGCCGCTTCAACATGGAAGTGCAGCCGCAACTGGTGCTGTTGCAGAAGACCCTGCTCAACATCGAGGGGTTGGGCCGACAGCTCGATCCCGAACTGGATTTGTGGAAGACCGCCAAACCGTTTCTGGAAAACTGGATGCGCGACCGGGTGGGGCCGCGTTCGGTGCTCAATCGCATCAAGTACTACATCCCGCGCTGGGCCGACCAGACCCCGGATTTGCCGAACCTGGTCTATGGCCTGCTCCGCAAGGCGAATGCCGGCGAGATCGCGGTACAGCTGCATAAGCAGGAGATGGCGCAACTGCGGCGGGAGTTGCGTCGGGCCAACCGGCGCAACTTCCATGCGATGGCGGGTGCGGCGTTGATCGTCAGCGCGGCGGTGCTGCTGGGTTTCGACGCGCTGCAACCGGCCAGCCTGTGGCAGGCGCCGCTGTTGACCTGGTTGTTGGGTGGGATCGGGGTTGGCTTGTTGCTGAGCGCCTGGCCGACCGACGCCTAACGGTCTGGGCTTCCGCCGTTGTTCCGGAGAGTGGATCGGCGTGGAGCGAAAAACGGGTCGAAGCGGCTTCAGGACCGTTGCAGCGCCGCCTCGACCTCGTCGCGTATGCTTCGACCGCACAGGATTTCGATCAGGGTCAGCGCGAAATCCATGGCCGTGCCAGGTCCGCGCGAGGTGATGAAAGTGCCGTCGCGCACCACGGCGGCGCTGCTCAGTCGAATGTCCGCCTGGCCATCGAGAATGCCCGGATAGGCAGTGGCCGCGCGGTCGTTCAGCAGGCCAGCGCTGGCCAGCACCTTGGGCGCGGCGCAGATGGCGGCGACGTAGCGGCCCCGTTCGGCCATGTTCCGCAAGAGCGCCGCGATTCGCCGGTCGGCCTCCAGCCGCTGGGCGCCGCCCAGGCCGCCCGGCAACACCACCATCTCGAAATCCCGGTCCAGCACCGCGTCCAGGGTGACTTCGGGCAGCAGGACGACTCCCCGCGAGGCGGTTACCGGTCCTGCTTCCAGACCCGCCACGACCACGGCGACGCCGGCGCGGCGCAACAGGTCGATGATGGTGACGGCTTCCAGTTCTTCGCAGCCTTGGGCGAGCGGAACGAGGACGGTGGCCATGAACGGTTTCTCCTCTGAGTGCAAGAGTGTGGAACAGCGGGCCAGGGTTCAGCCGCTCTTGCGGCTTTGCAATAAAGTCATGCCCTTGAGCAGATTCAGGGCTTCGTACAGCTGATAGTCGTTTTGCGCCAGGTCTCCATCGGGGGCGGCGGCTTTGCCGGGCTCGGGCGGAGTATCGGGTTGCGGGCCTTCGACGGGCTCGTCGCGGTCATTGCGCAAGTGGCCGGTCAGATCGGACTCCTTGATGAAATCCGAGTTGGTGCCGTCGTCGTTCGCGACCTTGAGCGGCTTGAGCTTGATGTCGGGTTCGATGCCGGCGGCCTGGATGGAGCGGCCGTTCGGCGTGTAATAACGAGCGGTGGTCAGTTTGACCGCCGTGCCGTTGCCCAGCGGCAGAATGGTCTGCACGGAACCCTTGCCGAAGGTGCGTTCGCCCAGCACCAGCGCCCGCTGATGATCCTGCAGCGCGCCGGCGACGATTTCCGAGGCCGACGCCGAGCCGCCGTTGACCAGTACGACGATTGGCGCGCCTTTCAACAGGTCGCCCGGCGTGGCCTTGAAGCTCTGGTCGGAGCCGTTGCCGCGCCCCTTGGTCTGGACGATGGCGCCGTCCTCGAGGAAGTCGTCGGCCACGTCCACCGCGCCGTTCAGCACCCCGCCCGGATTGTTGCGCAAATCCAGCACCAGTCCCTTGAGGGGTGCCTTGTTCTGCTGTTCGAGGGTCTGGAGTTCCTGTTGCAGGTTCTGGGCGGTCTTGGCTTGAAACTGGGTGATTCGCAGGTAGCCGAACCCGGGTTCCAGCAGGCGGCTCCTGACGCTCCTGACCTGGATGACTTCCCGGATCAGCTTGATCTTGAGCGGTTTGCGCACGCCTTCCCGGACGATGGTCAGGGTGATCGGCGTATTTGGTTTGCCGCGCATCCGCTGGATCGCGTCCGACAGCGGCATGCCCTTGACCGAGCTGTCGTCCAGCCGGATGATCAGGTCGCCGGCGCGGATGCCAGCCCGTTGCGCCGGGGTGTCGTCGATGGGGGCGATGACCTTGATGAAACCGTCTTCCTGTCCGACCTCGATGCCCAGGCCGCCGAATTCACCGGACGTGCCGACCTGCAAATCCTGAAACGCCTCGGCGTCCAGAAAGGCGGAGTGCGGATCGAGGTTGCTCAACATGCCGCGGATGGCGTTTTCCAACAGTTCCTTATCCTTGACCGGCTCCACGTAATCCTGTTTGACGGCGTCGAGCACGCCGGTGAACGTGCGCAGTTCGTCCAGAGGCAACTTGTTTTCCGGCGGCGTTTCCTTTTCGGCCCAGACCGTATGCACCGCCGTCAGCGAGACGCCCGCCAGGAAACTCAACGCCAGCGCCAGACCGTGTCGGGTTGCAGCACTCATCTTCACTCCAGACAGTTAATTTGCGGCAGGGGAAAATGGACGAACCTTAGCCTATTTCTCGAATAAGACAATCAAACGGGCCTGGAAATTGCGTGGCGGCCGGGGAAATTCATGAGACCGCGGGTTAGGGCGGGCGGGCAAGCTCCGGGCGCCGACCGCTCCAGCCGGCGCTCGGGTTGGCGTAGAGCAGGGAACGGGGAGCGTTTACTTGGCCTTGCCCTGGTTGGCGACGGCTTCCATCAGTTTCCTGAGTTCCTCGGGATCGGCGAGATAGTAACTCTTGATGGGTCGCAGGTTGGCGTCGAGTTCGTAGACCAGCGGGATGGCGGTCGGGATGTTCAGGGCGATGATCGCCTCGTCGGACATGTCGTCGAGATACTTGACCAGGGCCCGCAGGCTGTTGCCATGCGCGGCGATCACCACCCGCTTGCCGGACCGGATGGTCGGAACCAGCGTGTCGTGCCAGAAGGGCAAGACCCGGTCGATGGTGGTTTTCAGGCTTTCGGTGGCGGGCAGTACGCGCGGGTCGAGGCCGGCGTAACGGGGATCGTAGGCGGGGTGGCGCGAATCGCTCGGCTCCAGGGCCGGGGGCGGGATGTCGAAACTGCGCCGCCAGATCTTGACCTGCTCCTCGCCGTGCTTGGCGGCGGTTTCGGATTTGTTCAGGCCGGCCAGGGCGCCGTAATGACGCTCGTTGAGCCGCCAGGTCCGATGCACCGGAATCCACGCCAGATCCAGTTCATCCAGCACGATCCACAGCGTGTGGATGGCGCGCTTGAGCACCGACGTGTAGGCCACGTCGAAGACATAACCTTCCTTCTTGAGGGTCTGGCCACCTTTCCTGGCTTCTTCGCGGCCCTTGTCGGAGAGGTCCACGTCAACCCAGCCGGTGAAGCGGTTTTCCTGGTTCCACTGGCTTTCGCCGTGGCGGATGAGCACGATTTTGTACATGAAGAACGCCTCCTCAGTTCAGGGCGATTGTTGTCGTTATCGAATTCGATGGGCCGGACAGCCGATGCGGCGAAGGCCAGCGCTACGCCGATGCCGTTAAATCCTGTGAAAATTCCGCCGCATGATCATACGCCCGGTCGACCGATTTCGCCAGCCAGCGGCGTGAACGGCTTCTCAATATCGCTATATCAAGTTATGCTAATACGCAAATTTATCGAGATAAACTCTTGTCATCCACAGTGCGCAACGAGTGTGCGGGTATTACGCGGGACGGCGTCAATGCCGGCGGAATTACGCTGAATTTCCTGATGACCCGCGACGAGGACATCGAGCGAGCCTCCCGTTCGCTCAAGGCGATGTCGCACCCGCTGCGGCTCAAGATCCTCTGTACCCTGGGCGAGCAGGAGGTCAGCGTCCAGGAGATCGTCGAGCATGTCGGAACGTCTCAGAGCAACATCTCCCAGCATCTTGCCATTCTTCGCGAGAAGGGCATTCTGACCTGCCGCAAGGATGCCAACCGGGTCTATTACCGGGTGGGCGACGCCCGCACGCTGCGTTTGATCGGCATGATGCGGGACGTCTTCTGCGCCGGTTGAGTTCGCGACGCGCTTCGACCTCCGGCGGCGACTGTTCGTCGAAGCTTGCCATCCTTCCATCAATCAATCGAGGTCCATCATGAACAGCGAACGGATCATCCGGATCATGGCCGGCTCCTTTGTCCTGCTGTCCCTGTTGTTGGGGGCGCCGGCCAGTCCTCTTTACCACAGCAGTTACTGGCTGTGGTTTACCGCTTTCGTCGGATTGAACCTGTTCCAGAGCGGTTTCACCGGCTTCTGTCCGGCGGAAGCGATTTTGTGGAGGCTGGGCGTGAAAAAAGCCGGCGAACCGGCCAGTTGCTCGCCGCGCTGAACAAACCGTAAGGAACGCCATGAGCGATTTCATCGAATTTGCCCAGCACAACTGGCTGTTGTTCCTGGCGCTGTTCGCCATTCTGGGTATGCTGGTCGGGAGCGAGATCCTGCGCAAGATGCGTGGAGTCCGCACGCTGAACACCGCCGAGGCCCTGCGCCTGATCAACGATCAGGAGGCTTGGGTCGTGGACATCCGTGACGCCGGCGACTACAGGGAAGGCCATATCCCGCAGGCCCGCCATATCCCGTTCGCCGCGCTGCGGGAGCGGCTGGGCGAGCTGGCCAAGGCCGGCGGCAAGCCGGTTATCGTCTACTGCCGCGGCGGCGCCACCTCGCAGTCGGCTTGCGCCCTGCTCAAGAAGCACGGCATCGCCAACGTCTACAGCCTGAACGGCGGCCTGCCGGCCTGGCTGGACGCCCATCTGCCGGTCAGCCGCAAGAAATAGCGCTCCCGAAACCCGTCGGACTCGATCATGCCGCATATTGTCCTGTATGCCAGCGACTATTGTCCCTATTGCCGGCGCGCGCGGGCGCTTCTGGACAGCAAGAGCGCGAATTACACGGTCCTGGACGTCAATCGCGATCCAGGCTTGTGGGACGAGATCGCCGAACGAACCGGTCGCGACACCGTGCCCCAGATTTTCATTGGCGACCGGCATGTCGGGGGTTGCGACGATCTGTTCGCGCTGGAACGGCGCGGCGAGCTGGAACCGCTGCTGAACGGCCGGGATGGCGCATAATCCGTATTCGATCACGATACCCAATCACGACCACGCACTGACAAGGCCTACGCATGAGCGAGCAACAACGGGTTCCCCAGCATTTTGAAATTCAGAAGGTCTATCTGAAGGATGTCTCGCTGGAGACGCCCAATTCTCCGATGATTTTCACCGAGCAATGGCAGCCCCAGAGCGAAGTGCGGCTGGAAACCGGCGCCGCGCCGCTGGCCGAGGATCTGTTCGAGGTGGTGCTGACCGTGACGGTCACCTCCAA
>DGFE01000023.1:58942-59271 GCA_002391525.1 Competibacteraceae bacterium UBA3908
CTGGCCTCGTTGATCGGCAAGGGTGGGTTTCCGGCGCTGCTGCTCAATCCGATCAATTTCGACGGTCTTTACCTGCAGCGGCTGCAACAGCAGCAACAGGCCGCGGCGGGCGCTCCCCCGGCGGCGCATTGACGTATGGCTGCCGCCGCGCCGGTCGCCGTGCTGGGCGTGGGGTCCTGGGGCACCGCGCTGGGGCTGCTGCTGGCGCGTAATGGCCACACGGTCCGGCTGTGGGGCCATGATCCCGACGAAGTCGCGCCCTTGCGCCGGGACCGGGAAAACCGCCGTTATCTGCCAGGCATCCCGTTTCCGCCGCTGTTGAGCGCCGG
>DGFE01000023.1:59495-69810 GCA_002391525.1 Competibacteraceae bacterium UBA3908
CGGCAGCCGCCGGATTCGCCTGGGCCACCAAGGGCCTGGCGCATGGCGGCGGCCGATTTCTGCACGAGGTCACGGCGGACCTGCTGGGCGAGGCATGGCCGACGGCGGTGATCTCCGGTCCCAGTTTCGCCCGCGAGGTCGCACTCGGCCTGCCGACCGCCGTCACCGTCGCCGCGCGGGATCCGGCCCACGCCCGCCGGGTGGCGGCTTTGTTGCATGGCTCCAATCTGCGGGCCTACACCAGCACCGATGTGATCGGGGTCGAGTTGGGCGGAGCGATCAAGAATGTACTGGCCATCGCCGCCGGCATCGCCGATGGCTTGGGGTTCGGGGCCAACGCGCGGGCGGCGCTGATCACCCGCGGGCTGGCGGAAATGGTGCGGCTCGGCCTGGCGGTCGGCGGCCAGCGTGAAACCTTCATGGGGCTGGCCGGCATCGGCGATCTGGTGCTGACCTGCACCGACGATCAGTCGCGCAACCGCCGGTTCGGGTTGGCGATTGGTCGGGGCGAGACGGCCGCGACGGCTTTCGCGGCCATCGGCCAGGTGGTGGAAGGCGCGGCCACGGCGCGGGAAGCGCTGCGGCTGGCCCGGCAGCATCGGGTGGACATGCCGATCACCGAGCAGGTGGACCGGGTGCTGCGCCATGGCCAGGATCCGCGGCAGGCGGTGGAAAGCCTGCTGGCGCGCGATCCGAAACCGGAAACGCTCTGAATTCGGCGGCGCGCGGCGGTCTCGGCTTCCTCGTCAGGTCAGGCAATCGTCCACGAGCGGCCGGTTTTGGATGGCCAGGTCCCGATCCGGACCGGTATAAGCCCGCGGCCAGCGTTTTTTGACGACGGGGCTGTCGCTGGCCAGGGCATGGCAGGTGTTCAACACGGGCGGCGCCGGACGCTCCTCCGGCGGTTTGGCGTCGTCCTCGTCGTAGCGTTTGCCGTACAGCGTCTGAAACAGGGTGGTCGCCACCGGACCCAGCAGTTCGGTCATGTGCGTGCAGCCATCGACCCCGGCGAACAGTTCCTTGAGCTTGAGCGACCATCCCGGTCCGATGCGCACGCCGATCAGTTGCCGATAACGGCTGGTGATGGCCGGACACAGGCCGAACGGCGAACCGTCGGTGCGGGCTTCGACGTCGTGGATGCGAAACTGAGGGTCCACGGTCAGGCGGATCCACATGTCGTGCAGCGGTTCGCCGGCTTGAATGGCTCCCCCGCGATCCTCGTTGGGAAACGGATAGGTCTTGGTGTCCACCATCCGGCCCTCGATGTCCCACAGACCGTCCTCGCGCCGGTAACCCCAGCATTGGACGAGGCGATTGTGGAGCAGCTGGCGGGGAACGGGAGCGGAAAGCGGCATGAGATTCTCCTGGCGAAAACGGTTGCGGGTCGACCGGGATGTCAGTCGAAAAACGTACCGTCCACGATACGCGCCAGCCGTCCTTCCAGTTCGGCGAGCACGCTGTTTTTCTGCTGGGGGGTGTAATCCCACCAGGCGGCTATTTCGTCCAGCGTGCGGAAGCAGCCCTCGCACAGTTGGGTCTGCGGGTTGATGACGCAGACGCCGACGCAAGGGGAGGGCGGATCGCTGGACGATGAGGGGTGATCGGCGGTCATGACGGGTCTGCGGGGACGGTCGCGCGGTGTCCGGAATTGTGAAAATGATACGCGCCGCACCGCAGCGAATCCATGGCTGATCTGGCCGGAAGCGGTCGCGGCGGTCGCATGCGAACCGCCCCGGCGGGGTGCCGTCGCCTGGGTTCGCATCGATGGGGATTGCCGGCCCGCTCCGGAGCCGGCGGGCAAAAGGGTTGGCCGCGAAGATTTTAGGGAGTATTGGTTATGGGCTTATCGAGTGTGCTGGTTAGAGCACGCGCCGCAGCGCTTTGGTCGGACGGTGGCGGTCCGGCCCTCGATCCTGTGGTGGTTTGGCGGCTCCCCGCCATCTTCGCGGCTAACCAGGTTGAGCGGGAGTACGGTTCGGGAATGCGGCGGGCACCGGGCGGCTGAACCATCGATGGTCTCGACGCGGCGGCCTTCGATCCCGACTGTTTGCATCCGTTGAGGGGTCCGTTGATGGGTAAGATTGATTTGTTCAGAATTTCGATCAAGATAGCCAAAGGCGTCGGTGGGCGTAAATAGGGACAAACCACTACCAGATACAAGTCCTGTCCCTGTCGCCGGGATTTGACAGCACGGGTCGGTAATAAGCACAAAAACAATCGGGATTGTTCTTGTCTGGACGTAGCACCCGGTTTAACCTTTACTTGGGCGCCATCAGGAGCGGACTGACTGTGGCGGCAACGTGCAGTGGCGACAGGTTGTAATCCATCAATCACTCAGGAGGGAACATCATGTTGACATATGAAGACTGCGTGGAGCTAAGCGATCTGACCGAGGAGGAAATCGAGGCTATCGCGCAACACGAACATCTGCCGGAAATGGCGGCTTTGGAATTGGGAAGTTATCTGGTGCATACTGAAGAGGGCGTCCCGATGATCAAGCGCATCATTCTGGACGACATCGAGGATGCACGCCGGCATGGACACGCCCAGAAGGTTCTACAGCTCAAGCTGGTGTTGAAGCACTTCGTGGAAACCCACCCGAGTAATACGGCCAGAGCGTGAGTGAAGCCGGAACCGCCGCGGTGGCGGCGGCTAACCGGATCCAGCCGTGCGGACCGTCAAGAGGTTATGACTATCTGCTTGCGGTCCGTCGGGACGCGAAGGATACGAACGAATCGAGGGGGGGCCGGGTTCGCGGCGTGAGGCGCGGCCCGGAAATCGTTCAGGATCGATCCTTGGCGAGCAGGGTTTGCACCTCGGCCAGGTTGGCCCGCCGCATGGGCCGGCCGTCGACCGGGCTGCGCGGCGCTTCCCGTTCGGCCAGCGGCGTGAAGACCGTGAGATCGATACACGTATCGCCGACGCCAAAACGAAAGACCGGCAGGCAGGCCTGGTCGCCGTTGTTCAGCTTGAGGCGGCGTTCCGAGGTTTCGAAGGGGATGCGGTGTTCCATCAGGAACATCAGGACATCCTTGGGGGTGTCGGTGAACAGGTGCAGATGGATGTCGGCGTGTGGGCCGGCGGTGCCGTTTAGCACCGGTCCGACCAGCCTGGGCCGGAATCGCGCGAAGAAGCGCATGGCTTCCAGGGCGGTTTCGCGCAGGCCACGCAAACGAATCGCTTGATGGTCGGCATGGAACAACCGCTGGTGGTCGATCAACGCCTGTTCGATTTCGGCATTGTCCGGCAGGATGGCCTTGTCGGTAACCGCCAGGCGCAGGGCCGCCTTGCGCTTGGCGGTCCGGAAATCCTGGATCCCTTCCTCGGCCATGAGCCGGGCGCATTCCTGCGCCAGCAAGGTCTTGAGTCGGTGGTGATCGCGGTGACGGCGGGCCATGGGCAAACTCCGGCGGGCGAGGACGGCGGGCTGACGGCGAGGGTAGCAACGAACGCCAAACCGGATCAACCGCGGCGGATCATGCCGGGCCAGCCGCGGCTCCGGCGGGCGTGGCATTATCGTCCGAATGGCGTGAAACTTCCCGGCGTTTTAGACCGAGTTGTTTGCTATATTCACAAGGTGCGTTCGATTCGTCCATTACTGATCAGTTGAGGAAGCGTAACTTGGCTCTGTTCAAGCGTAAAGAACCCATGCTGGGTATCGACATCAGTCCCTCGGCGGTGAAGCTGATCGAACTGAGCCGTTCCGGACAGCGGTTCCGGGTCGAGGCCTTTGCGGTCGAACCCCTGGGCGAAGGCATGATGGAAGACCGCAATCTGACCGATCCCGGCGAAGTCGGGGAGGCGATCAAGCGGGCGTGGCGCAAGTCCGGCACTCGATTGCGTCGCGCGGCCGTCGCCGTGCCGACCTCCAGCGTGATCACGCGCGCCGTGCCGATGCCCGCGGATTTCAAGGAGAGCGACATCGAAGCCAACATGTCAATCGAGGCGTCCCAGTACATTCCCTATCCCATCGAGGAAATTTACCTGGATTTCGAGGTGAAGGGCCCATCCCAGGCCAACAGCGAAATGCAGGATGTCATGCTGGTCGCTTCCCGCCGGGAGAACGTGGATACGCGGGAAGCCGCCCTCAAGGAGGCCGGGCTGGTTCCGGCAGTCGTGGATGTGGAAGTCTATGCCCTGGAAAACATGTACCGGCTGCTGATCGACAGCCTGCCCAAGGCGAGCGATGCGGGTGGGCAGATCAGCCTGGCCAAAGCGCGAGAGAGCCTGACGGCATTGGTGGACATCGGCGCGACCATCACCAATCTGTACATCTTGCAGGGAGATCGCGTCATTTTCACCCGCGAGCAGGGGTTCGGCTGCGACCAGCTCACCGTCCGGATCGCCGAATCCTATGGCCTGCCCCGCGAGCAGGCCGAACAAATGAAGCGTTCCGGCCAGGTGGCCGACGATTTCGCCACCATGATTCTCGAGCCTTTCAAGCAGATGCTGGCCGAACAGATCGGGCATGGTTTGCAGTTCTTTTTTTCCTCCGACCAGTATGTTTCCGGTCGCTATAATGTGGATACTATTGTGCTGGTTGGCGGGGGCGCCATGATCGTGGGGTTGGACCGCGTGGTTGCGGATGTGTTGGGCATTACCACGGTCGTGGCCAATCCTTTCAAGAACATGGGCAGCGCCCCGAAGGTGAACAGCAGCGCTTTGTTGCGCGACGCACCGTTGCTGGCGGTCGCTGGTGGACTGGCCCTGAGGAGCTTCGACTGACATGACGCGCATCAATTTGCTGCCTTGGCGAGAAGCGCGCCGGACCCGGCGGCAGCGTGAGCTGGTCTTCATGCTGGCGGCGGCGGCGTTGGTCGCGATGGGGATCGTGTTCCTGGTGCATACCGAAATCGCCAACCGTATCCAGTATCAGCAGGAACGCAACAACTACCTGCGCGGCGAGATCGCCCGGCTCAAGAAGGCGGCCGAGGAGTTGCAGGAGTTGCAGAAGACCAAGAACCGGCTGGTGGAGCGTCTGAACGTCATCCAGAAATTGCAGGCGAGCCGTCCCGGCATGGTGCGGATGCTGGATGAACTCGTGCGGCTGATTCCGCAGGACATTTACCTGACCGCCTTCAAGACCGCCAACAATCAGGTGGTTCTCAACGGGATCGCCCGCTCCGACAACGTGATTTCCGACTTCATGCGCAGCATCCGGGACGCCAATCTGTTCGGCGAGCCGGCGCTGCAGATTATCGAAACCCGGGACGTGAACAACGTGCAGGCGCGGGTGTTCGAGCTGATCGTTCCGCTCAAGCTGGAGCAGGGTCAGGCGAGCGCGGGGGGCAAAACATGAATCTATCCGAAATCAACCTCAGCGACTTCGATCTCCGGGAAGCGGGAGATTGGCCGCTGGCGGGCAAGCTGGTGCTCGTCGTCCTGGTGCTCGCCGCCGTGCTGGGGGCCGGGTATTACTTTTTCACCAGCGACCAGCTCGAGGAACTGGACCGGGTGGCCCGCGAGGAGCAGCAGCTGCGGCAGGAGTTTATCGAGAAACAGCGGGTGGCGGCCAATCTGGAAGCGTTCCGGGCGCAACTCAAGCAGATGGAGGCGGATCTGGAGGTCATGCTGCGGCAGTTGCCGACGGGAACGGAGATGCCGGAACTGCTGGAGAACGTGTCCGACACCGGCAAGAAAAACGGCTTGGAATTCGAGTTGTTCAAGCCCGAATCCGAACAGCCGCGGGATTTTTATGCCGCCAAGCCGATTACCATCAAGGCACGGGGAACTTACCATCAATTCGGCGCCTTCGTCAGTGGAGTGGCGGCCCTGCCGCGCATCGTGACGTTGGAGAACGCGACGTTGACCAGCTCCACCGCGGCAGCCGCCAAAGGGGCGAGAGGCGGCGCTAAGGCGGCGGATAACTCGGGATCGCTGAGCATCCAGGCCACCTTGCAGACCTATCGCTACATGGAGGAAGGCGGTGCGCCTTCGGCGGGTGGCGGCAAGGGACAGCAGCAAGGGAAGGGGGCCGCCAGGAAATGAATGTGCGTTTTCGTCCGGGTTCCGTCGCGGCATCCGCGCGTGGCGGCTGGGTGCTGGGTTTGGCGCTGGTCGCGTTGGCGGGATGCGCGCAGCGGGAGCTGACCGATCTGCAACAGTTCGTCGAGACCACCAAGCGCACCACGCCGGTGAAAAAGCCCGACCCGCCGCCGGAAATCAAGCCCTACACGCCATTCGCCTATACCGCTCAGGGAATCAAGGATCCTTTCCTCGTGGCGCCGTTCGCCCAGGAAGAGGAATTGGAATTGACGCGGGAAGTCGCGGCGCAAGGCGGCGGCTATACCGGCGTTCGACCCGATCCGAATCGGGTGCGGGAGGAACTCGAAAAATATTCGCTGGGCTCGCTCAAGATGATGGGCAGCTTTCGCATGGGCGGCGCCAACGAGTTGTGGGCGCTGGTTCTGGCTCCCGATGGCGTCGTGCACCGGGTTCAGAAAAACAATTACCTGGGCACCAATCACGGCAAGATCGTCAATGTTACGGAGCAGCGGGTCGATCTGAAGGAGATCGTTCCGGATGGGCCCGGACGCTGGCAGGAACGGGATTCCTTCCTGTCGCTTACCCAATGATTCAGGGGGGAAGTGTCATGACAAGCAGGTCCATGAACGAAGGCCGACATGGCCGGCGGTCAGGCGGGGGATGGCTGCCGCGGTGGTTACCGGTGCTGGGACTGGTCTTGGGGTGGGTGCTGGCAGGGGGGTGGAGCTCGGCGGCGATGGCGGCCGAGACCGGGCAGCAGCCGGTGTTGCAGGCGGTGGATATCAGCCCGCTGGCCGGCAACCGCTTGCAGATTCGGTTCCGGCTGTCGGAGGCGCCCAAGGCTCCGCCGAGCAGTTTCACCATCAACGAGCCGGCGCGGATCGTGCTGGACTTTCTGGACACCCGCAACGGCCTGAGCGCGCGGCAGCAAAGCATCAATGTCGGCGTGGCCGACAAGATCAGCGTGCTGGAAGGCGCCGACCGAACCCGGGCCTCGTTGAATCTGGCACGGCTGGTGCCATACAACGTGCAGGTGCAGGGTAATTCGGTGTTGCTGACCCTGGACAACGCCGGAGCGCCGTCCGCCAAAACCCCGGCGGCCACGCCGGCCGCGTCGGTGGCGGCCGCCGCCGCGTCGCGACGGACCGAAGCGCCGCTCACGGCGCCGCGCAATATCGGCGACGTGAGCTTTCGGCGTGGTCCGGGCGGGCAGGGCGTGATCACGGTCAAGCTGTCCAACCCCGGCATTCCGGTGGATGTCCGGCAGGAAGGCAATCAGATCGTCGCCGACTTTCAGGGGGCGACGCTGCCGCGCGGTCAGCAGCGGCGGCTGGACGTGACCGATTTCGCCACGCCGGTCACGACCGTGGAAGCGCTGAATCGCGGCAACAACGCCCGGCTGAACATCCAGCCCAATCCTCCGTTCGAGTATCTGGCCTATCAGGCCAACGATCTGTACGTGATCGAAGTGCGCCCGCCGCAGAGAACCCCGGAAGAAGAAGAAAAGGAAGCGATGTTCGATCCGTCCAAGAAGAAGTACAAGGGCGATTTGCTGTCGTTGAATTTCCAGGACATCGAGGTACGGGCGATCCTGCAGATCCTGGCGGATTTCACCGGACTGAACATCGTGGTCAGCGACAGCGTGAAAGGCAATCTGACCTTGCGCTTGCAGAACGTGCCCTGGGATCAGGCGCTGGACATCATCCTGCGCACCAAGGGCCTGACCATGCGGCAGAACGGCAACGTGATTTTCATCGCGCCGACCGAGGAGGTCGCCGCGCGCGAGAAGCTGGATCTGGAATCGCGCAAGACGGTGGAGGAGTTGATCCCGTTGCGCACCGAGATCATCCAGGTCAATTACGCCAAGGCCAAGGACCTGGCGGAGCTTTTGAAAAAGAAGGGCGGCGAGAAGACGCAGGAGCAAAGCGTCCTGTCCCCGCGCGGCGATGTCGTGGCGGACGAACGGACCAATACCCTGATCGTCAAGGATGTGCCCGACAAGCTGGCTGAGGTTCGCGATCTGGTGACGAAGCTTGACATGCCGGCCCGGCAAGTATTGATTGATTCCCGGGTCGTGATCGCCAGCAATGATTTCAGTCGGGATTTGGGTGCGAGGTTTGGGGTGACCGGATTAGGTCGGAGTGGTAACAATGTGGGTGTAGTCACAGGCAGTCAAATAGGCGCCAATCAGATTATTACCGGCAATGATCCCGACACACCTGGTAACGACGATAATAGTATCGTGGGTAATTTGATCAATACCGGTCAGCCGTTCCCAGCGCCCATTCCGGCACTCAACAATCGCTTGGGCGTGAATTTGCCGGCGCCCGGCCCCAGCTTGGCCTTTGCGATTCTGGGTGCCGATTATCTGGTCGACCTCGAACTGTCGGCGTTACAAGCAGAAGGTCAAGGTGAGGTAGTCTCGAATCCGAAGGTGGTGACGGCGGATTTGAAGAAAGCTACTGTTTTGCAAGGCAGACAGATTCCTTATGCGACAGTCAGCGAGGATGGAACCAAGGTCGAGTTCAAGGATGCTTTCCTGAAACTGGAAGTGACGCCCCAAATTACGCCGGATGATCGCATCAAGATGGATCTCAAGGTCTCGAAGGACGAGCAAGGGGCTAATGTTGCGACCTCGACCGGAACGCAACCTACCATTGATAAACGCGAACTTGAAACCCAGGTGATGGTGAATAATGGCGAGACCGTGGTTTTGGGTGGTGTCTTCGAACAAACCAAGAATGATAGCGTCAGCAAGGTGCCGTTGCTGGGTGATATTCCCTTGTTGGGATATCTGTTCAGAAACACCAGTAAATCAAATACAAAACGCGAACTGCTGATCTTCGTAACGCCGCAAATCCTGAAAAATGGTGCGCTTGCCGAGCGTTAAATCGATTTTGCCGAATTCAAATAATTCACTATGAAGGGAGAGTACTCCGTGTTTCCGATAATTGGCGGAATATTCCGATGGTTTGCGCTTTTGCTGCTGGGTTTGGTACTGGCGGGTTGTGGTGGCGGGGGAGGTGATGGTGGTTTTTCCGGCACCGACACCATGAAAGTCAGCATCACCGCCGACAAGACCGTGCTGCAAACCAACCCGACCAATGCAGGACCCAACCCCGCGGGGCCGTTCACCAACACCCTCACGGTGCAGGTCAAGAAAAACGACCGTCTGTTCCCGGCGCCGAGCGTGGCCATCGATATCGTCTCCGGTTTGCCCAGCGGCGCGTTGTTCTATCTTGACGGCGACGAAGAACACGAGGATGACGATGGCAATCCGTTGGCGTTCCGGCGCCTGACGTTTGAAGATACCACCGGAACGGTAACGGCCCACTTCCATGCCAGCGGCACGCCGGGCACGGTCATCCTGCGGGCATCCGCCGCAGATCCGGATACCAACGAAACCATCGTCGCCGATCTGACGATCACGGTGGGGCCGGGCGTGAGCACCGGACTGCCGGCGCTGGTGGGCCTCGTCGTCGATTCGTCGCCGCTCTACATCGCCGGCCAGGGCCGCCAAGAGGTGAAGCGGTTCCAGGTACAGGTGCTGGACGACGCCGGACAACCGGTGCCGAATCCGGCTGGCAACAATCTGCGGTTGCAATTGTTGCCGAACCGCCCGAACGGCGGCGAGAGGCTCTCGGCGATTTCCGCCGGGGGTGGCGTCCAGGAAGGCGAGGTCGTCAATACCCGGACCATCAACGGCGTCGCCGAGGTCGCGCTGCACAGCGGCACCCTGCCGGGCACCGTGGCGATTGCGGCGATTGCCGACCGGGCCGACAACAACGTGGATAACGGGATCCAGAACTCGGTCACCGACGTGGACACCATCCCGATCAGCAGCGGCGAAATCGCGTCCCTGACCTTCACCGGTCCTTACCCGGGCGCGGTCGCGCAACGGCGGAACACCCTGCCGCTGGGCGATGGTGACGACTTCGAATCCGCCACGGGCATTTACAGCCGTAAGATCACCGTGATCGCGGCGGACGAGTTTGGCGCTCCACCGGCTCCCGGTAAATTTGTTACCTTCCGGCTGATGGACGGCCCCATGACCGGTTATCCCGACGAGGGTCGCGGCGAGTTCACCATCGCCGGAACCGACGGCAATCCGCAGGAGGGTGGCAACACCTTCTCGACGCCCGGCGGCGGCAGTTCGCTGGCCGGCACCCGGGTCAACTGCCAGTTGGTGCTGGAAGGCGGGCCGGGTCAGGTGGGCGGCTGGATCGTGACTGGCGTGTCCGGTCCCAGTCTGTTGAGCGTCAGCACGCCGTTCAATGCCGTGACCGATACCGGGTTCACCGTGCCCTACACGGTGGGTTGTCCGCCTTAT
>DGFE01000023.1:70083-70310 GCA_002391525.1 Competibacteraceae bacterium UBA3908
CAGGTCGGCGCGGTGTTGAGCGCCTGGTATCTGGGTATTCCGGAGGGCAGCACGCTGACCGTTGTCCCCGCCAGCGATCAGAATCTGCAGATTCCGGTGGGCGGGACCCTGACCAAGACGCTCAGCATCCAGCTATTCGATGGCGCCGAGCCGCCCGCGCCGTTGCCCGCCGAGGTGCTGTCGGTGCAGGTGGTCATCACCGACCCTGTCTCTTATACACATCTCCC
>DGFE01000076.1:0-5909 GCA_002391525.1 Competibacteraceae bacterium UBA3908
CCGGCGCGTCGATCAGGTTGACACCGGTGACGGTAGGGACAAAATCGATCAGCAGTTCGCCAAGACAGATGGCAGTGGCCATGCGGAGACTCCTTTCGCGAGACGAGGGATTGAGAATTGTCGGGCAGGAACCCTTTACACAGCTTAACGGGACTTTAGGCTGATAGTGTAGTTCGCTATTCTGCTGGAACGGTCATCCAACATCGCCGTGGAAAAGAATGATGAATAACGCATCCGTTGTCGCCGAGGTCGATCTTCAAGGGTTGCTCGATGGCTTGCTGCAAGGCCCCCTGCGCTCGATGACTCCCCTGGAGCAGGCGATCTTTCGCATTCGCTTCGAGTTGGGCATGCCTGATGTGCTGCGGCCGCTGGCCAGGCTGTACGGCGAGCGCCCGGATTTCGCCGCGCAGCTCGAAACCCTGCTCGACATCGTGGCCCGAGCCTATGCCGACCGTCCAGCCGAGTTACGGCTGCTCGATTTGCGGCGGGTCAGCGAACCCGACTGGTTCCAGCAGCCCAACATGATCGGCTACGTCTGCTACGTGGACCGTTTCGCCGGCGACCTGGCCGGCGTCCGGGACAGGATTCCGTATCTGAAGGAACTCGGGATCACCTACCTGCACCTGATGCCGCTGCTCAAGCCCCGCCCCGGTCCCAACGACGGCGGCTATGCCGTCATGGACTACCGCGCGGTGAATCCCGCTTACGGGACCATGGACGATCTGCGCGAGCTGGCCACCGCGCTGCGCCACGAAGGGATCAGCCTGTGCGTCGATCTGGTGTGCAATCACACCGCGAAGGAACATGAGTGGGCCCGCAAGGCGGTCGCCGGCGACCCGGTCTATCAGGGCTATTACTACCTGTTTCCCAACCGGGCGCTGCCCGATCAATACGAACTGACCCTGCCCGAGGTGTTTCCGGATTTCGCGCCGGGCAATTTCACCTACTACGACAGCTGCCAGCGTTGGGTTTGGACCACGTTCAACGAGTACCAGTGGGATCTGAATTACACCAATCCGGCGGTTTTGGCGGAAATGCTGGACATCATGCTGTTTCTGGCCAACCAGGGCGTGGAAATCCTGCGGCTGGACGCGGTCGCCTTCATGTGGAAGCGGCTGGGGACCGACTGTCAGAACCAGCCCGAGGCGCACGCGATCTTGCAGGCGTTCCGGGCTCTCACCCGGCTCGCCGCGCCCGGACTGCTGTTCAAGGCCGAGGCCATCGTTTCGCCGGACAAATTGCTCCCGTACCTGGGGCTGGGCGCGGCCACCAACAAGGAATGCGAAATCGCCTACCACAACTCGTTCATGGTGTTGCTGTGGAGCAGCCTGGCCGAGCGGCGGGCGGTGTTGATGACTCATGCCCTGCAGAACATGCCGGACACGCCCGTCGGTTGCGCCTGGCTGACCTACGTCCGCTGCCATGACGACATCGGCTGGGCGGTGCGCGACGAGGACGCCGCCGCCATCGGCCTGTCCGGCTTTCTGCACCGTGCTTTTCTCAGCGATTTCTACAGCGGCCGCTTTCCCGGCACTTTCGCCCGTGGCGTCACCTTTCAACACAACCCCAAGACCGGCGACCGGCGGATCAGCGGCACCCTGGCGTCCCTGGCCGGGTTGGAAGCGGCCGCCGAGCGGCAGAACTGGCATGATCTGGACCTGGCGGTACGCCGCATCCTGTTGCTGCACGCCATGATTCTGGTGCTCAACGGCATTCCCATCATCTACATGGGCGATGAACTGGGGTTGCTGAACGACCGGCGTTACCTGGACGATCCGCATCTCGCCGATGACAACCGCTGGATTCATCGCCCCTACCTGGATTGGAACCAGGCCGGGCAGCGGCACGACTGGCAGACCGTCACCGCCCGGATTTTCCATGCCACGTGCGACATGATTCAGGCCAGGAAACACACGCTCAGCCTGCATGCCGAGGCGCGCTGTTACGCCGTCTGGACGCACAACGAACAGGTGTTCGGGATGATCCGCGCCAGCGCCCGTGGGCGCCTGCTGGTGCTGGCCAATTTCACCGAGCGCGACCAGACGGTCCCCCGCCATCGGGTCCATGACATGGGCTTCAAAGGGGAGCTGGTCGACCGTCTGGAGGGAAAGGTTCTCGACAGTTGGTCCGACCTGAAGCTCGAACCCTATCGGGTGCTGTGGCTGGAACAGGTTTCCGAAACCTGAGCCCGGGCGCGATTTTCGATGATGGCGCGCACGGGTGTGGGCGCTTCGGGATACCCTTTTTTCCAGCCTGAAAATTTCACCATGCGGCAGCATGACAGTTTTTTTACTGCTATGCTTGGCATGCTCACAACAAAAGTATTCTAAATACACAACACAGTGGGAGAATGGTACTTATGAAAAAAACTACGTTGAGTGCCAGTATCGCGTTGGCGTTGTTGACCGGCACCACGGCCCATGCCGCGGATACGGACGCGCTGGCGAGGCGGCTCGCGGAGTTGGAAAGACGCATGGAGCAGGCCGAAGCGCGAGCCAGACAGGCGGAAATCAAGGCTCAGGAGGCTGAGAAGCGGGCCAGTCAGGCGGAAGCCAAGGCCGTGCAGGTCGAAACCCAGACCAAGGAGGTCGCCGAAGTGAAAGAGGCCAAGAAGGCCGAACCGAAGACCGAACCCCAGTTCTCCTTCAAGGGCTACGCCCGCGCCGGCGCCCTGTTCGACGATGGTCTCAACGGCGTCAGCGGGGTGGGTCCCTACATGACGCCGGCGGGCCGGGTCGGCGCGCCCATCGGCCGCCTGGGCGTGGAGTCCGACAAATATCTGGAACTGGTTTTCGATAGCAAGGTGACCCACGAAAGCGGCGCTTACTCGAAATACCGGGTGATGGTGGCCGACAGCGTCCAGACCAACAACGACTGGACCGCCGACGACAGCCAACTGAACGTGCGTCAGGTGTACGCGGAACTCGGCAACCTGCAAAGCTTCACCGGCGCTTTCAAGGACTCGATCCTGTGGGCCGGCAAGCGGTTCGACCGCAATAACTTCGACATTCACTTCTTCGATTCCGACATCATCTTTCTGTCCGGCACCGGGGCCGGCATTTACGATGTCAAGCCGAGCGAAAACTGGGCCACCAACCTGACCTTGTATGGCCGTGATTTCGGCGTCGCGGACAGTTCGAGCACGAAGATTCAGAACTACATCCTGACCACCAACAACTATATCGGTCCCTGGCAATTCATGTTGTCCGGGATGCGCGCCAACGACAACAGCGACCGCAAGCAGGATGCGGCCGACAGCGGTGTGCATGTCATGGCGGGCTATGGCGATTCCAAGCGTTTTTACGGGGTCGCCGACGGGTTTTCCAAGACCGGAGTTTTGTATGGCCGGGGTCTGGGGGCGGAGGTCAAAAGCATCGGCTCCAACGGCGATCTGACCGAGGATGCCCAGGCCGTGCGTTTTTACACCTTTGGCGTAACCCCACTGTCGCCGGGCTGGCGGATTGCTCCGGCGTTCATGGCGCAGTCCGGCAAGGATTTCTTCAACAAGGGGGACGAATACAACTGGGCATCCTTGAATCTGCGTCTCGAGCAGATCCTGACGCCGAATTTCCTGATCGCTTACGAGGGCACTTACCAATACATGGATCTTGACAATGGCCCGAACGCTCCCGCCAGGGCCAATATCAAGAACAAGGCCAGCGGCGGCTTCTACAAGCTCACGGTGGCCCCGACCTTCAATCTGGACACGTCCGCCGGTTTCTTCGAGCGGCCGTCGCTCCGGTTTCTCGTCAGCTATCTGGGTTGGGATGACGGCCTGAACGACTTCAAATATCCCGACCAGGCGGGGGACACGGAAGAGGGCAACAACACCTTTGCCAATACCGATTTCACCGGGAAGGACAAGTGGCTGTTCGGCGCCCAGATGGAGATCTGGTTCTGACCCACTGGGTCAAACCGCCTTCTCGGTGGCGGCGACGCCGGCGCTGACCCGTGGCGGGATAAAGCCGGCCTTGGCCAGCAGCGCGGCCATGGCCTGGTTGTCCTGAAGATACAGCGCGGTCAAGCGCCGGAGTCCCCGCGCCCGCGCCGCTTCGGCGAGCAGGCGCAGCAGCGTGCTCGCCAATCCCACCCGCCGCCATGCCGGATTGATCACGATGGCGATTTCCGCATGCTCCTGACCGGGCGCGCCCTCGTAGCGAACGATGCCGACCGCCCGGGTGTCCGCGGCGAAGGCGACCAGCGCGAGCCGCCACTGATAATCGACATGGACGAAAGCATGCAGGCGCCGGGCGTCCAGTCTGGGCCGAGGGGTGAAAAAGCGCTGATACAGGGTCTCGGCGTCGGCGTCGCGCCATTCGCGTTCGAGAGCCAGTGCATCGGCGGGAATCACCGGACGGACGAACACCGCGCGGCCGTCCCGCAAGGTCGAGGTCTGTTCGAGTTCGGCCGGATATCCCGGAGGACGAGCGGCAACGGCTGGGGCCTGACCCGGCGGGGACGGTGGTGTTTTCTGCCGCTCGTTCATGCGGCCTGCATTCCGGGTGCGCCCGGATCGTTCGCGGCGCGAAGGTAATCCGGCCTACCGGCCGCCAGCCAGCCCTGGAACGCCGCTTCGGTCCCGACATCGCAGCCGCATTCGCAGGATTTCAGATAGCGGTGGTGCAGCACGGCGCAGTAGGCCTGAATGGGATCCTGAATGCCAGGCATCGCCCGCAAGCGCTCCAGCATCGGCTCGAAAACGCCGACCCGCCATTGCACGGCGGCCACTTCCTTGCCGGTGGCGGTGCTGGCGCCGGCCCAGCATTGGTAATAGTGCAGGTCCGAGAGCACTTGCCGGGCCTGACGCTCCAGGGCCTCGACGCCCGTCAGGCGGTGGAGCTTGGTGGAATGAAAATTCCGGCCACCGACTTTTACCTTCATGCGTAACCGGCCACCGCCATCGGCCGGAATCAGATCCACTTCGTCCACGTCGAAGCCCAGTTCATTGAGCCGCTTGATCTTTTCCGTGATCTTGAACCCCTCTTCCGGCGCGATGATCGTAGTTTCGGTGAGTTCCCGCCACAGATTCCGGTAGCGTTCCGCGATGTCCTCGCCCAGCGCCAGATCGGCGTCGTCGATGGGCAGGCCGTGCGCGGCGGCGATGTCGGCCATGCCGCCGGCGACGTTCAGGATCATGATCTCGAGATCTTCCTCGCGCTGGCCGTTGGACAGGGATTCGCGCAGCACCGCGGTTTCGGCGTCGACCATGATCGGCTCGATGGCTTCGGCGTCGTAGCGATAGAGGACGTTGGCCAGCGAGCAGTCCCCCCAGAAACAACCCGCCAGGTGCAGTTCCACCAGCAGGCCGGCGAAGGCGTCGAGCATCTGCTCGCGGCGGGCGCCGAACCCGTGGTCCCGCACCAGTTCCTGATAGGAAAAGGAATGTTCCAGATAGCGGGTGATGATGGCCGCCGAGCGTTCGGCGCCCGGATCGGGATAGCGGTTTTCGACGATGCCGACCGGAACGGCGGCGGCTACATCCTTGGTTTCCAGCGCCCGCAATACTTCATAATCCTGGCGGGCGGCGGCGCTGGGTAATTCCTTGATGACGTAGATTCCCTGCTCGTAGGCAATGAAACGGACCTCGTGTCGGGAAGGCCCGCAGGGGAGGTCGACAAAGCGCTCGCCGGGCCAGTCGACGATGGACCGCGCCCACGGCAAATCGAGAAAATCCGGATGGCCGGGCCGGACCTTGAGAGAGAACAGGGGGGTCATGTTCGCTCTCACTTCCATGCACGGTTCCATGCACGATCAGGAAGCCAGGATCGTTTCAATCGCCTGCAGCTCCTCCGGTTGAAACGCCGTTGTCCGCAAGGCGGCCACGCCGTCCTCGATCTGTCGCACCCGACTGGCGCCGATCAGAGCCGAGGTGACGCCGGCATGGCGCAGCACCCAGGCCAGAGCCATCT
>DGFE01000076.1:6144-6600 GCA_002391525.1 Competibacteraceae bacterium UBA3908
ATGGCGCAGCACCCAGGCCAGAGCCATCTGGGCCAGGGTTTGCCCGCGCTGTTGAGCGATCCCGTTGAGCCGGCGGACCTGGTCGAGTTTCTCCGGCGTGATGTCAGCCGGCCGCAGAAACCCATGCGCCTTCGCCGCCCGGGAATCGGCGGGCAGACCGTCGAGGTATTTATTGGTCAGCAAGCCCTGGGCCAGGGGAGAGAACACGATACAGCCGATGCCTTCCCCGGCGAGTACGTCCAGCAAACCCTGTTCGATCCAGCGGTCGAACAGGCTGTAGCGCGGCTGGTGAATCAGACACGGAGTCCCCAGGCCGCGCAGCAGCCGCGCGGCCTGGCGGGTCTGTTCCGGGGAATAGGACGAGATGCCGACATAGAGCGCCTTGCCCTGACGGACGACCTGATCCAGGGCGGCCACCGTTTCTTCCAGAGGAGTATTGGGGTCGGGGCGGTGATG
>DGFE01000039.1 GCA_002391525.1 Competibacteraceae bacterium UBA3908
GAGGAGGAACTGGTGGAGTTCATCGGACCCATGGCTGTCATCGTGTGCGAAGAAGTTTGGAATTCGGTCAGTAGCTTGGACACCGCCCTGGATGCTTTGAGCCGGGAATTGCCCGATCCCGGTCAAGCGGAGCGTTTTCGGCGGAACGTGCTCGAGCGGTTGTCGTAAACCATGGGTGAGCGTCGCTTCCCCGTCCCCGCGCGGGGGAGGGCGCCCGCGGCCGAACGCCGTTACGCCGCGGCGATCCGTTCCGCGTGATGGCAGGCTACCAACCGGCCGCTCACCGGGCGCAATTCCGGGCGGAGTTGCCGGCATTCGCTGGTGGCCAGGGGGCAGCGGGTGTGAAAGGCGCAGCCGGAGGGTGGATCGAGCGGCGAGGGCAATTCGCCGGCCAGGGGTGCGCGTTCCAGCCGGTGGGCCGGGTCGAGTCGCGGCATGGCCGCCAGCAGGGCGCGGGTGTAGGGGTGAACGGGATGCTCGAACAAGGCGTCCCGCGGACCGTGCTCGACCGGCCGGCCCAGATACATCACCAGCACTTCGTCGGCGAGGTGGCGCACCACGCCGAGATCGTGGGAAATGAACACATAGGCCACCCCCATCTCATCCTGCAACTCCAGCAGCAGGTTCAACACCTGCGCCTGAATCGACACGTCCAGCGCCGACACCGGCTCGTCGGCGACCACCACCGGCGGTTGCAGCATCAGGGCGCGGGCAATGGCGACGCGCTGGCGCTGACCGCCGGAGAACATGTGCGGATAACGCCCGTAATGTTCGGGACGCAAGCCGACCCGCGCCATCATCGCCCGCACTTTTTCCTCGCGCGCCCGCCGCTGGAGGTCGGTGTTGACGATCAACGGCTCCGCCAGAATCCTGCCGATCTTCTGGCGGGGATTCAGCGAACTGTAGGGGTTCTGGAACACCATCTGCACCTGACGGCGGGCGGCGCGGCGCTCCCGCTCGCCGGCCTGGGCCAGATCGCGGCCCAGCAGCCGCAGCACGCCGCCGGTCGGGGTTTCGATCAGGGTCAGTTGCCGGGCCAGGGTGGATTTGCCGCAGCCCGATTCGCCCACCACCGCCAGCGTCCGGCGCGGATACAGACTGAACGATACCCCATCCAGCGCCCGGACCGTGGCCGGCGGTCGGAACCAGCCCGAGGCGACGGTGTAATGACGGCTCAGGCGCTCGGCTTCGAGCAGTGGGGCGGCGTCAGTCATCGGTCGGCGTTCCCCGGTCGTTGAGCGGCGTATGGCAGCGGACCCGCCGGTCGGGGCCGACCTCGCGCAATGCCGGCGGCGTCAGCCGGCAGCGTTCGCTGGCGAAGGCGCAGCGTGGATGCAGCAGGCAGCCGGTGGGTCGGTCGTACTGCCCCGGTACCACGCCCGGCAGGGTCGTCAGCCGGCGCTGGCCCGCGCCGCGTTCCGGCAGGGACGCCAGCAGGGCGGCGGTGTAGGGATGGCGGGGCGCGGCGAATACCGCCGCGATGGGGCCGGTTTCCACCACCTGGCCGGCGTACAGCACCACCACCCGCTGGCAGTTCTCCGCCGCCAGCGCCAGATCGTGGGTGATCAGGATCAGGGCCATGCCGCGCTGGCGCTGCAAGTCGCGCAGCAGACTCATAATCTGCGCCTGGATGGTCACGTCCAGGGCCGTGGTCGGTTCGTCGGCGATCAGCAGCCGGGGATTGCAGGCGATGGCCATGGCGATGATCACCCGCTGGCTCATGCCGCCGGACAGTTGGTGCGGAAAGGCGCGCAGCCGGCTGGCCGGGTCTGGGATGCCGACCTGCTCCAGCAGCGCCAGCGCCCGTTGCCGCCGCGCGGTTCGCGAGCCGCCCTCGTGAACCCTGAGCGTCTCCCCGATCTGGAAACCGACCGTGTAGCAGGGATTGAGGCTGGTCATCGGGTCCTGGAAGATCATGGCCATGTCCTTGCCGGTCAGCCGCCGCCGCGCCGAAGCCGGCAGGGCCAACAAATTCTGGCCGTCGAAAGACAGCTTCCGGGCGTCGACCCGGCCCGGAAATTCCACCAGCCCCAGCACCGCCAGCGACAGCACCGATTTACCAGAACCGGATTCGCCGACTACGCCGATCACCTCGCCCGGCTCCACCCGCAAATCCACCCGGTCCACCGCCCGGAACGGCGCGGCGGCCGTGCCGAATTCCACCGTCAACTGTTCGATCTCAAGCAGGGCCATGATCAGCGTTTCAGTTTCGGGTCGAGGGCGTCGCGCAGACCGTCGCCCATCAGGTTGAAGGCCAGCACGGTGATCAGAATCGCCAGCCCGGGAAAGGTGACCACCCACCAGGCGCGCTGGATGAACTGGCGGGCGTCGGCCAGCATGGTGCCCCATTCCGGAGTCGGCGGCTGCGCGCCCAGGCCGAGGAAGCCCAGTGCGGCGGCGTCGAGGATGGCGGCGGAGAAACCGAGCGTGGCCTGCACGATCAGCGGCGCGAGGCAGTTGGGCAGCACGTTGACGAACATCTGCCGTAACAGTCCGGCGCCGGCCACCTGGCTGGCCATGACGTAATCCTTGGCGGTTTCGGCGATGACGGCGGCGCGGGTCAGCCGCACGTAATGCGGCAGGACGACGATGGCGATAGCGATCATCGCGTTGCTCAGGCTGGGGCCGAGCACGGCGACGATGGCGATGGCCAGCAGCAGGCTGGGCAGGGCCAGCATGATGTCCATCAGTCGCATGATCAGGTTTTCCACCAGGCCCCGGAAGAAGCCGGCCACCAGTCCCAGCACCACGCCCGCCGCCAGCGACAGGGTGACCACGATGCAGCCGATCAGCAGCGACACCCGATACACATCT
>DGFE01000084.1 GCA_002391525.1 Competibacteraceae bacterium UBA3908
GATGGGAGCGCCGTCGACGCTGAATCCACCGGTCGGGGCGTAGCCGACGCCGCTGACCTCGAATACCCGGTCGGCGGTGACCACCTGCTGCACGGTCATTTCGTTGCGAGTCAGGGTGCCGGTCTTGTCGGAGCAGATTACGGTCACCGCGCCCAGCGTTTCCACCGCCGGCAACCGGCGGACGATGGCGTTGCGCCCGGCCATGCGCTGGACGCCGATGGCCAGGATGATGGTCATGATCGCCGGCAGACCTTCGGGGATCGCGGCCACCGCCAGCGCCACCGCCGCCATGAACATGTCGTCCTTGGGCAGGCCGCGCCAGTACGCGCCGGCCACGAAAGTCGCCGCCGCCGCCAGCACGATGGCGGCGCTCAGCCAGCGCCCGAACTGGCCCATCTGCCGCAGCAGGGGGGTGGCGATTTCCTCGACCTGTTCCAGCAGGGCGCTGATACGGCCGATTTCGGTGCGTTCGCCGGTCGCCACCACCACGCCGACGCCCTGGCCGTAACTCACCAGCGTGCCGGAATAGGCCATGTCGGTCCGGTCGCCGATGGCGGCCTCGGCGGTCACCGGGGCGACGGCTTTCTCGACCGCTTCCGCCTCTCCGGTCAGCACGGCTTCCTGAACGCGCAGGTTTTTAATGTCGATCAAACGCAGGTCGGCGGGCACCTTGTCGCCGGATTGCAGCAGCACCCAGTCGCCCGGAACCAGGTCCTCGGCGCTGATCTCCCGGCGCTGCCCGTCGCGCAACACCAGGGCGCGCAGCGAGAGCATCTTGCGGATGGCGGCCAGCGCCGATTCCGCCTTGCCTTCCTGCACGAAGCCGACGATGGCGTTGATGACGACCACGCCCAAAATCACGCCGGTATCCACCGCATGACCCAGCAGGGCGGTGATGACCGCCGAGACCAGCAACACGTAGATCAGGATGTTGTGAAACTGGAGCAGGAAGCGCAGCAGCGGGCCACGCTGTTTGGGCGGGCGCAGCCGGTTGGGGCCATGGACGTCCAGCCGTCGAACGGCTTCCGCCTCGCTCAGGCCGCCGGGTGCGGTGTCCAGCTCCCGCAGGACCTGCGCTTGAGGCAGCGCGTGCCAAGGTGGTTGTTGGGGGGAAGGCGGTGCATTCATGATCTTATATCCCGACAATCAGTGTTCCCTGTATCTTAACGGCGAAAGCGCGCCCCTGCCCCTCACGGGAGGGTCGACTTACCGTGATCCGGTGACGCGCCGCGCCCGTGCGCGTGGCGGGTGGGAGGTTCGTCCGAATATTGAGAATACGCAATGCATCGGGCGCCGGTTGGCGACAGGCTATCGGTGGGTATCAGGGATCATTCCTCGCCGTCGGCGATGCGGCGCAGGGTCTCGCGGTCGCAATCCTGGATATGGGCGCCGTGATCGCGCAGCAAGCCCTGCCGCCGCAGTTCGGCGATGGTGCGGCTGACGGTCTCGGTGGTGAGTCCCAGCATGGCGCCGATGTCCTGGCGGCAGAACAGCGGCAGCCGGTCCTGGTCGACGCAGGTCAACCGCAAGAGCAGCCGCGCCACCCGCTGCCGGGCGGTGCCGGTGCCGAACTGGGTCAACCAGACATCGGCTTCGGTGAGCGCCTGCTGCCAACGGGCCATCAGTTCCCGATGCAGGCCAGGCCGCTCGCGGCCCAGCCGCTCGATGACCTCCACCGGAATCGCGCAGATTTCGCAGTCGGTCAAGGCGATGGCTTCGTGCTGGTAGGGCTGCCCGATCAGGGCTTCGAGTCCCAGCACGTCGCCATCCTTCAACAGGCGGACGATGCGCTGACTGCCGTCGGGCAGGTATTGTACCAGTTTGATCACGCCGCAACGCAGGGTGAACAGGGCGCGACCGCCTTCGCCCAGCCGGTACAACAGGTCCTTGGGGGCCAGGTTGACATCCCGGATGGGTTGATGGATGTGATGAAAATCCGCCTCGGCCAACCCGGCGAACAGCACCGAGCCGCGCACGGCGCAATGGCGGCATTTGGGTTCGCTCGACCAGATGGCGTGCAACGTTATCGGGTGCATGGGGATCGTCCACGTCGGATGGGCGCTGCCTTTCTTGGCTTGGCGCAACGAACCCGGTTTGGCAAGGTAGAGAACACAGGGGCTCGAGTGCTTTGACACGCGCGTGGCCATTGGTTGCAGCCGTAGAAGTTGAACTGGCGCGCGGAACGGTTCACGAATATTCGCGGGGGAGAATCGCACATGAAAATCGCGGTTACCAGCCAAAATCGCCGCACCATCACCGAACATGCCGGGCGCTGCCGGATTTTCTGGCTGTATCAAGCGGAGCAAGGCAGGGTGACCGGCAAGGCGCTGCTCAGATTGCCCAGGGAGCAATCCTTCCACGACAGCGCGCCGCACGAACCCCATCCGCTGGACGAGGTGCAAGTTCTGATCACGGGCGGCATGGGCCAGGGTCTGATGCGGCGGTTGGCCAGCAAAGGCATCGCCGGCCTGATCACCACCGAAACCGATCCAGACAAGGCAGTCGCCGCTTATCTGGCCGGCTCCCTGACGGTCGGATCGCCGGGACCGCACGCCCATGGCGAGGGAGAGCATCGGCACGAGTAGGAGACGCGCGACGAGGACGATAGGGACGAATCCCCTGGAAATATTCTTATTTCATCCCGCATCGCGAGGTAATGGCCATGATCACCGTTTCTTCCATGCTCGACATCGGCGCCCTGCGGCGCTTGCGGATTCTGTGCATTTCGGAAACCGGCTGGTTCGACACCGCGACCGTGTTCGACGACATCCGGGCCGCCGGCGGCGCCGAAACCGATCAGTACGCCATTCCCTGGCCGCCGTTCGGTACGCTGCATGCCGATAACGCCGCCGGCTTTTCGGCGCTGCTGGAAGCCGAGGCGGCGGACGGGACCGTGCGCCGCCTGCTGTTCGACACCGGCTGGAATCCCGCCTGGATGGATCGGCGCTTCACCGAGGAAGGCATCGACCGGCTGTTGCAACAGGGTCAGATCGAGGCGCTGATCGTCAGTCACGAGCACTTCGATCATTTCTGGGGGATCGGCGCGACCCTCCGGCACTGCCCCGGCATCACGATTTACGTCCCCGAGGGTTTCCATCCGGCGGGGTTCGCCCACATCCAGAAGCAGGGGCATACCGGGAAGGTGGTCACCGTGCCCGCCGATCAACCGCTGGTGCTGTTTCCCGGCCTGGCGCTGGTCGGTTTTTCGATGAGTACCCTGTTGCGGGTGCAGGGAGAAAACGTCCTGTACGCCAATCTTCAGGATCGGGGCATGGCGATGGTCACCGGTTGCGGCCACGGCGGCGTGCTGAATTTGCTGGACTACGCCCGCCGGACTTTTCAGGGTGGGGAGCGCATCCACGCGATCTACGGGGGACTGCACATTTCGCCCCTGGAGGACTGGGACCAGTCGCGGGAAAAGATCGTCAACGCCCTGGGCGGCTACGGCATCGCCAAGGTGGCGTGCAATCACTGCACCGGCCGCACCGCCGTCGAAAAGATGCTGGAACGGGGTCTGCCGGTCGTGCGCGGGACGGCCCGGAATGGTTCCCGGACGGATTTGTTCGTGGGCAACGGCGACGTGCTGGAACTGGGATGAGCGTTTCACCCACCCTGAATCGGCGTCGACTACGTTGTTCCCACGTACTGCACCGGAGAGGCTTTCGGTCTGCCTCGCTTGAACGAACGCGCTCCCGATTTTGAAGCGCCTACCACGCATGGCGTCGCATCCTGCGGGCCATGGTTTATTATCCGATGAGCAATGGTCGCTCCATCCCCGAGTTTCT
>DGFE01000160.1 GCA_002391525.1 Competibacteraceae bacterium UBA3908
CTATCCTCTGCGTCGGCAGCGTCAGATGTGTATAAGAGACAGATGCGGCCCTTCACGCGGCAGTGAGACGCGGCTCAACCGCACCCGTTTGGGCAGAACAGCGACCGGAATCCCGGCAGCCAGTCGCCGAAGAAGCGAACGGCTTCGGGATCCTGGGCCATGCCGCTGATGACGTGTTCCCCGAACGCGCCGCCACCGGCGGCGTAATAGCCGAACGCCCCGCCGCCGATGGCGATGCCCCCAATCGCGCCGCCCCCCAGCGCGATTCCGCCAATCGCCAGGCCGCCGAAAGCCAGCAGGCCGATGCTCAAACCGCCGATGCCGAGCAGCAAACCCGCCGCCAGCCCGCCAACCGCGATGACGCCGCGGGCCACGCCACCCAAGGCCAACACTCCCGTCGCGATGTCGCCGATGGCGATGATGCCCCTGGCATGGCCGCGCATCTCGCCTTGTTCCGGATCGGGTCCCAGGGCGATGTCGTACAGGGGCAGTCCCCAATACAAGCGGTTGGAACGCTTGCGGATACCGCGATAGGGATAGCCGCGTTTTTTCAGCGTGGCGACTTCCTGCTCGAGGGTTGCGATTCGTTGTTTGAGTTGCTCGGAGTCATCTTTCATCACGTTCACCGTCCGGTTTGTGACGCCCACGGTGAAAGTCTAGCCTCGCCCGCTTAGTCCCGCTTGCCGAAGCGGTAGTGCGATACCCCCCATTCCTCGCCACGCCGGTAGCCGAACAGTTCGGCGCAGGCCATGAAAAACACCCGCCAGCGTTGGAACCAGCGGTCCGCCTGTTCGGGACCGTAGGTCTCCCGGAACAGTGTCAGGATCTCGTCCCGATGCCGGTCCTGATTGACCAGCCACGCTTCCAGGGTGCGCTGGTAGTGGCGGCCGTTGAAATGCCATTGCTCCTCCAGCGTCAGATGATCCTGAAAACACGGCAGCAAATCGCGCGACGGCATCAGGCCGCCGGTGAAGAAATACCGACCCATCCAGTTGTCCTCGCCGTCGGTCTCGAACGGATAGGCCAACCGGCGATGGGTGAAGACGTGAACGAACAGTTTGCCGCCCGGTTTCAGCCAGGCGTGAATCCGCCCCATCAATTCCTGATAGTTGCGCATGTGCTCGAACATCTCCACCGACACTACCCGGTCGAAGCGGCGGTCGGTGTAAAAATCGTTCATATCGGCGGTGATGACCTGGACGTTGTCGAAACCCCGCGCCCGGCATCGCGCCTCGATGAATTCCCGTTGCGAGTTGGAGTTGGACACCGCCACGATCCGCGAGTCGGGATAGAACTCGGCCATCCACAAGGTCAGCGAACCCCAGCCGCAGCCCAGTTCCAAAATGTCCTGATCGAAACTCAATTCGGCCCGCTCGCAGGACAGCGCCAGCATCGCCGCCTCGGCGGTTTCCAGATCCTTCACCTCCTCCGGCCACCAGCAGGAGCTGTATTTCAGCCGCGGCCCCAGCACCTTCTGGAAAAACCCCGCCGGCAGCTCGTAATGCTGTTCGTTGGCGGCGGCGGTGTGCAGGGCGATGGGGCTGGCGCGCAGTTCCGCGATCAACTGCTCCAGCGCCGCGTCGCCGATTTCCGCCGTGCGCAGGCGTTCGGCCAGCAGCCGACGGATACCGATCCGGGTCAGCCAGTCGGGGACATAGCCCCGCTCCATCAAATCAATCGCGGTGTCGAGCATCAGGACGCCTCCTTCTTGGGAAACCAGGGCACGAACGCGCTGGTGCTGCGCTGATAGGCGCGATAGTCGTCGCCACGGCTGGCCAGCGCCTGTTGTTCGGTATAGGGAATGCCGGTGACCTTGAGCAGGGTGTAGAGCATCAGCGCCGGGCCGAGCAGGGTCAGCCACCACTCCGGCGAACCCCAGGCCAGCAGCGGGTAACTCCACCAGTGCAGCCACTCGAAGAAATAGTTGGGATGCCGGGAGTAGCGCCACAATCCTGCCCGGCAGGTGCGGCCCCGATGGGCCGGATCGACCCGCCAGGTCGCCAGTTGCCGGTCGGCCAGCGCCTCGCCGCCCACCGCCAGCAGCCAGATCAGCATGGCGGCGAGCATGGCCGGCGGCGGTGGTGGTTCCGGGGCCAGCGCCACCACCAGGAACGGCACGGCGAACACGGCGGTCAGCAGCGCCTGCGCCTGAAAAAAGCCCAGGAATTTGAGTTGAGTACGCTCGCGCCAGTGGGCGCGCAACCGCTGATAGCGACCGTCCTCCGGCTTGCCGATCAACCGGTTGCGCAGGATGTAAGCCGCCAGCCGGAACGACCAGCCACCGGCCATCGCCGCCACCAGCATCCGCCGCCAGGGATCGCCGTCGGCCAGCAGGGCATAGCCGCTGGCCAACACGCCGAGACCGGCGGCCCAGGTGAAATCCACCACGCCGGCGTCGCGGGCGCGCCATTGCACGATCCAGGCGACCAGCATCAGCAAGGCCGCCACCGACCAGCCGGCGAGGAAGAGATCGAAACCGCTCATGGTTCAGCGTCCTGCGATGAAACCCCGCGGAACGCACTTACCGGCGTGGGCGCGGTCTGGTGAGAAGTGCGAATCGATCGCCCGGAGAACGTTCATGCTACGCGCCACCGTCATCATCTGCGGAATCCTGCTCGGCCTGCTCGTGGCCGCCATCCTCGTCGCCAGCAGCCACAACCACGTACTGGTCGGTTTGCGCCATGTCATCGCCGATCCGTGGGGCGTGGTCACGCTGCTGGACCTTGGCGTGGGCCTGCTGTTCATCGCCGTCTGGCTGGCGCTGGTGGAATCCAGTTTGTGGCGGGCGGCGGTCTGGATCATCGCCCTGCTCCTGCTCGGCAACGTGGTCACCCTGGTTTATCTGCTTTGGCGGACATGCAAGGTTCGGCACTGGTCGGAACTGTTTCTGCCATCCCGTTCCAGTGATTGGCGATGATCAGCAGCAGCGGCATCGCCAGTGTCCAGACTCCGGCGACCGCGATCAAACCGGCGAATGGATTGCCGAACGACACTCCGCCCAGTTTCGCCCCGCCGTAGTAAGCCAGCGGTCCCGCGACCGCGCCCAGCAGCGCCCCCAGTCCCAGCCGTGGTTTCAACCAGCGCAGCGAGACGTTGAGCGTGGTGGCGAACAGCATCCACATGGCGATCATCCAGTACGGCGCGAATCGCGGATGCCACTGCCCGGACGGGAAGCGCAGCAAGTCGAGGCCGGTCAGCAGCGAATCGGCGACCGCGCCCAGCAGACCGCTGAACAGGATCAGCACCGTTTCCGCCCGTGGCCGCGCCGCCCGGAACAGATGCAGGGCGACAAGCGCGGCGGTCACCACCACGCCCAGCCACGGCCAGCCATGCGCCCCGCCCAGCACGCAGGCAAACCAGCCGACCTGGAAGGCGATGATATTCAGCAGCATGTCGACGGTTTCCTCCTCGAAGAGACATTCTCCCCTCTCCCTTTGGGAGAGGGGTTGGGGGTGAGGGTGTCCCTTCCTTCGGGAGAGGGGTTGGAGATCAGGATTCTTTCAGCCCAGCGCCGGCGTCAGCGGCTCGCGCCGGCACAGCGGCTTGGTCAGCAGCAGTTGCACGGTCCCAATCGCCCGTTCGCGGAAACCACCCTCGCAGTAACACAGGTAGTATTCCCACATGCGGATGAACGTGTCCGGGAAACCGAGCGCCCGCACCCGCTCCAGGTTGGCCAGGAACCGCTCCCGCCAGTGGCGCAGGGTGGTGGCGTAATGAGTGCCGATGTCTTCCAGGTGGAAAACGCGCAGATCGGTGGCCCGCGCCAGAATCTCGGCGATGGCGGTCAGCGACGGCAGGAAGCCGCCGGGGAAGATGTAGTGCTGGATGAAATCCACTTCGCTGCGGTACTGGTCGTATTTCTGATCGGCGATGGTGATGGCTTGCAGCAACATCATGCCTTGCGGTTTGAGCAATTGGGCGCAGGCGCGGAAATAGGTGTTCAGATGCCGTTCGCCGACCGCCTCGATCATCTCGATAGAGACCAGCTTGTCGTAGCTGCCGCGCAAATCGCGATAATCCTGGCAAAGCACCGTCACCCGGTCCTCCAGCCCGGCCTCTCGCACCCGTTCGCGGGCGAGTCGGTACTGTTCCCGCGAAATGGTGGTGGTGGTGACCCGGCAACCGTAGTGGCGCGCAGCGTGCAGGGCGAATCCCCCCCAGCCGGAGCCGATTTCCAGCAGGTGATCGTTCGGATTCAGTTCCAGCTTGCGACAGATCCGGTCGATTTTCGCGACCGAGGCTTCGCGCAGGCTGGCGTCCGGGTTCGGGAAGATGGCCGCCGAGTACATCAGCGTGTCGTCCAGGAACAGGCCATAGAACTCGTTGCCGAGATCGTAATGAGCGGCGATGTTGGCGCGGCTGCCGCGGCGGGTGTTGTCGCGGCGGGCGTACAACAACCGGAACAGCGGCATCATCAGCCGGGTCAGGCCCTTTTCCAGTCCCAGCAGCGCGTCCTGATTCAACACGAAGATTCTTACCAACGCCGGCAGATCGTCGCAGGACCAATCGCCCACCATGTAACCCTCGCCGACGCCGATGCTGCCGCGCAGGGCCAGCAGCCGATAGGCGTCGAAGTCGTGAATGATCACGGTGGCGCGCAGCGGACAATCGGCGCCGGCACGACCGAATTCATGGGCGCCCTCGGCGTCGACCACCGTCACGCAGCCGTGCGCCAGTTTTTCCAGCCGCCGGAACACCGCGCGGCGCAGCCAGCGTTCGTCCCACCGGGGTCGCTCGGGTTGGGTGGGCAATTCCAGAGGGGACGACATCACCGATTCTGGGTGCATGAACTCAATTCTCCATGGGTTTACCGGATGTCGGGGGATGCGGGAAGACGGGAATTCGTTTCAGCAGCAGCCGCAGCGCTTCCCAGTAGATGGCGGCGACGACCTTGAACGTCATGAGCGGGAAGCGGAACAGCACCCCGGCCATGTTGCGACCGTCGAGTGGCCGGCGGCGCAGGCTCAAGGTGGCGTCCAACAGGCGGAACCGGTCTTTGAAGACGTCGAGATGCACCGCCAGATGCGGTCCCGGCGGGGTCGAGTGCCAGCCATAGCGCAACGCCATCGGCATGAACGGCGAGACGTGCATGGCCTTCTGGAATTCAGCGCGCTGGTTGCCGCCGGTCTGGCCGGCCACGTCGAGGACGTAGCCGATTTTCTCACCCCAGGGGGTATTGGTGACCTCGGCGACCAGCAGGTCCAGTTGCTCGCCGTCGGGCTTAAAACAATAGTAGACGCTGATCGGGTTGATGCAGTAGCCGAAATAACGCAGATGAGTCAGCAACCGAATCGGACCTTGCGGGCGGCGGCCGGTTTGTCGCTCGGCCAGATCGCGCACGCAGCCATCGAGCGGGAGTTCGGGATCGCCGAAGTGGTCCGCGCGACGGAACCAGGCCAGCGCCGGGCGACGGGCGGACCACAACCAGCGGCCCTTGAAGGCGGTGTCGAGCTCCGCCAAATCGAGGTAGGCCATGAACAACGTGTAGCGGAACTGGTGCGGGCACGGAAAAAAGCGCCGGTGCCGCACGTGGCCGACGTAGAGGCAACTGTTCACGCCGCCGCCCGCCGTTCGAGCAGGCCACGTCCCACCGCCAGCCCGCTGTTGACCCCGTCCTCGTGGAAGCCGTAGCCCCAGTAGGCACCGCAATACCAGGTCCGGTTGACGCCGCTGATTTCGTCGCGACGAGCCTGGGCCTGAACGCTCGCGTCCGTGAAGACCGGATGGTGATAGGTGACGCGGTACAGGATGCGCGCCGGATCGATGGCTTCGCCGCGATTGAGCGTGACGCAGAACGTCACCGGTGCGTCCAGGCTTTGTAGCATATTCATGTTGTAAGTGACCGCGACGCGGGTTTGTGGTTGCGCCGGCAGATGATAATTCCAGGCCGCCCAGGCCAGTTTCCGGCGCGGCAGCAACCGGTTGTCGGTGTGCAATACCGCCTCGTTTTCCTGATAGGGAATCGCGCCGAGAATGTCCCGTTCTTTCGCGCTTGGGTCGGCCAGCAGGCGCAACGCCTGGTCGCTGTGGGTGGCGATCACCACTTCATCGAAGCGTTCCACCGCGCCATGCCGCGGTTTGACCTGCACATGCGTGGCTTGGCGGCGAATCCACTCGACCGGGCGGTTCAGACGAATGCGGTCGCGGAACGGCGCGGTCAGACGCTCGACGTAATGGCGCGAACCGCCTTGGACCACCCGCCATCGCGGACGCTGGTTAACGCTCAACAGGCCGTGATTCTTGAAGAATTGCACGAAGAACCGCGCCGGCATCTCGCCCATGGCTTGCGGTTCCGCCGACCAGATCGCCGCCGCCATCGGGATGACGTAGTGTTCGATGAATTCCCGGCTGTAGCCTTGTTCCCGCAGATAGGCGTTCAGGGTGATGGTTTGGTCGCCATCCAGCAGCGCCGGCGCTTCGCGGTTGAAGCGCAGGATGTCGCGCAGCATCCGGTGGAACGAGGGGCGAAACAGGTTGAACCGCTGGGCGAACAGGGTATTGAGATCCTGGCCGTTGTATTCCAGTCCGGTGCGTTCGCAGCGGACGCTGAAGCTCATCAGGGTCGGTTGCGAGGCGACGCCGAGTTGGTCCAACAGGTCGATGAAATGGGGATAAGTCCAGTCGTTGAAAACGATGAAGCCGGTGTCCACCGCGTAACGGCGTCCCCAGAATTCCACGTCGACCGTGTTGGTATGACCGCCGATGTAATCGTTGGCCTCGAAAAGGGTCAGCTCGTGCTTGCGGTACAGGTGCCAGGCGGCGGTCAGCCCGCTGATGCCGGTGCCGATGATGGCGATTTTCATGGACGCCCTCCTTAAAGCGGTTAAAGTCGGCTCTTGATCATGCGAATCACGCCGCCCAACAGACGCACCCGCTCGTAAATAAAGGCGCCCATGTCGAAATAGTCGTGGTGCAGGAACACCTTGCCGTCGTCGCGAAACTTGAGGTGACTGACCCCGCGCAATTCCAGCGTTTCGCCGGCACGAAACCGGGCATGCTGGAAGCGCATGATCCACACCAGCATTCCCTGCGGGCCGGCGATCACCTCGTCCTCGAAGTCGAAGCGACAGGACACCACACCCTGATACAGCCGACCGTAATAATCCCGCAGCGCCGGCAGACCCTGGAGTTCGTGCACCGGATCGCGAAACGCCACGTCCGGCGTATAAATCTCGTCCAGTAAGTCCAGACGATCCTTGTTCAATTGGTTGAAGGCGGTCTTGAAACGATCCAAGGATCCCGACATGAATTTGCCCTCCAGCAAGCGAGCGGCTCACTTAAAAATATTATACATAATTTGTACAATACTGCTAGGATTTGTACAAGACCTATCCAAACTGATTGGCGAGATTTGACGACGGAGGAGGAAATCATGGCGGCGATTGCGTTGGTGACGGGCGCCAGTGGCGGATTGGGACAGGCGTTGGTCAGGGAATTACGGCGGGAAGGTTGGACGGTGGCGCTGGCGGGTCGGAGTCTGGAACGGCTGCAAACCGCCTTTGGCGTGGAGGCGTTGTGCATCGAGGCCGATGTGTCCACGCCGGAAGGGGCACGGCTGGCGGTGGAAAGCTGTCAGCGGGAGGCCGGGTTGCCGACGGCGCTGGCTCAGTGCGCCGGGACGACGTTGTTGTCGCCGCTGCATCGAACCACGGCCGAGATGTACCGGGCTTGCGTGGCGGCCAATCTCGACAGCGCCTTTTTTATGCTGAGCGCGTTCGTGGACGCATTGCGCGAGGCGCGGCAGCCGGGCGCGGCGGTGCTGGTATCGTCGGTGGTGGCGCGGATCGGGGTGGCCAATCACGAAGCCATCGCCGCCGCCAAGGCGGGGGTGGAAGGGCTGACTCGTTCGGCGGCGGCGACCTACGCGCCGTCGCGCATCCGGGTCAACGCGGTCGCGCCGGGCATCATGGACACGCCGGCGGTGGCGCGGATCATCGGCAACGAGGCGGGCCGCGCCGGGGCCGCGAAGCAGTATCCACTGCCCGGCATCGGCGATCCGGCGGATCTGGCGCGGTTGATGGCCTGGTTACTATCCGACAAGGCCGGCTGGATCACCGGTCAGGTGTGGGCGATGGATGGCGGTTTTTCCAGCGTCAGGCCGCTGGTGAAGTAGCGGCAACCGCGAAATTCAGAGTCCGTGTCCTTCGATCAGCACGAACGGCGCCCAGACTCGGGGGTCGCGGAGTTGCTCATTTTCGTCCTGGATGAAGGAAAGCTGTGTTTCCCGCAACGTCACCGCCAAGTCCTTGGGTTTGGGGCCGTTCAGCCAGGTGCGATAAAACCGCGCCATGAATTCGCGCGCCGATTGGTCGCCCAGCTGTCTCTTATACACATCT
>DGFE01000108.1 GCA_002391525.1 Competibacteraceae bacterium UBA3908
AGATGTGTATAAGAGACAGATCGTGGGTTGTCCGCGCAGCATGTCGTGCGAGATGCCGTGAATGGTCTGCGACATCGCCGCAATCGGCCGCCCCGGATCGATCAGTTGCTCGAAGGTTTCGTACCAGAGCAAGCGGTTGTTCACGATGCGCACCGCGCCGATGGCGATGATCTCGTCGCCGGCCGTGGGATCGAGTCCGGTGGTCTCGGTATCGAACACCGTGTAGGTCAGATCGGCGAGCGGAACCTGATCGAGTTCGGGCGTCTGGCCCGCCTGGCGGAACAGATCGAAGTCGTAGAATTCGGGACGGTTCTCGCCGTAACGAATCGGCGCGACGAACGGGGGCGACACCGGGTTCGCCACCGGCAGCAACAGCCGGAACAGCGCCCGCCGCCGTTCCGGCTCCGCGATGAACACGAGTTCCGCCGCATGGCGCTCGGCGACGTCGCTCAGCGTCAGCGGGCCGTCTTCGCCACCGACGCTCATGGGATCCAGTTCCCAGTCGTGCAGGATTTGCTGCGAAAGGACTGGACCCGACCAGATCAGGTCCAATTCCGCGATCCGGGCGTGCCGCGCCAGACCGAAACGCAGTTCACCCACGCCGTACTCCTCCCGCAAGCGGCCCGCCAGGTAGGCGAGCGCCTGCACCAGGGTATAACTGTCGGCCCTGAGCCACAGCGAGTCGTCGAGCGCCTCGGTTTGGGTGGACAGTCCGAGCCGGCTTTCGATCCGGCGCCGGGCGGCGGCGATGATGTCGACGCCCAGAATCTCCTCGAGTGGCCAACGGGTTTTGAGCGAATCGGCGTGCTCGGCGGTGGTCTGGTCGAGCGTGTGGCTGAGCTTGCGGACTTCGTCGCCGATGATCTGGATGAAACGGTCGCGGTGGACCGGCTCGCAATCCGGATAGCGGGCCAAGGTTTCCACCGCCGCACGGATATTGGCCAGCGCGGCCCGGCTGCCTTCGGTCAAGGACTGCAACAGCATGTCGCGCGTGCTGTCGAGTTCGAAGGCGCGGGTAATGTCTTCCAGCGTCATGACGAAGCCGCTCATGGCGGTTCGCGCGCTCGCCGGCGCGTCCGGCGTCGCTTGGACAATCCGCCCGGCTTCGCCACTTTCATCTGGCGAAGGGCGACGCGAGGGATTTGGCGCCGTGCCGCGCGCGGGCGGCGACGCGGCGGCGAGAACCGGCGCCATCCGCACGCGGACCAGTTGCCCGGCGCGAGTGGTGATCACGAATTGCGTGTTCGGCTCGGCTTCCTGTTTCTCCAGCCGCGCGCGCACGCTCTCCAGGGCATGGGCCAGCAGGCTGCGATCCATGATGGCGAAAATGGAACGCCCGAGCCCGACCAGCGCGGCGGCATTGCCGTTTCGCGGATGGGCGGCGGCTCCGAGCACCTGCCGCGCCCGCTCGTTGTAGAGCAGGACGCGCCCATCGCGGTTGCACACCAGCACGCCTTGGGACAGCTCGGACATCAGCGCCGCCAGCCGGTTCTTCTCCTGTTCCACCGAAGATTTCGCCTGAACCACCCTGGTTTCGAGGTCGCGCGTCAGGGTCTCGCCGTGCTCGGCCAACTCGTTCACCGCCCGCGCCAGCAGTCGGACCTCGGGCGGGCCAGCCGGCTCGATTCGATGGCTGGGGTGGGCGTTGAGGATAATGCGGATACCTTCCGCGATTTTCAGCGGCCCTTTCACGTAGAACCGCCAAGCCACGACGAAGGCGATGCCGAGCAGCGACAGGCGTAACACTCCCAGTTCGACCAGCAACTCTGTCTGTGAGGTCAGCATTGCGCTCAGACGCTGTTTGTCCCCGGACTCCAGGGCGTAATAAAACGCGAAGTCCGCCGCGAGTTCCAAACCCGCCACCAGCGCGAGAAAGGCGACCAAAGCCAACATTATTCTAAGGGTTTGGTTCACGATAAGACCGATGAATCGCAAGATTGCCGTACATCATAGACAAGACCGCAGGGGGCTTATACATTTTCGGGGCTCCGCTCCATGGTTTGTGGGGCGGATGCTGACATCCACCAACAAGAGAGGAAACCATCAAAATGTCAACCGCCGTTTATGAGCGGATCCGAAAAAATCCGAAATTCGATGAACTGGTCAGAAAGCGCAGCCGCTTCGCGTGGACATTGACGGCCATCGTTCTGGGCATCTACTTCATTTTCATCATGGTCGTGGCGTTCAATCCGATGCTGCTGGCCACGCCCATCTGGGAAGGCGGCAAGGCCTCCATCGCCTGGCCCATCGGCGCGGGCATGATCCTGCTGTTCTGGCTGATGACCGGTCTCTACATCCGCCGCGCCAACGGCGAGTTCGATGACATCAATTCGGAGATCATCAAGGGGGCCGTCGAATGAATCGGGTGATCTTGAAGTACGCGCTCGGTGCGCTGGCCATGGGCTGGCTGGGGCTGGCGGCGGCGGCTCCGGCGGTCGGCGAGGCGCAGAAGCAGCCGCTCAACGTCCATGCCATCGTGATGTTTTTCATCTTCGTGCTGGCGACCCTGGGCATCACCTACTGGGCGGCCAAGCGCACCAAGTCCGCCAGCGACTACTACGCCGCCGGCGGCGGCATCACCGGGACGCAGAATGGTCTGGCCATCGCCGGCGACTACATGTCGGCGGCCACCCTGCTCGGCCTCACCAGTATGACCTACTTCCAGGGTTTTGACGGCTACATCTACTGTATCTGCTTCTACGTGGGCTGGCCGTTCATCATGTTCATCATGGCCGAGCGCCTGCGCAACCTGGGCAAATTCACCTTCGCCGACATCACCTCCTACCGCCTGGATCAGCGGCAGGTCCGCACCGTCGCGGCCATCGGTTCGCTGACCGTGGTGGTGTTCTATCTGATCGCGCAGATGGTGGGCGCGGGTCAGCTCATCAAGCTGCTGTTCGGCATGGAGTACTGGATGGCGGTGGTCATCGTCGGCGTGCTGATGGTGATCTACGTCACCTTCGGCGGCATGATCGCCACCACCTGGGTGCAGATCATCAAGGCCTGCCTGCTGCTGGGCGGCGGCACGCTGGTGATGCTGCTCGCCTTTTCCCGGTTCGGCTTCAGCCTCGAGGAACTGGCCAGCCAGGCGGTCGCCAATTCCAAGAAAGGCATGGCGCTGATGGCGCCGGGTGCTTTCCTCTCCGATCCGGTGACGGCGGTCTCCCTGTCGCTGGGTTTGATGTTCGGCACCGCCGGTCTGCCGCACATCCTGATGCGCTTCTTTACCGTGCCCAACGCCAAGGAAGCGCGCAAGAGCGTGTTCATCGCCACCCTCTGCGTCGGTTTCTTCTTCACCGTGGTGGCGTTGATGGGTCTTTCGGCGATCACCATCGTCGGCACCAATCCACAATATTTCGAGGGCGGCGACCTGGCCGGCAAGCTGATCGGCGGCGGCAACATGCCCGCCATGCATCTGGCGCACGCGGTCGGCGGCAACCTGATGCTGGGCTTCCTGTCGGCAGTGGCTTTCGCCACGATTCTCGCCGTGGTGGCCGGGCTGGCGCTGGCTGGCGCCTCCGCGATCTCGCATGATCTCTACGCCAACGTGATCCGTCAGGGTCAAGCCACCGAGACCGAGGAAGTCCGCGTCTCCAAGGTCTCCTCGCTGTTTCTGGGTGTCCTCGCCGTGCTGCTCGGCATTGCCTTCGAGAAGCAGAATGTCGCCTTCATGGTCGGCCTGGCCTTCGGCGTAGCCGCGTCGTGCAATTTCCCGGTGCTGATTTTGTCGATGTACTGGAAGGGGCTGACCACGCGGGGCGCGATCTGGGGCAGCATCGCCGGTCTGGTGTCGGCGGTATTGATCGTCGTGTTGTCCAAGGCGGTGTGGGTCACCGTACTGGGCAACGAGAAGCCGATCTTTCCCTACGAGCAACCGGCGATCTTCTCCATGCCGATAGCGTTCCTGATGGCGTGGCTGGGCTCGGTGACGGACACCAGCGCCCGCGCGGCCAGGGAAAAAGAGGCTTACGAAGACCAGTACGTGCGCGCGCAAACCGGTTTCGGCGCCGCCGGCGCGGCTGCTCACTAGGCAAAGCCATCCCCGCTCCAACCCCTTCCCGCCAGTGGGAAGGGGATTGCCGCAGACCACGGCGATCAACAGTCAGGCTGCCCGTAATCGCCTTCGCGGTCCGGGTTAATCAGATTTTCACGATACCCGGTTAAGCTGACGGCGATTCGATTCCGGCCTGGGTTCGGCCGGATTGTCTCGTTTCCCCGCTCACCGTCACCGGGTCGCCGCATGTTCCAGGAAATTCTGCTGATTCCCGCCGCCGGCGCGCTCGCGTTCACCGGCCTCAAGCTGCGCAAGCAACGTCAGTACCGCCAATTGCAAGCGCGTCAGCGCGGCCTTGTCGCCCGTCACGACACGGCTTTGAATCTGCCCGACGGCTTGCCGGACGCGCTGCCCGACTTCCGACACCGGCTCGCCGTGGTTCCCGAGCCGCTGCCGACGCCGGCTTTCGCCATGCTGCGCGAAACCGCCCTGCGTCTTGGCCGTACCGAACGCAGCTATTTCCCGGCTCACAAGAAAGGCGGCACCATCGCCTACGAGGATTTGTATCGTGACGCGCCGGAAATCGTCGCCTTCTACCAGTCCGCCTATCTGCGCCGGCTGTGTTCGGCGGTGACCGGCGAACCGGTGTTGCCCACGCCGATCAACGATCAGAGTTCCTGTTCCTTGCTGTTCTACGACCGGCCCCGCGATCACATCGGCTGGCATTACGACCACAACTTCTACAATGACCGTCATTTCACCGTGCTGGTGCCGCTGGTCAACCGTCATCTGCGCGAGGACCGGCTGTCCTCGGCCCGGTTGGTGATCCGGCGGGATGGGCGGGACATCACGATCCCCACTCCGCCCAATACCCTGATCCTGTTCGAGGGCGCGCGGGTGTTCCACAAGGTCAGCCGGCTGGAGGAAAACGAACTGCGCATCATCCTCAGCATGACCTTTTGCACCAAACCCCAAGCCTCGCTGCTCAGGGGGACCGCGCGTCGCTTCAAGGACATCGCCTACTTCGGCGTGCGCGCCCTGTGGAGTTGAACGTCCGCCATGGCGATTCAACCGGTCCGCCGCAGCAGCGCCAGCGTCTCGACATGGTGGGTCTGCGGGAAGAAATCGTAGGGAATCAAAGCCTCCACCGCGTAGCCCGCCGCCGTCAGCGCCCGCAGGTCACGGCTCAGCGTGCCGGCGCTGCACGACAGATAGGCCAGCCGCCCGGGCCGGAATTCCGCCGCCGCCCATGCCAGCACTTCCGGTTCCAGCCCGGTGCGCGGCGGGTTGACGTACAGCAGTCGGATTCCCGTCGCCGGCGTCCAGTCCCGCAATTGCGGGATGCGGTCGGCGCACTTGCCGCGCAGAATCGCGGCGTCCGGCGCGTTCGACCGGGCGCATTCCACCGCTTCGCCGCCCAGTTCCACGCCGATCACCCGCGCCCCGCGCCGGGTCCAGCGCACCAGGCCGGCGCCGATGCCGCAATAGAGGTCGGCAAGGCTGTCACCCGGCTCCGGCGCCAGAAACTCCTCCGCCGCGGCCAATGCCTGACGGTAGAGTTCGGGAATCAGCTGTTGAAAGGCGGTCGGACCGTAAATCAATCCGAACGCATCCCGCGAACGCGGCTGGCCCCACAGTAACAGCCAACCGTTCCTGGCGAACAAGCGCCGGCCAGCAGCCGGATGCAGATGCAACCACAAACCTTCGAGTCCGCTGGCCGCCAGTTCCGCCCGCTGCGCTTCATTCAGCCAGCCGGGGTCGGGAGCCCGATGGGTTTTCAGGATCAAGGTCGCCTGCGCGTTGGACTGGACCAAAAAGGCCAAGGGAAACAAGGGTCCCGGCGGCAACGCCCACATCAGCCAGCGCACCAGCACGCGCACTCGTTCCGCGTGAACCGGGCAGTCGGGGATGGGAATCAGCTCCTCGCGCCGCCACAAGCCGAATTGCCAGCCGGCCGTCTCGCTCCAGATCGCCGACAGGCAAACCTTGCGCCGATAGCCCCAACGCGCTGCGCCGGCCACCGTCCGTAGCGGCTGCAACCGATCTGCCCAGGGCGCGAGCCGCCGACGCAGCCAATCCGCTTTTTGCACCTCGCTGTCGGTGGCGCTCAAGGTCCGGTGGCTGCAACCCGGACAACGAATTTCACAGCCAGCCGGCGGACTCATGACGCTCTCCGGCGCGGATGATGCGGTATAACATCGAGTGGAAGAGGCAACAGGGAAGGAGACGACGATGGTCAGCAGTTATCTGATTTGCGACATGTGCGGGCAGTTTGGTCCACCCGCCAGCTTCCTGAGCAAAAATGGCCTGCGGCTTTGTTATCGGTGCTGGTTCCAGGAACAGCAGAACGACGAATCGCCACCCGTCGGGAATGGGACCGAACCCGCCGCAAGCCCGGCGCGGGATTCGGAACCGCCCGATCAAAGCCGTGGTGAACCATAACGTCGCTGGATGACCGCCCGACGATTACCCGGTTCGGCTTGGCCTGTCAGCCGCCAGTGACGGCGCGGCCACCACCGCCGGTTCGGTTGGCGGGGGCGCCGCCCGGCCCATGCCCAGTTGCGACAGCAACATGCCGGCGAACATCGCCACGCACCCGACGAGTCCGCGTCCCGACAGGGTTTCGTGCAGCAGCAGCCAGCCGCCGAACGCCGCGAACACGGTTTCCAGACTGAGGATGATCGCGGCATGGGCGGGCGGCGCGTCGCGCTGGGCCACCACTTGCAGCGTGTAAGCGACCCCGACCGACAGCAGGCCGCCGTACAGGATCGGCAGCGCCGCGCCCTCCAGTCCCTTCAGAGTGATCGGCTCGGTCGTCACCGCCACCGCCAGGCTCAGCGCCGCGCAGACGACGAATTGCAGACAGGCCAGCGATACCGGCTCGATGCGCCGACCGGCCAGCCAGCCGATCACCAGTACATGACCAGCCCAGAACAAGGCCCCGATCAGCACCAGCCCGTCGCCCTTGGCCAGGATCAGACTGTCGGTCAGGGTCAGCAAATACAGCCCGACCACGGCCAGGATGGCGCCGACCCAGGTGGTCCACGGCGTGCGCTGCCCCCACAGCAGCCCCAGCAGCGGCACGATGACCACGTACAGGCCGGTGATGAAACCGGCCTTGCCGGCGGTGGTGTATACGATGCCGACCTGTTGCAGGGAAGCGCCGGCGAACAGCAACAGGCCAGCCAACAGGCCACCGGTCAGGACTGGCCGCCAGCCGCCGGAATGGACGGGGGTTGTGGATCGTCGATTGCTCAACAGCAGCGGCAGCAGCGACAACGCGCCCAAGGCGAAGCGGACGCCGTTGAAGGTGAACGGACCGACGTGCTCCATGCCGATCCGCTGGGCGACGAAGGCAAAGCCCCAGATCAGCGCGGCCAGCAGCAGCAACAATTCCGCATTCAGCGCCTTGAACGTCAGCATGTCGATTGCCTGGTGGATTCGGTTCAGCGATGCGCCGCCCCAGGTCGACAGGTCCGCGACGAGGCGACGACGGGTCGGACCACATCATACAGGACTTGTCCGACCCCGGCACGACCGGGCGGCTGGCGGGCATTCATCGAGGAGCGAACGATTGCAACGGAATGACGAGTCGGCTTGCCCGGTGGCGGAAAATCCTTATACTTACGTTCCTCTCTCCCTGGCCGGGATGGCGGAATGGTAGACGCAGTGGACTCAAAATCCACCGGTAGCGATACCGTGAGAGTTCGAGTCTCTCTCCCGGCACCAATCAAAGCGATCACTTGCCAATTCGGTTATTCTCGCGGTGGTCTTTCGTGTGAACGAATTGTGCCAAGCACCCTCCCTGGCACGGCGGCGTCAATGCGAGGCGTCGGTCAATTCCAGCCGCCGTTCGATACGTTCGACGCGGCGTCTGAGGCTGTCCAGCTCCGATTTGCCGGAATAGACGGATGTGGTCAGCGCGCCGAGCTGCTGGCCCATGGCCGAAAGCTCAAGGCGGATCGAGGCGAGAGCCTCACTATGTTCGGCTTGGGTCGCCCGGATCGCCCACAAGTGTTCCAGCACCAGGTTTTCCACATTTTCGGTCATGGCCAAGTCTCCAGGGGTGTGTGGACAGTATAGCGCCGCCCGTGGTGTTTGGAGTGCCCGAAGCCGGCGCGGAGCGACAGTGTTGGACCGAGCGGGTTAAAGTTTTGACGAATTCTCATTGAGACCTCCCATGCCCGACCGTCCCGATGTCGCCGCCGTCCTCGCCTATCTGCGGGAATTGCAAGATCGGCTGACTCAAGCCCTGGAAATCGCCGACGGTACGGCGACGTTCCGGGAAGACGCCTGGGAACGGCCCGCGACCGGTGGCGCTCTTGCTGGAGGTGGTCGTACCCGGGTGTTGCGCGAAGGCGCGGTGTTCGAGCAGGCCGGCATCAACCTTTCCCACGTCGCCGGCACCCGATTGCCGCCCTCCGCCACCGCCCAGCGTCCGGAACTGGCGGGATGCGGCTTCGAGGCCATGGGCGTGTCGCTGGTGATTCATCCACGCAATCCCCATATTCCGACTTCGCACGCCAACATTCGCTTTTTCAACGCGGTCCGGGACGACGCCGAACCGGTCTGGTGGTTCGGCGGCGGTTTCGATCTCACACCTTGCTACGGTTTCGAGGAGGATTGCGTCCATTGGCACCGCACCGCCAGGGCCGCCTGCGAGCCGTTCGGCGCGGACGTGTATCCCCGCTTCAAACGGTGGTGCGACCAGTACTTTTTCCTCAAGCACCGCAACGAGCCGCGCGGCATCGGCGGGCTGTTCTTCGACGATCTCAACGAGTGGGGTTTCGAGCGCTGTTTCGCCTTCCTGCGCAGCGTCGGCGATCACTATTTACCGGCTTATCTGCCCATCGTGGAGCGACGGCGGGAGCTACCCTACGGCGAACGCGAGCGGGAGTTTCAGCTTTACCGGCGCGGGCGTTACGTCGAATTCAACCTGGTCTACGACCGGGGTACGCTGTTCGGCCTGCAATCCGGCGGGCGCACCGAATCGATTCTGATGTCGCTGCCGCCGCGCGTGCGCTGGGAATACGACTGGCGACCGGAACCGGGCACCCCGGAAGCGCGATTGTCCGAATTTTTTCTCCGACCGCGCGACTGGTTGGCCGGGTTTCCGGACGCGCGGGAAGATCGTCGGGTTTAGGTCGCCTCTGGCATCGGGCGTAGCAAGGCGTCCAATTCATCGACCCGCTCGGCCCAGTCCGAATCTTCCTCGATGGCCTGCGTCAGAAATTTCGCCTGGGCCGGCGTCCACCATGGCGCTTGCTGGAGTGGAGTTTTCAGATCGAGTGGCCGGTGCCCGCGAATGAAATTCTCGATGGCGACGGTGTCGGACGGTAGACCCAGTTGCTCGAACAGGGTGCTCAGATTGTGCGGGGTGGTATCCATGCGATTCCTCCTGTCGGGTTTATCTTGGGTGAAAGGCAGGTATATAGGTTCGTCATCAACGCGGCAGTTCCAGCACCGCCTCCAGCCCGCCTTGCGGATGATTGCGCAAGGTCAATTCTCCACCGTGGGCGCGGGCGACGTTGCGGGCGATGCTCAATCCCAGGCCGGTGCCGCCGGTGTCGCGGCTGCGCGAGCTTTCCAGCCGGTAGAACGGCTCGAAGACCTTGTCGAGTTCCGCCTCGGGAATGCCCGGACCCTGATCGCGGACGATCAGGGTCAGCCGTTCCGGCGCGTCCGCCACCGTGATCTCGGCGCGCTGGCCATATTTCAGCGCATTATCCACCAGATTGGTCAGGCAACGCTTCAGCGCCAAGGGCTGGCACCACAAGGGTCGACGGGCCGTCCCGGTAATGCTCACCTCGTGACCGGTATCCTCGGCGTCTTCCTGCACGGATTCCAGCAAGGCGTTGAGATCGACTGGCGCCATCGGCTCGGCGTTCTCGCCGCCGCGCAGAAAATCCAGCGACGCCTGCGCCATGCGCTGCATGTCGTCGAGATCGGCCTGAAATTTCTCCCGCAGCGGCGAATCGTCCAGCAGTTCGGTCCGCAGCCGCAGCCGGCTGATGGGCGTCCTGAGGTCGTGGGAAACGGCGGCGAGGATGCGGTCGCGATCCTCGATGTAGCGGATCAACCGCTTCTGCATGGTATTGAAGGCGTGGGCGGCGCGGCGAACCTCCAACGGTCCGCTCTCGTCCAGCGGCGGGCGGCGAATGTCGCGCCCCAGTTCGGCGGCGGCGTCGGCCAGCACGGCAAGCGGCCGGGTCAGCGCCCGCACCGCCAGCGCCGCCAGCACCGCGACCGAAACCAGCAGGATCAGCAGGATCAGCAGCAGCCGCGTCGGCCAGGCCATGATCTCCTCCGGCAACACTTGCTGGAACGTGACCGTCGCGCCGTCGCGCAAGCGGACCTGCACCACGAAATTGCGCAAGCCCAGCATCATGGCGTGCATGCGCCAGCGCGGCGGCTGGTCGGTCCAGCCGCGCGCCGATGTCGCGGGTTGGTCCTGGGCGAACCGGCGTGGCCGGTCGAACGGTGGAGGCGGCGGTGGCGGCAAGTCGTCGTTGATTTCCAGTTGAAACGGCCGGGCAAATCCCAACTGCCGGCCCAGCAGGGTGCGGAACAGGGCGGTGTGATAGCGTTCGTCCGGTTCGCCGACGTTTTCCCAAGGCAGATCGAGACTGATCCGGGTGGGCGGCAGGTCCAGCGCCGTCACCAGCCGCCGGCGTTCGCTGTCGTCCAGACCGTCGAGCAGGTTGACGATGGCGGCGATGCGCTGGGCGACGTGACCGCCGATGGCGTGGTAAAGCGCCTGCTCGCGGTCCTGCAACAGGATCGCCGCGCTCAGCAATTGGGCCAGCACCAGCCCGCCGGTCAGAAACAGCAGCAACCGGCCGAACAGGGATTGCGGCAACAGGCGCATCAGAATTCCCGGTTGACGTGGGCCGCCAGCAGATAGCCCTCGTTGCGGACGGTCTTGATGATGACGGCCTCGCGGGGATCGTCGCGCAAGCGCCGGCGCAGCCGGCTGACCTGCACGTCGATGCTGCGGTCGAACGGTGTAGCCTCGCGGCCCTGGGTCAAATCCAGCAGCTGGTCGCGGTTCAACACCCGCTGTGGATGATCCAGGAACACCCGCAGCAACCGGTAATCGCTGGCGCCCAGGGGGACCAGCACACCGTCCGGGGCGACGAGTTGGCGAGCATCCACGTCCAGCGTCCAGCCGGCGAAGTGGAAGCGCCGCGCCTCGCCCGGCTCGGCGGGAACATTGCGGGCGCGGCGCAGGATGCTCTTGATCCGCGCCAGCAACTCGCGCGGATTGAACGGCTTGGGCAGATAGTCGTCGGCGCCCATTTCCAGCCCGACGATGCGGTCGGTATCGTCGCCGCGGGCGGTCAGCATGATGATCGGGATGGGCGAGCGGGCGCGCAGAGTGCGGCACAGCACCAGCCCATCGTCGCCGGGCAGCATCAGATCGAGGATGATCAGGTCCACCGGCCCCTGCTCCAGCGCGGCCCACAGTCCGCGACCGTCGGCCACGCCGGTCACCCGGAAGCCGTTGCGGCCCAGATAGTCGGCCAGCAGTTCGCGCAGGCCCGGATCGTCGTCCACGATGAGGAGATGGTCGCTCATGAGGTTGGGTATCGCGGTGAAGGATGATGGGATTGTAGACTGCCGGCGAAACGGGAGTTTCAGCGGGTCCGGGATTTTCCCGGCCAACATGACCGAAATCGCTTGCCTCGTCCAAGGCCGATCATGAGGAGAGATATGCCGAATACCGCCGAAAAACTCACGCTGTACGATGAACTGATGACGCTACCGGATAACGTCGTGGGCGAAATTATCGCCGGTCGGCTTTACGCCCAACCCCGGCCAGCCGGGAAGCACACGTTGGCGCATTCCGGATTGCACGGCGAGATCGACGGCCCGTTTCACAAAGGCCGAGGCGGTCCCGGCGGCTGGTGGATTCTCATCGAACCGGAAATCCATTTTGTCCGCGACACCGAGGTAGCGGTCCCCGACTTGGCCGGCTGGCGCCGGGAACGGATGCCGATCTTGCCGAAGGATCACCGTTTTGAAGTCGTGCCCGACTGGGTGTGCGAAGTCCTTTCGCCCAGCACCGCCCAGAAGGATCGGGCGCTGAAACTGCCGCTTTACGCCCGGTTCGGCGTGCCGCACGCCTGGCTGGTGGACCCGCTGGCCCGCACGCTGGAGGCGTTCGAGTTGCGCGATGGTCTATGGAGCCTGACGGGAGTGTTCAAGGACGAGGACACGGTCGCCGCGCCGCCGTTCGCCGCCGTGCCCTTCGATTTGACGGTACTGTGGGGCTGACATAAATCGTTACAAAAATCCCTTCCCGGCAAAATCCCGGTTACATGCGCGGGGTCTAATAGTCCCCGAAGCAACCCAATACGAGGAATCGAACATGAAACCGTTACGCAAAAAACTGTTGACCGCCGCCGCGGTCGTGGGCCTGGGATTAACCACTGTCGCTTTCGCCGGCCCCTGGGGCGGCTATGGCCCGATGGGCGGCGGTATGGGCGATTGCCCGATGATGGGCGGCGGACCCATGATGGGGCACGGGCCAATGGGCGGCCGGTCGATGCGAGGCGGCGACCCGCAGCAGCGCATGGCCATGATGCAGCAGTTCCACGCCGAGCGGATGGAGTTGCTGGCGGCGCGGTTGAAGCTGAAACCCGAACAGGACACCGCCTGGAAAGCGTTTCTCGGCGCGCAGGACGCTCACCACGCGGAAATGATGAAAATCCGGCAGGAGATGCGGGACCGGGAAACCACCGCCACGGCCCAGTTTGAGGAAAAGATCCAGGGCATGGAGCAGCATCTGGCCAGCATGAAGACCATGGCCAAGACTGCCGGCGATCTGTACGCCACGCTCGATCCGACCCAGAAGAAGGTGATGGATGACTTCTTCACGAATCGACCGATGCGCGGCATGATGCGGGGCCAGGCCGGTCAGCCGACCCCGCCGGCCCAATAACGGCAAACCCGTTTATCCGGCTGATCGATGGGCGACACTCGCCGAGTGTCGCCCTTGTCTTTTTTGCGGAATCGCGCCGTTTTCCCTACTCTTTCCCGCCTGTTCGATGCCCGACTGTTTTAGAATAAACCCGTAAATTTGTTGCGCTAATCAACCCGGCGGCACTACAAAGAAGGTAAGGGCGATGCTGGAAGAAAACATTCAGAAAATCGTCGAATTACGTCACGACGCGCCTTACGCGATTCTGGGGCCTCACTATGCCGAGCAGGAACGGGCGCTGACGATCCGCGCCTTTCTGCCGCAGGCCGAACGCGCCTGGGTGTTGCCGGCGGACGGCACCGGCAAACGCGAAATGCGGCGGCTGCACCCGGATGGCCTGTTCGCCATCCGCATCCCGGGCGTCGCGGAACTGGAATATCGGCTGATGACCGCCGATGCCGGCGGCCAGACCGCTACTTTCGACGATCCCTACGCCATTCACGAACCCTCCTTCACCCAGGCCGACGGCCGGGTGCTCCAGCGAGGCGCGCTCGACTCCCTGTTCACCAAGCTGGGCGCGCACCCGCGCGTGAAGGAAGGCGTCACGGGCGTCAATTTCACGCTCTGGGCGCCCCACGCCAGCCGGGTCAGCGTGGTTGGCGCCTTCAATCGATGGGACGGCCGCCGCCATCCACTGGAGCGGCACGAGTCGGGCGTCTGGGAGCTGTTCGTTCCCGGTCTTGGACTGGGTGAATTGTACAAATACGAAATCCGCAACGCGGAAGGCGCAGTGTTCCTCAAGACCGACCCGCTGGCTTTCCAGACCGAGGTTTATCCCAAGACCGCCGCGCTGACTCGCGACATTCAGCATTTATACGACTGGACAGATGGTCCCTGGATGGCGCGGTCCGTGGAAACGCCCGGCTGGGAGTTGCCCGTCGCCATTCACCACGTCATTCTCGGCGAGATCGCCGAACCCGGTCCGGAGCGTGTCGCCGCCTATGGCCAGTTGCAGAACATCGTTCTGCCTCATTTATTGGAACGGAAATTCACGCAGGTCGAACTGGCGTTCTGGGCCGATAACGAGACGGTGGCCAGCTACTACGCGCCCAATCCGCGTTATGGCCGGCCCGAGGAATTGATGGCCTTCATCGACGCCTGCCACCGGCGCGACATCGGCGTGATCCTCGACTGGATTCCGCCACTGCTCCCGCGCGAGGGGCAGGAACTCAGTTGGTTCGACGGGACGCGGCTCTACGACCGCGACGATGCCTGGGGTCTGTTGGCGTTCAATCTGGAACGGCCCGAAGTACGGAATTTCCTGCTGGCGAACGCGCTGTTCTGGCGTCAGGTTTATCATGTGGACGCCTTGCGGACCGACGCCCGCACCTACGCCGCCCGCCTGGCCGGATCGGGCATGGTGGCGGGTTTGCGCTTCCTGATCCGGGAGACCGCGATCAAACCCACGCTGGCGGCGGCGGAAAGCGCCGCCCTCACCGAGGGGCGGCATGCCGACCCGCACGCCCTGCTGGGGCCGCATCCACTGGGAGAGCCCGGTCTGACCGTGGTCCGCGCCCTGCTGCCGGAGGCGGAAGCGCCGTGCCTGCTGCCCGAGAACGAGCCGAGGTTGCTGTACCCCCTGCAATGGGTGGCTGGAGACGGGCTGTTCGAGGCGATCATCGCCGCCGAACCGGCCACGCTGCGCTACCGGCTGAACGCCACCGAGCGCGGCTGGAACCACACCTTCGCCGATCCCTACGCGGCCACGTTCTCGATTCTGGGCGATCAGGACTGTTATCTGTTCGCCGAGGGCAACCATTACCGGATGTTCGAGAAACTGGGGGCGCACGTCTGCGAGGTCAACGGCGTCAGTGGGGTCAACTTCGCGGTGTGGGCGCCGAACGCCCAGCGGATCAGCGTGGCGGGTCCGTTCAACCACTGGGATGGCCGTCGCCATCCGATGCGGCTGCGGCCGGGTTCGGGGATCTGGGAGCTGTTCGTGCCCGGCCTGGCCGAGGGCGAACTGTATAAATTCGAGATCCTGCCCCGCACCGGTCCCGTGTTCCTGAAAACCGATCCCTACGCCTTCCATACCGAGGTTCCGCCCGGCACCGCCAGCGTGGTTTACGACCCGGTCGGCAAGCACGACTGGCGCGATGGCGAATGGATGGAACGGCGGGCGCGGAGCAAGGTCTGGGAGCGACCGGTGGCGATCTACGAGGTCCACGCCGGATCGTGGCGGCACAAGGCGGGCGGCGAGTTTCTCTCCTACCGCGAACTGGCCGATCAGCTGATTCCCTACGTGCTGGAGCTGGGCTTCACCCACATCGAATTCCTGCCGCTGGCCGAGCATCCCTACGGGCCGTCCTGGGGCTATCAGATTTCCAACTTCTACGCCCCGACCGCCCGCTTTGGCCGCCCCGACGATCTGATGGAGCTGATCGACCGCTGCCATCAACACAACATCGGGGTGATTCTCGACTGGGTGCCGGCGCATTTCCCCAAGGATGCCCACGCCATGGCCTGGTTCGACGGCACCTGCCTGTACGAGCACGCCGACCCACGCCAGGGCGAGCATCCCGACTGGGGTACCTTGATCTTCAACTACGGCCGTAACGAGATCGAGAATTTCCTGATCGCCAACGCCCTATACTGGCTGGAGAAATTTCACTTCGACGGGCTGCGGGTGGACGCGGTGGCCTCGATGCTGTACCTGGATTATTCCAAGAAGGACTGGATTCCCAACAAATACGGCGGCAACGAGAATCTGGAAGCCATCGAGTTCATCAAGCACACCAACGCGGTGGTCCACGCCCAGCATCCCGGCGTGATGATGATCGCCGAGGAATCCACCGCCTGGCCGAACGTGTCGCGGCCTACCGACATGGGCGGGCTGGGGTTCGGCTTCAAGTGGAACATGGGCTGGATGCACGACGTGCTGTTCTACATGCAAAAAGAGCCGGTGCACCGCCGCCACCACCACGACAAACTGACCTTCGGCATCGTCTACGCCTTCAGCGAGAACTTCATCCTGTCGCTGTCGCACGACGAGGTGGTGCATCTGAAGAAGTCGCTGCTGGGGAAAATGCCGGGCAGCGAACGGCAGCGGTTCGCCAATCTGCGGCTGCTGTATGCCTTCATGTACGGCCATCCCGGCAAGAAACTGCTGTTCATGGGTGGAGAGTTTGGCCAGCCCAGCGAGTGGAATCACGACGGCGAGCTGGAATGGCCGCTGCTGCGCAAGCCTCAGCATCAGCGCATGCAGCGGTTCGTGAGCGACCTCAACAAGCTGTATGCGCTGGAGCCGGCCTGCCATCAGGTGGATTTCCGCGCCGCCGGCTTCGAGTGGCTGGACGCCAACGGCGCCGAGACCAATGTCGTCGGCTTCGTGCGCAAGGCCCGCGATCCGCGCGAGGCCGTGCTGTTCGTGCTGAATTTTTCCGACCAATCGCACAAGCGCTATCGCATCGGCGTGCCGTATCCGGTGACGTACCGGGAACTGCTGCACAGCGACGCCAGCGAGTACGGCGGCACCGGCGAGACCCTGCCCGGCAAGGCGGTCATCGCCGAGGAGGTTGCCAGCCACGGCTTCGCCTTCTCGATCGTTCTGAATCTGCCGCCGTTCAGCGCGGTGGTGCTGAAACCGGCACCGCCGGATTTGGGGTGAAATTCGGGTTCGGCCAAGGAAATTCGCCTGTGGTTGAGGCGCTCCCGCGGATCGTGGCAGGCAAACTTGCCATTGAATCGGTTACCCGTCGGCGGTTCGATCACCGCCCGGATTCCTCAGCCAACCGGCGGGCATCCGCGCCGCCACGAACGCGACGAACAGCAGGCAGGCCAGCGCTCCATATGCCAGCAGCCACGGCAGCGACGTCCGAAATACCCCGATCTCGTCGCCGGGCGAACCGGCCCCCTCGCGCAGCAGCGCCAGCAAACCCGCGTACAGCAGGCCGAGCGCGCCGTAGCCGAGGTTGAACGCCAGTCCCTTGAAGCTGAGCACCGTCGCCCGCCGGGCCGAATCGGTGACGGCGTTGAGGTAGTGGCTGACCAGATAGCCGGTCAGCAACAGCACCACGTGCAGCAGCACGACCGGCAGCAACCCCAGGCCGAACGGCAACACCAGCGCCGCCCCGGCCAGCCCCGGCAGGCACAACAGCGTCAGCAACGCGAAGCTGAACCGCGGCGATTGCCGGCCCAGCGCCGGCGCCCAGCGGGCGATGCCGACGCCCAGCAGGGCAATACCGGCGCCGATCAGACCGAAGCTGGCGTCCGGCAGGCCGATCAGGCGGAAATAGGTGCTGTTCAGGGTCACGAACAGCCGGCAGAGGTGATCGAACAGCATCCCGCCGAGGATGACCGCCAGCGCGAATGGAGTGGTCAGAATCCAGCGACCCGCGTCCAGGGTCAGCCGCGACGCCGCCAGGACGGACGACAACAAGCCGCCAGTGCGTGCTGGCCGCCCGCCCGGTTCCGTCATCCCCAGCGCCGCCCACCACGCCCCCAGCGCGGTAAGCAACGTCAGATACAACGGAAAGCGCATCGTGATTTGCGGGTCGAGCGAAATCTCCCAGCCCAATCTCCGCAGCAATCCTTGCAAGGCCGCGGCGTCGTAGATCAGCGCGCCGAGCGCCAGCGCCGCCACGAAGGCCAGCGAGTTCCAGCGCATCAACACCGCCAGCACCCGTGGCCAGTCCGCCGCCCGACCACGCGCCTTCAGGCTGTCGTAGGCCAGCGCCTCGTCGGCGCCGCTGGCCAGCGCCTCGGCCAGACCGCTGAGCAGGCGGTTGAGCAGGAACGCCGCGAACACCATCCGTGGATTGCCCAGCGGCACGAAGCACAGCAGCGCGATTTCTACCACCATGATCGCCCCGGACGCCACCACCAGCGCGCGTCGACCGATGGCGTCGGCCAAGGCCCCGGACGGCACTTCGCACAGCACGATGGCCGCGGCCCAGACCGCGTTCAACACGGCGAACTGGCCGACGCTCAGGCCGAAATCGAGAAACAGCACCGCGAACACCGGGTAGTAGAAGCGCACCCCGAACAGTAGCCGGAACGCCAGAAAACGACGGATGTTCGGGATGGCGAAAGGCGAAGTGGACTGGATGGCTGGCGGATTGCCGATGTCGTTCATGGTTTCTTTTGACGCAACCCAGGCAACTGTGAACCCTCTAATCCTTACGGCGAAACTCAACCACGATTATCGCCATCATTTTGGGAGCGGCCATGAATGTAAGTTCCACCCCGGCGACATCGCGGACCTGTCTGATCTGCAATGCACCGCTCCCTTTCAACCCGGTGCGGACCGGCAATCTTTGTGGTCGCGGAGAGTGCGACTGGCGCTATTCCCTGCTGCGACGACAGCAAAAGGTTTGCACGATATGCGGCCGCCCGCTTTCCGCGCCGGAGTTGCCCACCCGCATTTGCGCTAACCCCGAATGCCAGCGAACGGCCCTCGCGGATTTCGCGCGGCAAGTGCACGAGCGCAATCAGGCCCGAACCGCCGCCTTGATCCAGCAGGAAATCGAGCAGGCGTCGCGATTGCGCGATCAGGTGATCGACACGTTTGGCCTCCGGGAACCGGAATCATTCCCTTTGGTGGTGATCCCCGCCTGCACGCTCGGGATCACCAGGCTGCCCGAACAGCGCCGTCGTGCTTTTCGCGACCACCTGAGTGACGTCATCGGCCAGGCGGCCGTTCCGCCGGCTGCGCCGATCCGCGAACCGGAACAGGTGGCGCCGGCACCCGTTGCGGCGTCCCGCGCCCAGGCCGCGCTGGGAATGGCATGCTCCCGTTGCCAGGGATTCTGCTGTGAAGGGGGAGGCGATCACGCCTACCTGAAAGTCGAGACCATCCGACGCTACCTGGCCGAACATCCCGACCAGCGGCCCGACGACGTGCTCGCCGCCTATCTGGACCGGGTGGGCCATCGGACTTATCAGGGATCGTGCATTTACCATCAGGCCGATGGTTGTGCCCTGCCCCGGGAGATGCGCTCGGACCTCTGCAACCGGCACTTCTGCAAGGCGCTGCATGAATTCCAGCGGAATCTCCCCGCCACCGGTCCGATCCGCGCCTTTTTCGTGGCCGCGAATTACGGCGCGATCCAAAAAGCGGCGCTCGTCCATGAAAACCAGATGTTGAGCGTCCCGACGATCTAGGACGCCATGCGCGCCCATGTTGTCGGAACTCAGGTCCAGGCTTCCCGTTCCAGCGTTTCCAGCAGCGCCCGATACTTCGGTTTCGTGCCGGTACCGATATCCTCCCGCTCGATCCGCTCGAACGCCGCGACCAGCTGGTCCTGCGCCTCCGGCGGGATGATCCGCGTGGCCATCTGGAACAGGATATTGTTTTCCTTTTGAATGTGCTGGCGCAGCAGTTCGACGTACTGGTAGACGGTGGCCACGATCAGGGTCCGGGCCGTATCGTCTCCGGCCTGCCACCGCCGCACCGCCTCGCGCACCAGGCCGCTGTACTCGCGGCCCTGGCTGTGCTCGTGCAGCAGCGCCACGATGGGGCCGGTGCGTTCCGGCATTCCGTGCGCCACCAGCGCCGGGAACAGCGCGCCTTCTTCCTTGCGGTGATGGCAGCCGTCGGTGAACGCCAGGTTGAAGTCCACGGCCTCCAGGAACAGTTCGGGCCGTGTCGCGCGCCCCTGCTCCAGTTTTTGCGCGGCCGCCTCCAGGGCATTCAGCAGGCGTTCGATCAGTTGGTGTTCTTCCATCAGGATGTCGGTGGCTTTCATCGGTTCCTCCAGTGGGGACGATTCGGGCTGGGTGGCGTCCAGCGAGGTGGAACGGCGGCGTCGCGTCCCGTGGAGGCGAACGCGGACAAGCTGCTTGTCGATGTCGTTTCGAGTCGATAGTGCCTGGAATTGGTTCGGAATTTTATCCTCCTATCAGCCGTTCGGATTTTAGCGCCAGTGGTAGAATTTCGCGCCCGAACCTCGTTGACGTTGCCTGAAATCATGTCGGCCATTGTCTCTCCGCCTGTCGCGTCCCCGCCCTTGTCGCCCGTCCTGCCGCCCGACGCCCGGCAATCCCTCCGCTGGGGCCAGTTGCACGGCGCCAGTCCCGCCCTGCTGATCGCCGCCGCTGCCGCCCGTCATCGCGGTCTGGTGCTGGCGGTCGCGCCGGACAGCCAGACCGCGCTGCGGCTGGAGACGGAACTGCGGTTCTTTGGCGGGCCGGAGCTGGAAATTCTGGCGTTCCCGGACTGGGAGACGCTGCCTTACGACGTGTTTTCGCCGCACCAGGACATCGTGTCGCAGCGGCTTTCGACCCTGTACCAGTTGCCGCGGCGGCGGCGCGGCGTACTGGTGGTGCCGGTGGCGACGCTGATGCAACGATTGGGGCCGCGCGGTTATCTGGATCGCTACGCGCTGCTGCTGAAAGTCGGCGAGCGGCTGAATCTGGAGCATTTCCGCGAGCGGCTGGAGGCAGCCGGCTACGCCTGCGTGTCGCAGGTGGTGGAACACGGTGAATTCGCGGTGCGCGGCTCGATTCTCGACCTGTTTCCGATGGGCGCCGAGCGGCCGTACCGGATCGAACTGTTCGATGACGAAGTGGAGAGCATCCGCGACTTCGATCCCGACACGCAACTGTCCGTCGCTCGGGTGGAACGCATCGAACTGTTGCCGGCGCGGGAATTCGCGCTGGACCGGGAAACCATCACCCGCTTCCGTCAGGCCTGGCGCCGCCAGTTCGAGGGCGATCCCCAGCGCAGCGCGATTTATTGCGAGGTGAGCGCCGGCAACGCGCCTGGCGGCATCGAATATTACCTGCCGCTGTTCTTCGAGCGGACCGCGACCTTGTTCGACCACCTGCCCGAAAGCACGCTGGCGATCCACCTGGAAGGGGTGGACGCGGCCATGGCGGCGTTTCAGGAGCAGCTCATGGACCGCTACGAGCAGCGCCGTCACGACCTGGAGCGGCCCTTGTTGCCGCCGCCGCTGCTGTTTCTGGAAGCGACCCAGGTGGAGCGGGCGCTGGCGCGCTATCCGCGGGTCGAGTTGCGGGAAGCCGGGGATGGCGGAGTGAATTTCCCCACCGCGCCGCCACCCGCCTTGCCCCTGCAACCGCGCGCCGAACGGCCCGCCGCCGCGCTGGAACGGTTTCTGGCGGAATTTCCGGGACGGGTGTTGTTCGCCGCCGAGTCGGCGGGCCGCCGCGAGGCGCTGCTGGACACGCTGCGCGGTTATGGCTGGCAACCCCGGCTTTGCGAGGGCTGGGCCGACTTCCTGGCGCGGGAGGAGCTGCGGCTGGCCTTGACGGTCGCGCCGCTGGAACAGGGCTTGTTGCTGACCGAACCCCCGCTGGCGATCATCGCCGAGGCGCAGTTGTACGGCGAACGGGTGCGGCAGGCGCGCCGGCGCGGTCCCAGCCGGGACCCCGACGCCATCATTCGCAACCTCACCGATCTCAACCCCGGCGCGCCGGTGGTCCACGAGGAACACGGCATCGGTCGTTATGCCGGGTTGGAGCGGCTGGAGGTGGCCGGCATCGACGGCGAGTTCGTGGTGGTGGAGTACGCCGGCGGCGACCGGCTGTACGTACCCGTCGCCTCCCTGCATCTGCTCAGCCGCTACACCGGCGCGTCGCCGGAAACCGCGCCGCTGCATAAACTCGGCAGCGGTCAGTGGGAAAAGGTCCGGCGCAAGGCCGCCGAGCAGGTCAGCGACGCGGCGGCGGAACTGCTGGACATCTACGCCCGCCGCGAGGCCCGGCCCGGCCATGCCTTCGGCTTGAACGAGGCCGAGTACCTCGTCTTCGCCGCCGCATTTCCGTTCGAGGAAACGCCGGATCAGCAGGCGGCCATCGACGCGGTGATCGCCGATCTGCGCGCGGGCAAGCCGATGGATCGGGTGGTGTGCGGCGATGTCGGGTTCGGCAAGACCGAGGTGGCGATGCGCGCCGCCTTCGTGGCGGTGCAGGACGGGCGGCAGGTGGCGGTGCTGACGCCGACGACGCTGCTGGCCCAGCAGCACTATCAGAATTTTCTGGACCGCTTCGCCGACTGGCCGGTGCGGATCGAATTGCTGTCCCGCTTTCGTTCGCCGAAGCAACAGGCCGAGACCGTGAAGGCGCTGGCCGACGGCACGGTGGATATTCTGATCGGCACTCACAAGCTGTTGCAGGACAGCGTGCAATTCAAGCGGCTGGGACTGGCCGTCGTGGACGAGGAGCATCGTTTCGGGGTACGGCACAAGGAACGGCTGAAAGCCTTGCGGACCGAGGTGGACGTGCTGACCCTGACCGCCACGCCGATTCCCCGCACCCTGAACATGGCGATGGCCGGGCTGCGCGAACTGTCCATCATCGCCACCCCGCCGGTGGGGCGGCTGGCGGTGAAAACTTTCGTCGGCCAGTGGAATCCGGCGACGATCCGGGAAGCCTGCCAGCGCGAGTTAAAACGCGGCGGGCAAATCTATTTCCTGCACAACGAGGTCGAAACCATCCAGCGCATGGCTGCGCAGGTGGCGGACCTGGCGCCGGGCGCGCGAATCGCGGTCGCTCACGGCCAGATGCGTGAGCGGGATCTGGAGCAGGTGATGCTGGATTTCTATCACCGCCGCTGCAACCTGCTGGTCTGCACCACCATCATCGAGTCGGGCATCGACGTACCCAGCGCCAACACCATTATCATCAACCGCGCCGACAAGCTGGGACTGGCGCAGTTGCATCAGTTGCGGGGGCGGGTGGGGCGCTCGCACCATCGCGCCTACGCCTATCTGATCGTGCCGCCGCGCCAGGCGATGACGGCGGACGCGGTCAAGCGCATCGAGGCCATCGAATCGCTGGAGGATCTGGGCGCGGGCTTCCTGCTGGCCAGTCACGATCTGGAGATTCGCGGCGCCGGCGAACTGCTGGGCGAGGAGCAGAGCGGCCAGATTCACGAGGTCGGTTTCACCCTGTACATGGACCTGCTGGAGCGGGCGGTGCAGGCCCTGAAGGCCGGACGGGTGCCGGAACTGGATCGACCGCTGGATCACGGTCCCGAGATCGACCTGCAAAGCCCGGCGCTGATCCCGGACGATTATCTGCCCGATGTCCACAGCCGGCTGATCCTGTACAAGCGCATCGCCAGCGCTCGCGACGACGGGGAGTTGCGGGAATTGCAGGTCGAGATGATCGACCGCTTCGGCCTGCTGCCGGAGCCGGTGAAAAACCTGTTCCGGGTGACCGGCTTGAAGTTGCGGGCGACGCCGATTGGAGTGAAGAAAATCGAGGCGGGTCCCAAGGGCGGGCGGCTCGTGTTCGGCCCGGAGCCGAAGGTGGATTCGGCCAAGCTGGTGCGGCTGATTCAGCAGCAGCACCAGGTCTACAAGCTGGACGGCAGGGACAAACTGCGCTTCATCAAGGAACTGCCCAACGCCGAGGCGCGGGCGGAGGAAGTGGAGCGGTTGCTGGAGGAGATTGGGGCGCCTGTTTTGGGTTCACGATAATCCCGCCTGAAACCACGATCAGCCTGAAGAGCAAAAAAGCGCGGAAAAGCCCGTACAGGCTTCTCCGCGCTTTCGCGTTGTTGGGGAATAGTGTTATCGGATGATGGCGTTGACCGAAGTCTGACCGCTATCGTTGCCGATGGTGAGTTTCACCGTTACCGGGTTCTGGGTTCCGCTCAGATTGGCGCCGTAAGCGCCAGCCTGGAATCCGAAGCGATTCCCGCCCAGGGGCGCGATCAGCGCCTCGATCCAGACGTTGTTGATTTTCCCGGCGAAGGCATACACCCCAAAGTGTCCCTTGCGGAACGAGCCCGCCGGAATCGTCGTGGTGAAGTTGGCGAGGGTGAGCGTGACCGGTTCTTTCACCGGGTCGATGCCGTTGCTGTTCGTACCCAAGGTAAATTTAGACAAGAGAGCGAAGGCCTTATGGCGCTGGTCGATCCCCAGTTTATCGACACTGAAGGCGCTGAAGAGGGTGGTGCTGGGTGGAGTCGTGCCGACGACCGTGACGGTAAAGCTACCGGTCACGGTGTTGCCGGCCTGATCGGTCACGGCGCAGTTGACGGGCGTGGTGCCGATGGGGAAGGTGCTGCCCGAGGCGGGCGTGCAGGTTGGGGTAAGCGCGCCGTTGACCAGGTCCGTGGCGGCGGCGGTGTACGGGACCGCCGCTCCCGCGGGACCGGTTGCCGTGACGGTGATGGCGGCGGGCAGATTTAGAACCGGCGGCGTGGTGTCGCGGACCGTGACGGTAAAGCTACCGGTCGCGGTATTCCCGGCCTTATCTTGCGCGGCGCAACTGACGGGCGTAGCGCCGAGGGCGAAGGTGCTGCCCGAGGCGGGCGTGCAGTTCACGGGGACCGAACCATCGACCAAATCCGTGGCGGAAGCGGTGTACGTTACAGTCGCCCCGTTCGGGCCGGTCGCCTCGGCGGTGATAGTGCCGGGAACCGTGATGGTGGGCGGGGTGGTGTCGACGACGGTGACGGTAAAGCTGCCGCTTGCGGTGTTGCCGGCTTGATCGGTCGCGGAGCAATTGACGGGCGTGGTCCCGACGGGGAAGGTGCCGCCCGAAGCGGGCGTGCAGATCGGGGTGATCGGGCCATCGACATCGTCCGTGGCGGATGCCGTGTATGTCACAGTCGTCCCCGAGGCAGCGGTCGCCTCGACGGCGATATTGTCGGGCAGGGTCAGGACGGGTGGTATGATGTCCGTGGGGATCGAGGTAGCGCCCAGGATGCTGATGTTGAAGGCGGTTGCCAGCGGACCGGTCCAGTAAACATAACCACTCCAACTCCCATCAAGATTCTGGTTGGTTACCAGCCACTCGTTATAGTCTTCCCACCAATTGCAGATTCCACTGCCCGGCAGATTGCCGGGTCCTCCACACGTAGTTAGGAAACTGGTGATGTGGGTGGTGTCGTCCAGGCCAATGGTTACTTCCAGACCCTTGTAGACGGACCACATCGCGTAGGGATGGCCGAAATTGCCATACCAGGTATTGTTTGCATCCTGTGCCCAGTTTGTGTTCAGGAAACTCAGCGCCGCCTGCACTTGGGAATTACTGAGGTCGTAACCCACGAATTTCAAACCCAGCAGCAGGCCACCGGTGTCGGAATGATCGCACGGCTGAACTCCAGGCTGGTAGCATGCTACACCGTTATAGATGTGGTTTGGATCGTTTGGATCGGTGTTGATGCTGTCTCTTATACACATCT
>DGFE01000010.1:0-1900 GCA_002391525.1 Competibacteraceae bacterium UBA3908
CCCCTCACCCTAACCCTCTCCCCCATGAATGGGGGAGAGGGGACTGAATGATTACGTAGCGGGAAAGAGGTGGGAGAATGGGGAGTCAGTACTACCTCCGCGACGGCCTCAAATTCAAAGACAAAGCTTTCAACAAGATCTGAGGGGCGTCCTCGAATGAAGATCACCGTGGTGGGCGGCGGCCGCATGGGGCTTCCTCTCGCGTGCGTGTTCGCCAAGCATGGCGCGTTCGTGACCGTGAGTGACATCAATCAGGTGCTCGTCGCCTCGATCCAGGCCGGTATCAGCCCCTACGAGGAGCCGGGCCTGGCGGAACTCATGGCCGATTTGCATCGAGCGGGCCGGCTCGGCGCCACGACCGACACCGCGCGAGCCACATCCGAGTCCGAGGTGATCGTCATCATCGTGCCCGCCCATCTGACGTCAGCCCGCGAGATCGATTTCAGCATCCTCCAGGCGGCTTCGGCGGAAATCGGTAAGGGGCTGCGGCCGGGAGCGCTGGTAGTCTACGAGACCACGGTGGCGGTCGGCGGAACCCGACGGTGTCTGATTCCGGTCCTGGAAACGCACAGCGGTCTGAAGGCGGGCGAGGACTTCGACGTGGCTTACAGTCCGGAACGGGTGAAGGCCAATCTGGTGCTGGCGCGGCTCGGGACCACGCCCAAGGTGGTGGGCGGGTACAACGCCGCCGCGCGCGAACGGGTCGTGGCGCTGTATAGCCAGTATCTCGGCGCGCCCGTCGACGACGTGGGCACGATCGAAGCGGCCGAGATGACCAAGCTCCTGGGCATGCTGTACCGCGACGTGAACATCGCCCTGGCCAACGAACTGGCGGCCTTTTGCGAAGTGGCTGGTGTCGATTTCGAGCGGGTTCGGCTGTCGGCCAACACCGACGGCGAGGCGAATCTGCTCTTGCCGGGAATCGGCGTCGGCGGTCATTGCGTGCCGGTCTATCCCTATTTCCTGACGCGGGAATCGCGGCGCCTGGGCATCACGCAACGCCTTTCGGAGGCGGCGCGCGAGATCAACGATCAACAGCCCGCCCGCGAGTTGGAGCGCGTGGCGGCCCTCTGGAAGCCCTTGAGCGGCCAGCGGGTGCATCTCCTGGGGTTGGGTTTCCGACCCGGGGTGAAGGTGGATACCTTCAGTCCGGCCTATGCTCTGCGGGACGAACTCCGGCAGCGCGGCGCGCAGGTGACGATGGAAGACCCCCACTACACCGACCAGGAACTGCGCCAGGCCGGCTTCGAGCCCGGCGCGGCGGAAGCTGCCCACGTCGTCGTGCTCGGCACGGCCCACGAAGAATTCGCGCGGCCCGACTTCGCGGTCTGGCGCGGAGCGGGCGTGGAGGTCGTCCTGGACGGGCGCAATTTCTGGAACCAAGAAGCAGCCGAAGCAGCCGGGCTGCTCTACTTCGGGATCGGCCGCGCCTCGCGCCTGGAACGGCGTTGAGAGTACAAAAACCCCTCTCCCGCAAGCGGGAGAGGGGCAGGGGTGAGGGGTTTTTCAAGCGGTTGGCAAGCCCTCACGCACGGTGCCTATCCTCCGCCGAGCAACCGTTCGACGAGTTGGACGTAGACCTTCTTGTGTTCGCTCCAACGATAAGTCTTGCCGAAACGTTCGGTTGCCTGATGCGCAAGTTGGGTCCGCCTGGCGGGGTCGCGATAAAGTTCGACGATGGCGTCGGCGAGGGAATCGCGGTTCTCCGCCTCGAAGAACCGCACCATCTCCTCGTCGAAATAGCGGGTGATCGTGCCGGTTTTGGGCACGATGCAAGGGATGCCCACGCTGACGTATTCGAGCAACTTGGTGGGAAGCATGATGTCGGTGCCGCTGTGGACTCTCAGGGGGATCAGGCCGACATCCGCGTCCTGGAGCAATGCGGGGATCCGTTCCACCG
>DGFE01000010.1:2086-4094 GCA_002391525.1 Competibacteraceae bacterium UBA3908
TCGATGGCGATATCCAGGCCGAGGCGGCGCGCGAGGGTGCCGTGGTACACCAGCACGAACGGCGCGTCCGGCGGCTTGGGGGCAAGCGGCGGGCGCGGGGCGAAAATGCGTTCGTCGGGGAGGTTCATCAGCACGTGGATCTTGTCGCGCGGGATGCCCCGCTCGGCCAGGATATCCTTCAGGCGCTCCTCCACGGTGAGCACCGCCGAGGCGAATTTTCCGGCCCAGCGTTCCTGGGTTTCGAGCGCGCGGACCACCCAGTGCTTTTCGCCGGTGGCGAACTTTTCCAGATAGAGTTCGGGCATCAGATCGTGGATGTCGTGAATCACCGGGCGGCCGAGCAGGCGCGGCAGCCAAGTCGCGAACACCAGGAAATCGGGCATGTTGTTGATGTGGATAAGCTGGTAGCGCCACGGATGCCGAAGCAGGTGCAGGGCGATCAGGAAAAAGAACAGGGCGTAGTCGATCAGGTATTCGGTGAAGGAGGTGCATTTGTTTTTCAGGCCGGGAGTTTTGATGACGTCCACGCCCGCGATGGTTTCGCGGTGCGGCTCGCCGGGCTGGCGCCGCGCCAGGAACACGACCCGGTGGCCCGCTTCCACGAGCGCCTCCGCCTCGCGCTTCACGCGGGGGTCTCGTCGGTAGTTGGTATAGGCCGCCATCATGACGAGGGCCATCTGATCGGTTCTCCAGGCAAAGGTTTGATGTGATCGAGCAAGGATTCGAACCCGACTGACATGTCCGTAACCTCCCTTAACGATAATCCACCCGTGGCTCCCGCGCCATCCGGGCCACCGCCAGCGACGGGGGCCGCCACGGCCGAGCAGTCGAGCTACGGTCAGATCTTGAAGTCGTCGGCCTGGATCGGGGGGTCGTCGGTGCTGGTGATCGGCATCGGCGTCATTCGCACCAAGGCCATGGCGGTGATGCTGGGGCCGGCCGGGTTCGGCCTGATGGGCTTGTACAGCTCGATCATCGATCTGGCCCTTGCCGTCGCCAGCATGGGCATCGGCAGCAGCGGAGTGCGCCAGATCGCCGAGTCGGTCAGTACCGGGGATGATACCCGCATCGCCCGCACCGTCATCGTGCTGCGCCGCGCGGCGGTTCTGCTCGGTATCCTGGGCGCGGTGCTCGTGGTAGTGTTTTCCAGGCCGCTGTCCACCCTGACCTTCGGCGACGACCGGCACGCCGGCGCGGTCGCGCTGTTGGGGCTCGCGGTGTTTTTCCGTTCAGTGGCCGCCGGGCAGGGCGCGCTGATCCAGGGTCTGCGGCGCATCGCCGATCTGGCCAAGATCGGGGTGTTGGGGGCGCTCCTGGGGGCGATCTTCAGCATTGTCCTGGTGTATGTCCTGGGCGAGCCGGGGGTGGTTCCCTCACTCGTCGCCGCCGCTGCGCTGGGACTGGCGGTTTCGTGGTGGTACAGCCGTAGGGTCGAGATCGCGTATCCGGTCATGACCGGCGCCGAGGTGCGGCAGGAAGCCGCGTCGCTCCTGAAGCTGGGGTTCGCGTTCATGGCGAGCGGCATCCTGATGATGGGGGCGGCTTACGCGGTGCGCGCCATCGTGCTGCGCCTCGATGGGCTGGAGGCGGCCGGGTTCTATTCGGCGGCCTGGACCCTGGGGGGGCTTTATGTGGGGATCATCCTGCAGGCGATGGGGGCGGACTTCTACCCCCGTCTGGTCGGCGCCGCCCAGGACCATCCGCAGTGCAATCGGCTGGTCAACGAACAGACGCAGGTGAGTCTGTTGTTGGCGGGGCCGGGGGTGATCGCCACCCTGACCTTTGCTCCGCTGGTCATCCTGCTGTTTTACAGCGCAAAGTTTTACGAGGCGGTGGAGGTGTTGCGCTGGATTTGCCTGGGGATCGCGCTGCGGGTGATCACCTGGCCGATCGGTTTCATCATCGTGGCGAAGAATCGGCAGGTCATTTTTCTAGCCACCGAGGTGGCCTGGACGGTCGTCAACGTTGGTCTGACGTGGATTTGCGTGAAATCCTTCGGCGTCGACGG
>DGFE01000247.1 GCA_002391525.1 Competibacteraceae bacterium UBA3908
AGAACGCCCAGCCCGCGCTGATGGCCACCTCGATCGCCGTGCTCCGCGCGCTGGAGTCCGAGGGCTTCGGCATCGACCAGGCCAGTTTCGTCGCCGGGCACAGCCTCGGCGAGTATTCCGCCCTCTGCGCGGCGGGATCGCTGACCCTGTCGGACACCGCGCGCCTGCTGCGCATCCGCGGCCAGGCGATGCAGGAGGCGGTTCCGGTCGGCGTCGGCGCCATGGCGGCACTTCTCGGCCTCGACTTCGAGACCGCGACCGCCGTCGCGCAGGAGGCCGCCCAGGGCGAGGTCTGCCAGGCCGCCAACGACAACGATCCGGCGCAGGTCGTGGTGTCCGGTCACAAGGGCGCCGTCGAACGCGCCGTGGAAATCGCCAAGGCGAGAGGCGCGAAACGTGCGCTGCTCCTGCCCGTCTCCGCCCCCTTCCATTGTGCCCTGATGCAGCCCGCCGCCCGAGTGATGGCCGAGGCGCTGGCGGCCGTCCCGATCCGGAAGCCCGCCGTGCCGGTCGTGGTCAACGTCCGCGCCGAGGCTGTGACGGAGCCTGACCGGATCATGGACCTGCTGGTGGCCCAGGTCACCGGATCGGTCCGCTGGCGCGAAAGCGTGCTGTGGATGGAGACCGCCGGCGTCACCGAGTTCTGGGAGATCGGCGCCGGCAAGGCCCTGTCGGGGATGATCAAGCGCATCGCCTCCGGCGCCACCACCCGGGCCATCGGCACGCCCGAAGACATCGTCGCCCTCAAGGCGTGAAGGAGAGCCCCATGTTTGATCTGACCGGAAAGACCGCACTTGTCACCGGGGCTTCGGGCGGCATCGGCGCCGAGATCGCCCGCGCTCTCCACGCCGCCGGGGCCACCCTGGGCCTGTCGGGCACGCGGGTCGAGCCCCTGGAGGCCCTGGCCGCCGAACTCGGCAGCCGCGCGCATGTCCTGCCCTGCAACCTGTCGAACCCCGTAGAGGTCGAGGGTCTGGTGAAACGCGCCGCCGAGGCGATGGGCGCGGTGGACATCCTGGTGAACAACGCGGGCATCACCCGCGACGGCCTCGTCATGCGCATGTCGGACGAGGACTGGCAGGCGGTGATCGACGTGAACCTGACCGCGACCTTCCGGCTCTGCCGGGCGGCGGTGCGCGGCATGATGAAGGCGCGCTGGGGCCGGATCGTCAACATCTCCTCGCTGGCCGGCGTGACCGGCAATCGCGGTCAGACCAATTACGCCGCCGCCAAGGCGGGGCTGCACGGCGCGACCCGGGCGCTGGCGCTGGAACTGGCCTCGCGCGGGATCACCGTCAACGCGGTCGCGCCGGGCATCATCGTCGGACCGGCCACCGCCACGACCTTCGACGCGGCGACGATCAAGAGCCTGGTGCCGATGCGGCGCGCGGGCACGCCCGCCGAAGTCGCCGATCTGGTGGGATTTCTGGCGTCCGAGGAGGCCGGTTATCTGACCGGCCAGATCATCGGCCTCAACGGCGGCGTGATCTGAGCGCCGCCCGTGACTATCGCCGTCGTCATCCCCGCCTACAACGAAGCCGCCACCATTGCCGAAATCGTCCGTCGGACGCGGCGGCGGATCGAATGGGTGATCGTGGTGGACGACGGTTCCGGCGACGACACCGCCGCTCAGGCCGGGGCGGCGGGCGCGGTGGTGCTGCGCCAGCCGGACAACCAGGGCAAGGGCGCCAGTCTGTGGCGGGGGATGCGGCACGCGGTCGAGCAGGGCGCGGAGGCGATCATCACCCTGGACGCGGACGGCCAGCACCGGCCCGAGGACGTTCCCAAACTGCTGGAAGCCCACCGGCGCTGGCCCAGTCGGCTGATCATCGCCGCCCGGCTGGAACGTCGCGAAGCCGCGCCCCGGTTGCGGCGCTTCGCCAATGGCATGGCCGATTTCTGGGTGTCCTGGGCGGCGGGCTGCCCGATTCCCGATACCCAGTCCGGTTTCCGCCTGTATCCGGCCGCTTTCCTGCGCCGGGCAAGCGGACCCCAAGGAGGACGGCGCGGGTTTGCGTTCGAGAGCGCCTTACTGATTCAGGCGAGCCGCCAGGGCTGTTATCCGGCGGCGGTGGCCATCGAGACGATCTACCCTGCTCAGGGCCGCCCCAGCCATTACCGGCCATGGCGGGACACGCTGTGGATCGTGGATTTGGTGGCGTGGTCGTTGCTCAAGCGCGGCCTGTATCCGCTGGGTTTACTGCGTTCCCTGCGGCTACTACCATTACCCGCGCCTGGCGGTGAAGTCATGATGAAACAGTAAAGATGGCGAGGGGAAGACATGATATTGAAAACGCTGGTTCCGTTCGTTGCCGTGCTGGCGCTGGTGCTGGTGGGTTGCCGCAGCAATCCGGTCTACAACGTCAGTGGCGCGCCGGTCACCACCAGCACGCGGAACTATTCGATGAGCGACGTGCGAGGCGCGATTCTACAGGCGGGCGCCTCGCTGGGTTGGCAGATGAAGGTGGTCAGACCCGGCCTGATCGTCGGCACGCTCTACGTGCGCGATCACATGGCCAGGGTCGAAATCCCCTACGACCGGCGTACCTACAGCATCCTCTATCGGGACAGCAGCAATCTCGATTACGACGGTGCCAACATCCACAACAACTACAACAGTTGGGTTCGGAATTTGAGCAACGCGATCAACGAACGGCTCAGCCTGTTGTGAGTTCCATCCGACCCTGATCCGGGTGGGTCAGACGCTCCGCCAGCCGGCGGACGCCGGGATAATCCGGCTTGCCCGATCCTAGCAGCGGAATTTCGCGTACGGTCAACACCTGCCGGGGAATGTACAACTCGCCCAAACCTTCCCGGTGAGCCGCCGCGATTAACTCCCGGCGGTCGGCGTCCCGACGGGTGGTCAGCAGCACGATGATTTCACCCTTGACCGGGTCGGGCAAATTGAGCGCGGCGTGCTGGTCTTCCGGCCAGCAATCGGCGGCGAGTCGTTCGACCGTGGCCAGCGAAATCAGCTCGCCGCCCAGCTTGGCGAAACGCTTGGCCCGACCCAGGATGCTGACGAAACCGTCGGCGTCGATGCGCACGATGTCGCCGGTGTCGTGCCAGCCCGGTCCGCGCTCGGTCCGCGGTGGAATCACACGGTCCGGCTGGTCGGGCAGCAGATAACCGGCCATGACGTTCGCCCCGCGCACGCACAGCAGCCCGCCGTCGGCGATGCCCGCCACCGGTTCCAGATAATGGTCCAGCCCCGGCAACAGCTTGCCGACCGTGCCGTCGCGATGGTGACGACGGCTGTTGGTGGCCAGCACCGGGCTGGCCTCGGTCAGGCCATAGCCCTCGCTGATGCGGATGCCGAATTTTTCCATCCACAGCCGCCGGGTTTCCTCGCGCAGCGGCTCCGCGCCCATCACCACCAGCCGCACGCTGAAGAAATCGTAGGGGTCGGCGTGGCGACCGTAACCCATCAAAAACGTGTTGGTGCCGAACAACACCGTGGCGCGGCGCTCGTAGCTCAGTTCCGGGATGACGTGGTAGTGCAGCGGCGAGGGGTAGAGCAGCACCCGCGTCCCCAGCAACAGCGGCGTCAGCGTGGCGGTGGTCAGGCCGAAGGCGTGAAACATCGGCAGGGCGTTCAGAATCACGTCCCTGGGCATGATGTCCAATGCGGCGCGCGCCTGGGCGACATTGGCCAGCAGATTGCGATGGGTCAATACCACCCCCTTCGGTTCCCGCTCGGAGCCGGAGGTGAACAGGATCACCGCCGGATCGTCGGCGCGCACCGCGCCAGCCATCTTGCGGAAGCTCCAGGCTGGCAACAGCGTTCGCGCCAAGCCGCGCCAGCGGATCGACGGCGTCGCCCGTGGCCGTAAATCCTCCAGGAACAGCACCCGGACCCGCTCGCCCAAGGCGGCGACTGGCGCGTCCAGATTGGCGGCGGCGACAAAGGCCCGCGAGCTGAGCACTGTCCGCGCCTGGGCGGTGTGGCAGGCGCCGAGCAGTTCGTGACTGCCGGCGGTGAAGTTCAAAATCACCGGTGTCCGTCCGCGCAGGTGCAGCGCCAGGAAGGCGATGACGGCGGCGGCGCTGTTCGGCAGCAACAAACCGACCCTCACCCCCAACCCCTCTCCCGGTGGGAGAGGGGAGTGATCGAGCAATTCGGCGAGAACGAAGGCGCGGGCGAACAGCGCCCGCCAGCCGAGCCGCTGTTGCTGGGCGTCTTCCAGAATCACGCGGTTGCCGCCATGGCGTTCCCACGCTTCCAGCAGGGCCGCTGCCAACGGCTGGTCGATTTTCATGCCCGCATAGGCCAGTTCAACCATCAATTCATCCAGTTGCCGACCGAGTTGCCGGCGGCGGGCGCGACCATTGCCGGCGGTCGCCATCAGCCGACGTGGCGGCAGCATGGTCAGGCGGATGCGTGGGAACGGTCGTCGCCGGACCATGCCGCCCAGTCGCGACAACAGACTGTACTGCGCGCCCTCGATGTACACCGGCAGCAGCGCGGCGTCGGCCTTGTCGGCGGCCAGCGCCGGACCTTCGTAGATTTTCATCAGCGCTCCGGTGACGCTGATCCGGCCTTCCGGGAACACCGCCACCCGTTCGCCGGCCTTGAGGTGCTGGATCAGGGTTTTCAGGTAGTGCGAATTGGTCGGATCGATGCCGACATGGCGGGTCACGGCGATGAACGGCTTGACCCACCAGTGCCGGGCCATGTGGGTATTGATCACGAAGATCGGCACGTCCGGCAGAAACGCCGCCAGCAGCGCCCCGTCCAGATAGGACACGTGATTGGCGACGATCAGCAACCGCGGCTCGTCGCGCGGATAATACTCCCAGCCGCGCAGTTCCACCCGGAACAGCCGCCGGAACAGGCCGCGAGCCAGCCGTTGCAGGACATGGCGCATGGTTCAGTGCAAGCCGTGTTCGCGGGTGGCGGCGAAGCGCACCTCGGGCCAGCGTTCCTGGGTCAGTTGCAGGTTGACCCGGCTGGGGGCGATGTAGACCAGTTCGCCATGGTGATCGAGCGCCAGATGGTCGCGCAGCTTGTTCTTGAATTCCTCGAACCGCCTGGGATCGGGGCAACTGATCCAGCGGGCCGTGTTGACGTTGACGTTCTCGAAGCCGCATTCGACCCCATATTCGCCGCGCAGCCGGAACGCGGCCACGTCGAATTGCAGCATCCCGACCGCGCCCAGAATCAGGTCGTTGCTGTTGAGCGGGCGAAACAGTTGTGTCGCGCCTTCCTCGCACAGTTGCTCCAGACCCTTTTGCAGCGCCTTCATCTTCAGCGGATCGCGCAGGCGGGCGCGGCGGAACAGTTCCGGGGCGAAGTCGGGCACGCCGGTGAAGCGCAGCTCCTCGCCCTGGGTGAAGGTATCGCCGATGCGGATGGTGCCGTGATTGTGCAGGCCGATGATGTCGCCCGGATAGGCGGCCTCGGCGTGCTCGCGTTCGGCGGCCATGAAGGTCAGGGCGTCAGCGATTTTGATGTCGCGGCCCAGACGGACGTGACGCGCTTTCATGCCGGGCTGGTAGCTGCCGGAACAGACGCGCAGAAAGGCGATGCGGTCGCGGTGTTGCGGGTCCATGTTCGCCTGAATCTTGAACACGAAGCCGGTGAAGGTTTCTTCCTCGGGCGCGACCTCGCGCGTGGCGGTGGCGCACGGGCGCGGCGGCGGGGCGTTTTCGACGAAGCCGTCCAGCATTTCCTGGACGCCGAAGTTGGTCAGCGCCGAGCCGAAATACACCGGGGTCAGCCGTCCCGCCAGGTATTCGTCCAGGTCGAAGGCGTGACTCGCGCCGCGCACCAGTTCGATCTCGTCGCGCAGGGCGCCCGCCCGTTCCGTTCCCAACGCCTGATCCACTTCGGGATTGTGCAGACCCTGCATGGTGCGGCCGGTGTTGATGCGGCCATCGCGGGATGGGTCGTAGAGGTGGATGAAATCCTGGTCGAGATGGTAGACGCCTTTCAACTCCCGGCCCATGCCGATGGGCCAGGTGATCGGCGCGCAACGGATCTTGAGGATTTCCTCGACCTCGTCCAGCAGTTCGATAGGCTCGCGGCCATCCCGGTCCAGCTTGTTGATGAAGGTGAAGATCGGTGTATCGCGCAACCGGCAGACCTCCATCAGCTTGATGGTGCGTTCCTCGACGCCTCGGGCGCAGTCGATCACCATCAGCGCCGAATCCACGGCGGTCAGGGTGCGGTAGGTATCCTCCGAAAAGTCTTCATGGCCGGGGGTGTCGAGCAGGTTGATGATGCGGTCGCGATAGGGGAACTGCATCACCGAGGAGGTGACGGAGATGCCGCGCTGCTGCTCCAGTTCCATCCAGTCGCTGGTGGCGTGGCGGGCGGCCTTGCGGCCCTTGACCGTGCCGGCCAACTGGATCGCGCCGCCGAACAGCAGCAGCTTTTCGGTCAGCGTGGTCTTGCCGGC
>DGFE01000082.1 GCA_002391525.1 Competibacteraceae bacterium UBA3908
ATGTATCCCCGTCCGCTGGAGCAGATGACGCAGGTGACGGTGCCGGAACTGTCCGGGATTTTATGCGGGGCCAGCCGACCGATTCATTTTCGCGGCGTCGCCACGGTGGTCAGCAAGCTGTTCAACATGGCGCAACCGGACGTAGCCTTGTTCGGCGAAAAGGATTGGCAGCAATTGGTCATCATCCGCCGGCTGGCCGCCGATCTCGACTTTCCCATCGAGATCGTCGGCGTGCCCACGGTGCGGGAAGCCGACGGGTTGGCGCTGAGTTCGCGCAACGGTTATCTGACAGCCGAGGAGCGGGCTATCGCCCCGGCGCTGTACGCCACGCTCGTGGCCAGCGCGGAGCGACTGCGGGCAGGCGAAGCCGATTACGCGCGGCTGGCGACCGAAGCCAAGGCGCGGCTGGCGGCGGCCGGCTTCCGTCCGGACTATGTCGAAATCCGCCGCGCCCACGACTTGCAGCCCCCCACCGCCGCGGACACGGACCTGCGGATTCTCGCGGCGGCCTGGCTGGGTCGGGCGCGGCTGATCGACAATCTGGCGGTCTGATACAGCGCTTGGAACACGGAGAACGCTCGGCGCCAAGTCCTTGAAAACATGGCGCCCCGAACAGGAATCGAACCTGTGACCTCACCCTTAGGAGGGGTGCGCTCTATCCAACTGAGCTATCGGGGCCAAGCAGGGAGGATATTCAGGGGAAAACCGGCTACCCGTGGCCGGGTTTATTGGTATGCGGATCGGCAGCAAGGATAGCCGATCAGGCTTCGCCCGAACAAGGGGTGGAGTCCTGGCGGCTTTGGATCGAACCTGATGTTCGGTCGGAATCGCCGGCGCCGAACCCTTGTCTTTGCTCATGCGGACTGCCCGGCGCGCCGGTCCGGCGGCGGCCAATCCACCTGAAACTCACGCCGGCTGGCTTCGGGCCAGGTTACCTCGACCAGGCGGGCGCAACCGCGGTCGTCGACCAATAGCACGGTTGAGGAGCGGGTGCCGTAGCCCGGCGCGGTGATGAAGATGGGCGACAACCAGCGCTCCCATTCCAGCGGGACGCCGGTCCGCGGCAGCTCGGCGTCGGGCGCGGGCGTGCGATCCACCAGGAGTTGCAACAGGTCGTCCGGCGTCGGGTTGGGTTGGCGGTCCAGCAGTTGGCGCAACAGCAGCCGGCCCCGTTTCAGCTTGGGCCAGGGCGTGTCCAGCAGATGATTGCTGAGGCCGTACAATCCAGGCTCCAGGACGCGGGGTTCGCTGGCGTGGTTGGCGTAGTAGTGCAATCCCTCCTCGTCGCCCAGCAACAGATTGAAGCCGTTATAGGCGCTGGCGCGCGGGGCCAGCCGGTCGAGGTAGACGCGCGCCGGTTCCCCGCCTTGCAGATAATCGCTGACCAGCCGCCCGCGCGAAGGGGCGTTGGGCAGGGTCCGGGCCGGGTCGCGGTAGTTGGTCAGCGCGGCGAAACGACCGGCGCGGGTCATGCCGAGCCAGGTGCCGCCTTCCTTGAGATCGCGACCGGCCATGAGGTGCGGGGCATCGTCCCAGAACGCCAGCGGCGCGGTGGGACGATCATGAAATTCGTCGCGATTGGCCGCGATCAGCAGCGGATAGCCTGGATGACAGCGGTAGGCGATCAGGATGAGGCACATGGCGATTCCGGGCGACCGGTCGGGACAGGCATGGGCGGGGCGCGGGTTCAGGCTTCATCATAGACCTTGAGAATGCCAATCGCCATCGCCATGCGGATGAGTTGCGACAGGGTATCGGCCTCCATTTTCTGCATGACCTTGGCGCGATGGACTTCCACGGTTTTGCGGCTCAGGCTCAACACCTCGGCGATTTCCCGGTTGGACAGCCCCTCCACCACCCGTCGCAGCACATCCTGCTCGCGCGGAGTCAGCGTATCGAGCCGGCGCAACAACTCCCGCCGCCGCGCGCGGGTGCGCCGCCGCACCACGTCTTCGGCGAGCGCATGGTGGACGCAATCCAGCAGTAGTTGCTCGTTGAATGGCTTTTCGATGAAATCCAGGGCACCCTGTTTCATGGCGGTGACCGCCATCGCGACATCGCCGTGGCTGGTGACGATGATGACGGGCACGTCGATGCCGTGGCCGTGCAACCGCTGCTGAACGTTCAAGTCGTTGCGCCCTGGGATATGGACATCCAACAGCAGACAACCGGGCCGGTCGGGCTGATAGGCGGCCAGAAACGCGTCGGTATCGGCGAAGACGAGCGCCCGCAAACCCACGGACTCCAGCAGGCATCGGAGGGAATCGCGGAGCGCCGGATCGTCATCGACGACATAAACCTGCGGCGCGGGGTACGGAGTCATGTTGAAAGCGAGCCGAAACAGAGTAGCCTGTTTGTCGAGACCGTTCGGTACACTATAACTTGATATCCGAAATTTTGATAAATCCGTCGATCCCCGAGGAGGACCATCATCATGATCGCGACCGTCCATCCCGAAGATGCACTCGTGCTCCGCCGGGACGAAGCGGGCGTCGCCACGCTGACGCTCAACCGTCCCAGGCAGTACAACGCGCTGTCGCAAGCCATGCTCGCCGCGCTGCAAACAGCGCTGGATGCCGTCGCCGCCGATAATACGGTTCGGGTGGTGGTGATCGCGGGTAGCGGCCCGGCGTTCTGCGCTGGCCACGACCTCAAGGAGATGCGCGCCCATACCGACCCCGCGTTCCACCGGGCGCTGTTCGCTCAGTGCGGCCGGGTGATGTTGACCATCAACCGTCTGCCGCAGCCGGTGATCGCCCGCGTGCACGGCATCGCCACCGCCGCCGGCTGCCAACTGGTCGCGGCCTGCGATCTGGCGGTTGCGGCCGAGAACGCCCGCTTCGCCACCTCCGGCATCAACGTCGGCCTGTTCTGTTCCACGCCCGGCGTGGCGCTGAGCCGCAACCTGGGCCGCAAGCAGGCGTTGGAACTGTTGTTGACCGGCGAGTTCATCGACGCGCCGACCGCCCTGCGGCAGGGACTGGTGAACCGGGTGGTTCCAGCCGATCAACTGGACAGCGCGGTCTGGCGACTGGCCGATTCGATTTGCAACAAATCGCCGCTGGCCATCAAGATGGGCAAGGAACTGTTCTATCGGCAGTTGGGCATGGGTCTGGAGGAAGCCTACGCCTGCGCCGGCGAAGCCATGGCCTGCAACATGGACAGCGAGGACGCCCGCGAGGGCATCGACGCCTTCATCGCCAAGCGCAAACCGGAATGGAAAGGCTGCTGAATCAGCCACATCGGCAGTTCAACGAGCCCTCTCAACCGACAAACCACAAAACGATCAACCCCGAAGGAGCACCCCGCCATGAGCGCCAATCTCAATCCCTACGATATGGGCCTGGACCGGAACGCCGCCAATTTCGTGCCGCTGAGCCCCCTGACCTTCATCGAACGCGCCGCTTCGGTTTATCCCCATCATACTGCCGTGGTGCATGGCGCGATCCGGCGCGACTGGGCGGAAACCTACGCCCGCTGCCGGCAACTGGCCTCGGCGCTCCAGCGGCGCGGCATCGGTCTGGGCGATACGGTGGCGGCGATGCTGCCGAATATCCCGGAAATGTTCGAGCTGCACTTCGGCGTGCCGATGACCGGAGGAGTACTGAACACTCTGAATATCCGGCTGGACGCCGAAGCCATCGCTTTCATGCTCGAACACGGCGAGGCCAAAATTCTGTTCACCGACCGTGAGTTCTCCGAGACCATCGGCAAGGCGCTGCGGCTGATCCAGCCCCAGAAACGCCCGCTGGTCGTTGACGTGGACGATCCGCTGGTCGTCGGCGGCGAGAAGCTGGGAACGCTGGATTACGAAACGCTGCTGGCCGAGGGCGATCCGCAGTTCGCCTGGTCGTTGCCCGCCGACGAGTGGCAGGCCATTTCCCTGAACTACACCTCCGGCACCACCGGCAACCCGAAGGGCGTGGTCTATCACCATCGCGGCGCTTACCTGAACGCGGTCAGCAACGTGCTGGTGTGGAACATGGGCCTGCACCCGGTCTATCTGTGGACCCTGCCGATGTTCCACTGCAACGGCTGGTGCTTCCCGTGGAGCATCGCCGCCGCCGTGGGCACCAACGTCTGTCTGCGCCAGGTTCGGGCCGACCTGGTATTCGAGCTGATCAAGCGAGAAAAGGTCAATCACTTCTGCGGCGCGCCGATTGTGCTGAACACTCTCAAGAACGCCCCGGACGAGATGAAGGCCGGCATCAACCATCCGGTCAAGGTGATGACGGCGGGCGCCGCGCCGCCGGCGGCGGTGATCGAGGGCATGGAGCGCATGAACTTCGAGGTCACCCACGTCTACGGCCTGACCGAGACCTACGGACCGGCGGTGGTGTGCGCCTGGCACGACCACTGGAACCAGTTGAGCCTGCCGGAGCGGGCGGCGCTCAAGTCCCGGCAGGGCGTGCGCTATCCGATGCTGGAAGGGCTGATGGTGGCCAACGCCCAGACCTTGGAACCCGTGCCGATGGACGGCGAGACCATCGGCGAAATCTTCATGCGCGGCAACGTGGTGATGAAGGGGTATCTGAAAAATCCCGGCGCCACCGAGGAGGCGTTCCAGGGCGGCTGGTTCCACACCGGCGACCTGGCGGTCTGGCACGAGGACGGCTACGTGGACATCAAGGACCGCTCCAAGGACATCATCATTTCCGGCGGCGAGAACATTTCCACCATCGAGGTCGAGGACGTGCTGTATCGGCATCCGGCGGTGATGGAAGTGGCGGTGGTGGCACGACCCGACGAAAAGTGGGGTGAAACGCCGTGCGCGTTCGTGACGGTCAAGCCGGGCATGGAACACGTCACCGAAGAGGAAATCATCGAGTTCTGCCGCAGCCAACTGGCCCGGTTCAAGGTGCCGAAGAACGTGGTGTTCGGGCCGCTGCCCAAGACCTCGACCGGCAAAATGCAGAAGTTCATCCTGCGCGAGCGGGCCAAGTCTCTTTAAGTGGAGACGGCATCATTCACGGTGCGGCTGGCCGCTTTTGCGGCTGACCTGACCGCCAAGTTCGCCGCGCCGCTGCATTCCCTCGTTTACGCCAAGCGGGCCTATTGAGTTTTCCTTCGGATTGGGGTATCCAAAGAGTTGAAGCTCGGCTGACACGGTGAATCTCCTGGCCGTCGCCTGTTCCCCCAACGGGTTCGTGGGTGCTTGAGAGGGAATATGGGGAGTCCTCTCCCGAGCTTCATTTTTTCCCCCTTCACGAGGCGGTAGTTTCCTAATGGAAAGGTTAGGGGCGTTTATCGTCACTATGATCCGGTTCGAGTCCGGCGCCGCCTCGCCCTCACGCCGACTTACGCCCCTAATCCCGGCGTCGCAGGACGTAAAAGGCATAGCCGCAATCCTGTGCGTAGCGGGCCATCAGCGCCATTTCGGATTCGGTCAAATCAGCCACGGCCTGGGCGTCCGCGTCTCCCGCATGGGCCGCCCGGAAGGCCGGCAGGCGCTCCCGCAGCGGGTCGTAATAGTTCTTCCAAGCCGACCAAGGCAACGGAAAATGGCCGACCACTTGCCAGCCCTGTTCGCCCACCGCCGTCAGATTGGCCTCGATGTCACGCATGGCCGGATATTCCACGTCCAGGAAAGCCTTCAACTCCGCCGGCCGATCCGACCGGAACCAGGACAATTCGGAAACCGCCAAATATCCCCCGGGCTTGACCCACGACCGCCACTGTATCAACCCTGCGTCAAAGCCCATGCTATAAACCGCTCCTTCGCTCCAGATCAGATCGAAACTGGCTTCCCGAAAAGGCAAAGCCCGCATATCGCCCTGACAGACCCGCACGCGCGAACTCCAACCCCGCTCAGTCGCGGTCCGGCGCAACGACTGGAGAAAATCCAGGGATCGGTCGAGCGCCGTGATGTGTCCGGTCGTGGCCGCCGCCAGCGTCAAGGTCTGCGCGCCGGTTCCACAGCCGATATCCAGAATCTCCGGCGCGTCCGGCAATGCGCCGCAAAGCGCCAGCGCCCGCCGGGTCGATGCGGAATCGCCCGGCCCCTGGCGCGGCAGGCCATCGTGCAACGTGATCAACAGCTCGATCAGCCGCCCTTCATCCACATCAATCGCCTCTTTCGATGCAGCCCATTCAGGCCGACCACCCGATGATTTCTTCCGTTTCAAATCCCACGATATTCCGCTCGGCGCGGCTGAACTCCACGCCAATCAGCGCGATGGGCTGTCCGAGCGCCCGATATTTTTGGTAAGCGCTGAAGGGTTGCCAACACTTGTTCGGTCTTCGAGCCGCGTGGGGCCTGTACGTCGCCGACGCGCTCCACCAGTTCTTGATAGGCGCTTTTGAGGATAAACAGAATGTAATCGATGTAGGGCCAAGGATCGTGGCGACCTTCGTACCACCGTTGCGAGCTTTGCTCCAGTGTTTCAAGAAAATTATGCGCTTACGATGTAGCAAAATTGATGATTTCTACGAACGACCCTCCAACCCGTCAGCCTTCACAAAAACCCTCGAAGAACCACCCAGAAGACCCGATTTAAACGCCGTCTTGCACTGGCAAGACGTGATTGAGCTGACGCATGATAGCGTTCAGATTTGCTACTCGGAAGCGCCAAACGAAAAATCCCTCCCCCTGCCGGGGAAGGGATTCATTGCAACCGTTCGACCGTTCCCACCCGCCCTACGACGCAAAGCCGCGGGCGGGTGGAAATCAGGCCGTTCAGTGCTGCCCGACCGCCCGCCGGACTTCCTCCAGCGAGTTCGGATCGTCCAGCGTGGACAGGTCACCCGGATCGCGGCCTTCGGCCAACGCCTGGATCGACCGCCGCAACAGCTTGCCGGAGCGGGTCTTCGGCAGCGCGGTGACGAAATGGACCCGGTGCGGCTTGGCCACCGCACCCAACAGTTCCTGCACCTTGGCGATGACTTCCTTCTCCAGCCGCTCGGCGGCACCCTGCGCATTCAGTTGACTCGGATCCTTCAACCGGGCGAAACCGACCGGCACCTGGCCCTTGAGCTTGTCGGCCACGCCGATCACCGCCACTTCGGCGATGCCCGGATGGTTTTGGATCGCCTCCTCGATTTCGCGGGTGCCCAAACGGTGGCCCGCCACGTTGATCACGTCGTCGGTGCGGCCCATGATGAAGAAATAGCCGTCCTCGTCGCGCACCGCCCAGTCGAACGAGTTGTACACCATATCCTTGAAGGTGGTGAAATAACTCTTGACGAAACGCGCGTCGTCGCCCCAGACCGTGGACAAATTGCCCGGCGGCAAGGGCGGCACCACCACCAGCACGCCCTTCTCGTTGGCGCCGACTTCCTCGCCGGTGGCCTCGCTGATGACCTTGATGTTGTAACCGAAGTTGGGAAGGCCGGGCGAACCGAAGCGATTGGGCTTCAGATCCAGACCCGGCAGGTAAGTCAGCATTGCCCAGCCGGTTTCGGTCTGCCAGTAGTGGTCCAGCACCGGGCGGGCCAAACCCTCGGTAATCCAGCGGGAGGTCGGTTCGTCCAGCGGCTCGCCCGCCAGGAACAGGGTGCGCAGCGAGGACAGATCGTACATCTTCATGTACTTGGGATCTTGCGACTTCAACACCCGCACCGCGGTCGGCGACGAGAACATGGCCGTACATTTGTAATCCTGCACGATCTTCCACCAGATGCCCGGATCGGGATTGGTCGGCAAGCCTTCGTACATGATCGTCGTCACCCCATAGATCAGCGGGCCGTAGACGATGTACGAGTGGCCAACCACCCAGCCGATGTCGGAGGTGGTGAACATGGCCTCGCCAGGATTGGTGTTATAGAGATACTTCATGGTCGCGGCCAACGCCACCGTGTACCCGCCCGTGTCGCGCTGCACGCCCTTGGGAATGCCGGTGGTGCCGGACGTGTAGAGAATGTAGCTTGGCTCGTTGGATTCCAGCCAGACGACCGGGACCTCGGCATCCATATGCTGGGCGCGCAGGGCAGCGTAATCCAGGTCGCGGCCTTCGACGCGCGCCATCGCCTTGTCGAGCCCGCGATTGACGATCAGCACCTTCTCGGGCGGGAACTTGGCCAGACGCAAGGATTCATCCACCAGATGCTTGTAGGGCACCGGTTTGCCGCCGCGCATGCCGGCGTCGGCGGTGATCATCAGTTTGGGTTTGGCGTCGTCGATGCGCACCGCCAGGTTGGCGGACGCGAATCCGCCGAAGACGACCGAATGAATCGCCCCCAGTCGGACGCAGGCCAGCATGGCGAAGGCGGCTTCGGCGATCATCGGCATATAGATGATGACCCGGTCGCCTTTCTGGATACCCAGCGATTGCAGCACGGCGGCGAAGCGGTTGACTTCGCGGTGGAGTTCCCGGTAGCTATAGGCCTTGGTTTCGTTGACTTCGGTGGAAATGTAGACCAGTGCCGCTTGGTCGGCCCGATCAGCCAGGTGCCGGTCCACGGCGTTGTAGCAGAGATTCGTTTCACCGCCGACAAACCACTTGCTAAAGGGTGGCTTGGAAAAATCCAGAATTTTTTGCGGCGGTTGGTGCCAATGAATTTTCTTGGCCTCTTCGCCCCAAAAACCCTCGGGATCTTGGATGGAGCGGCGATGAAATTCTTCGTGGCTAGTCATGCATTGCCTCCAGGTTGGCGGTTTAGGGTTACGACGACGTTATGGATGTCGTTGCGGAAGTGTAGTCGCCCCGTCGGAATTTTTCTGTAAGTCGCCCCCGCCGCACGGGCGGGGGCGGCTGCAAAACGGCCTATTTGGCCTTCAGCAGATCCTCGATGCTGGCGCGTTCCTCGCGCAGTTCCTGATCGGTGGCCAGCATCTTCTCGTGGCTGAACTCATCAATCGGCAGACCCTGCACGATTTCGTAGTCGCCGTTCTTGCAGACGCAGGGATAAGAGTAGATCACACCCTCGCCGATGCCGTAGGAACCGTCGGAAGGCACCGCCATGCTGACCCAGTCGCCCTCGGGGGTGCCCAGCGCCCAGTCGCGCATGTGGTCGATGGCCGAGGAGGCGGCGGAAGCCGCGGACGACGCGCCGCGCGCCTTGATGATCGCCGCGCCGCGCTGTTGCACGGTGGGAATAAAGGTGTTGCGATACCAGTGCTCGGCCACCAGCGCGGTCGCCGCCTGGCCCTTGACCGTGCATTGGCTGATGTCGGGATACTGGGTCGCGGAGTGATTGCCCCAGATGATCATCTTTTTGATGTCGTTGACGTGACAGCCGGTCTCTTCGGCCAGTTGGCTCAGAGCGCGGTTGTGGTCTAGTCGAGTCATGGCGTGGAACTGGCGCGGGCTCAGGTCGGGCGCGTTGCTGGCGGCGATCAGCGCGTTGGTGTTGGCCGGGTTGCCGACCACCAGCACCTTGACGTCGCGGGCGGCATGGTCGTTCAACGCCTTGCCCTGCGGCCCGAAAATGGCGCCGTTGGCGGTCAACAGATCCTTGCGCTCCATGCCGGGGCCGCGTGGCCGGGCGCCGACCAGCATGGCGAAATTGGCGTGTTTGAACGCGACTTCCAGATTATCGGTGGCGACTACGCCCGCCAGTAGCGGAAACGCGCAGTCGTTCAGTTCCATCACCACGCCCTGCAGGGCTTGCAGCGCCGGAGTGATTTCCAACAATTGCAGGATCACCGGCTGATCGGGACCCAACATGCTGCCCGAGGCGATGCGAAACGCCATGGCGTAGCCGATGTTGCCAGCGGCACCGGTGATGACGACACGGACGGGTTGTTTCATGCTTGTGCTCCTTTGAGGTTAGCGACGACACGAGTGTGATTGATAATGCTCCGGCCACGCGCCTGCGACGCGGATTCGGAGTGTGGGATAGCGGGTGGCTGAGTTGCGGCCGGGGTGCGCAGAGTAGCGGACTTGCCTGGCCCGGCGCCAGCAACGTCTCGACGGGAAGCAGGAGGCGTTGCCGCCGCCGGAAGAGATGCGGGCCCGGAAGACAAGGGGCGGGTATCGGTGGTCGGGTAATCGTTATGGATCGCCATGTTCCGCGATAGCGCGGCGACCGTGAACCGGGTGACCGCGCGATTGGCGCAATCCCCGGATCGGCGGTCGGAACCGCAGCGATTGATTATATAATGCGCCGCCGCCCGGACTTGGCGGACGATGCTTTACCTTATCGTCCAGATGGTAACGTAGATCGCCGCGTTTTGAAACGAATGCCGGATTATCCCAAGAGGCTGTCATCGCCATGAGTTACTCTTTCACCAGGGGCGCGGGCTATGTGCTGACCGGCCTGCGCTGGCTGCCCAGAGCCGGTCTGCGCAGCTTCGTGGTCATCCCTCTGCTGATCAACACCGCCCTGTTCGGCACCGGAATCTGGTGGAGCGCGGGCCAGTTCGAGCGTCTCGATCAAGCGGTGCAGCGTTGGCTGCCGGCTTGGCTGGCCTGGCTGCACTGGCTGTTGTGGCCGTTGTTCATCGTGACCGCGCTGGTCGTGATTTTTTACACCTTCACCCTGGTGGCGAACGCCATCGCCGCGCCGTTCAACGGCCTGCTGGCCGAGCGGGTCGAAAAATTGGTCGATCCCGGCAGTCGCGCTCCGCAACCGTCCGCCGGGCCGTCGTGGCGGGAATTGTTGTTCAGTCCGCTGACGGAACTGGGCAAGCTGCTGTATTTCGTGGCCTGGGCCATTCCACTGATCGTGTTGTCGTTCGTGCCAGCGGTCAACGTGGCCGCACCGGCGTTGTGGGCGGTATCCACCTCCTGGATGCTGGCGTTGGAGTACGCCGACTATCCGCTCGGCCATCGCGGGCTGGACCATCGGGCGCAGCGCCGGCTGTTGCGCCGGCACTGGCCACTGACGCTGGGCTTCGGCGGCATGACCCTGCTGCTGACGCTGGTACCGGTACTGAACTTCCTGGCGATGCCGGCGGCGGTGATCGGCGCGACGCTGATGTGGAACCGGGAATTGCCGGATTCGCGATGAACGGCGCCAGCGACTGGCGGGTCCGGGTCCTGCGCGGGCTGTACACCGGCCTGCTGTATCTGGCGCTGCCGCTGGCGCTGCTGCGGCTGTACTGGCGCGGGCGCCGGGATGCGGGACACCGCCAGCGCTGGCGCGAGCGGTTGGGCGTGATTCCGCCATTGCCAGCCGACGGTCTGTGGGTTCATGCCGTGTCGGTGGGGGAAACCCGCGCCGCCCTGCCCCTGATCCGCGCGCTGCAAGCCCGCCATCCCGAATCGCCGCTGCTGGTGACGACCACCACCCTGACCGGTTCCCGCCAAGTCCTGGAGGCGCTGGGCGATCAAGTCCATCACGCCTACGCGCCTTACGACCTGCCCGGCGCGGTGCGGCGGTTTCTGCAACGGACCCGGCCACGACTGGCGGTGATCATGGAGACCGAATTGTGGCCCAATCTGCTCCATCAGTGTGCCGCTGCCGGGGTGCCGGTCATGGTCGCCAATGCTCGACTGTCGGAACGTTCGGCGCGCGGTTATAGCCGGATTCGCGGACTGACCGCGCCGATGCTGCGCGACATCACCCTGATCGCGGCCCAGGCGGAGGCCGACGCCGAACGGTTCCGCGCCCTGGGTGCACCACGGGTGCGGGTGACCGGCAATCTCAAATACGACCTGAACCTGCCGGACGATCTGCCGGAGCGCGGGGGGATTCTGCGGCGGGAACTGCTGGGAGAAAAGCGGCTGATCTGGATCGCCGCCAGCACTCACGCCGGTGAAGAAGAGCGGGTTCTGGCGGCCTTCGCGTTATTGCGCCCGCGCTGGCCGGAATTGCTGTTGGTGGTGGCGCCGCGTCACCCGGAGCGGTTCGATGGCGTGGCGGCCCTGTGCCGGCGACAAGGTTTCAGCCTGGTCCGACGCAGCGAACGGCGCTCCTGCACGCCGGACACCGCCGTGTTCCTCGGCGACAGCATGGGCGAATTGCTGCTGTTCTACGCCGCCGCCGACCTGGCCTTCGTCGGCGGCAGCCTGGTCGCCACCGGCGGCCATAACGTGCTGGAGCCGGCTCTGCTGGGGTTGCCGGTGCTGTTTGGTCCGCACATGTTCAACTTCACCGAAGCCGGCCACCGCTTGCTGGAAGCGGAAGCGGCCTGGCAGGTCGTCGATGCGGCGGCGCTGGCGACCGCCGTGGACCGGTTGCTGGCCGACCCGCAACTGCGCCGGGCCGCCGGCCAGCGTGGGCGGGCCGTGGTGGAGCGCCAGCGTGGCGCGCTGGCGGCTTTGCTGGACTGCATCGAGACGCTGCTCTGAAAGCGCAATCAAAAAATCCGAACGGCGGGCTGATGAGTCCAACACCCGATTCCCCAGGAACACACCCTGCCGAGCGACCTCGAAGATCGAGCGATACTCGAGTCCTCCTCCGCTCATTACTATTTAGCGGTGTCGCCCACCACCCGACTGGCGGCCAACAGCATCACCTTGGACAATCGGGTGCGCTGGTCGGCGGTCAGCTTGGTCTTGTTGGCCAACATCAGCCCGCGGGTGCAAATGGTGTCCACCGTCGTGTCGAAACCCCATTTCTTCTCGGCCACGGTCACGTTCTCGAACGTGTACACCGCGCTGCCATCGGGCAGCTTGTCGTTCAAATCCCAGTCCTTGACCGGCACCAGCCGGAAATCCCTGGGATTCTCCAGCACCACCTGCATCTCGGTGGATTTCGCCGTCGGCCGTTGCACCACCATCGCCGCCTGAATCTTGCTGGCCTTGCCGCCGCTCTTGATCTGCAACAACGCCTCGGCGCCATCCACGAAGGCCGGAGCGGTGTTCTTGAACGCCGGTTCCAGCACGGTCATGTACTCCCAGGTGACCGCCACCCCGCTGTTCGGCGACTGCACCGCGATCAGCCGACCCTTGGCTTGCTGTAAATCGCTGTCGCTGCGAATCTCGCTGTCCTTGCCGGTGACGATGAACACACACTCCTTGCCGATTTCGCCCAGATTGATGAACCGGTCGGCGAAACCGGGATGATCCTTGAGGTAGTACTTCAAGGCGTCGGCCTGGGTCAGGCCGATGTTGACCGGACTTTGAGGATCGTCGAGCCGGCTGAGATTCTCCAGCGAGCCGGCGCTGGTCAACACCTGGGTCGGCCGATCCTGTTCGGCCAGCACGCTTTTCAGCCGCTCGCCGATGGTATTGTAGCCGCCGCCGCTCTTGCCCGTGCTGATGACGATGGGCGGTTCGGCGGCCTGCCCCAGGCTGGCGACGAGAAGGAATGTACAAAGCCATGCCGGTTTTACGTTCACGTCAACTCTCCTTTGCAAAGCGGTGGCTCAATCAGGCTCAGTACAGTTTAGGCTGGCCCGGCGGTCGCGTCTTGAAGCGTTTATAGACCCACAGATATTGCGCCGGCAGGGAGCGGATCGCCGCTTCGACGCCCCGGTTGAGGGCTGCCGCCGACTCGCCCAGCGACACGGCGGCGGTCACCTCCGGCAGCGCCCGCAGATGCAACGCGAAACCCCGTCCGCGCGGCAACCGTTCGGCCCAGGTCAGAAACACCGGTGCGCCGGTCTTCAGGGCCAGCCGCGACACCAGCGTCATGGTGCTGGCGGCGATTCCAAACAATGGCGCGAACACTCCGCCCTCGCCGCCGGGGTCCTGATCGGGAAGAATGCCGAGGATTTCGCCATTGCGCAGCGCGGTCAACAGCGCGCGGACTCCGCTGGCGTCGGTCGCCACTACCTTGCCACCGAGCCGGCCGCGCCCCTGGCGGCTGAGTTCGTCGAGCCCCAACCGGCTGGGACGGTAGAGGATCGTCAAGGGGTGACGGCTGGAATAGTACAGACCGGCCATCTCCCAGGCACCCAGATGCGGCGTGAGCAAAATCGCCCCCTGCTTGCGCCGCGCGGCAGCGGTCAAGGCATCCTCGCCCGCCACGGAACCCCGAACCAGCGCCAGCACCCGCTCGCCGGGCCAGAGCCAGAGCGGCCCCAGTTCCAACAGCAACTTGCCGGTTTCCAAAAGATTCCGGCGCAACAGGCGCTCGCGCCCGGCAACCGGCAATTCGGGATAACACAGGGCCAGATTGCGGGCGGCGATCCGCCGGGCGCTGTTGGGGATCCACCACAGCAGCCAGCCGCAACACGCTCCGACCGCATGCGCCAGCGGCAATGGCAATAGCGCGGTCAGGCGCAGCAGGCCGGTAACCAACACCTGCCGGTTCATCGCATCATTCGAGTTCCGCGGAGTAATCCCGCGCCAGCGCCGCCCGCGCCTGTTCCAGTTGCGCCGCCGGAACCCGGAGTTCGATGCCGTCGGCAACGATGCCGAGCTGCAGCAGCGAGCGATCCACCAGCACGCAATCGATGCCTTCTACCCGCAATCGGCCGCACGCGATCTCGGCCGGCGGCAAGGCGTCGAATACCGTCAGCGTGGCCCACGATGCGGTCATGGCTTGGGATTATCCGGTTCAGCGTCGAAATCGAAATCCGGCTGAGGGAGATTGCCGTCGTAAACCAGACTGCGCCGCCGCTGCAAATAGGCGCTGCGCTGGAATGAATAGGGATCGATCTGCGCGTCGGCGAAAGCGCGCTCGGCCCGCAGCAACCCGGCGCGGGTATCGATCAATCTCAAGCCCCTGAGGCTCCATTCGACCGCGTCGGAATCGGTGGCCCAGTCGACGGGATCGACGAAGGAATCGCCAACCCGTCCGAAGGTGTCGCGCACCGTGCTCGGTCCCAGCAAAGGCAGCACGACGTAATAGCCCTCGCTGAAGCCCCAATACCCCAGGGTCTGGCCGAAATCCTCCTCGTGCTTGGGCAGATCCATACGACTGGCGACATCGAACAATCCCAACACGCCGAACGTGGTGTTGAACACGATCCGGCTGCTGTCCATCGCCGCCTGATGGAATTTGAATTGCAACAGATCGTTGACCAGCACCACCACATCGTCCAGGTTACTGAAGAAATGGGTGATGCTGGCGTTGACCGGCTCGGGCAGGATCGCCTGATAGGCTTCGGCGACCGGCTTTAAGACCGCTTTATCGACCGCGTCGTTGACCGCGAACATGGCCCGGTTGTAACCCTCGAACGGGTCGGGATCGTCGCGCAGGAGTTCGCTGGTCGGCGCGCACCCCACCAGCAGGGCGACGACGGCGGTCGTCGGAAAACGGCGGCGGAATATGTCCATGAGCCTGAAATTTGCGGAGACCGGGGCGAAATTACCCAGGGCAATATTACCCCAACCCCATCCGTTGCGCATGACGCGCCGTCAGACCTTCTCGCGCGGCAACCCTCGGAGGGATTGCCATGAGACCCTCTCTCCGGGGCGTGGTTATAATATCGAAACTTCGCTTTACCCTTCCCCGGTCCGGGAAGAAAGGCTTACCGATGCACCCCTTCCACTCCAGGGATCCATTGCAGTGCCTGGAACAACTCAACCGGATTGGCATCGCGCTGTCCAGGGAACGGGATACCGAAAAGCTGCTGGAAACGATTCTGATCGCGGCCCAGAGCCTGCTGAACGCCGATGGCGGCACCCTGTATAGCCTGGAGGAAGACAGCCGGCACCTTCGCTTCGAGGCGTTGCGCAACGATTCGCTCCAGCTCTACCTGGGCGGCGCCACCGGCACGGCCATCCCGTTCGCGCCGATTCCCCTCTACGACCCGGCAGGCCAACCCAACACCGGCATGGTGGTCACCTACGCCGTGCTGCACGACACGACGGTCGTGATCGACGACGCCTACGCGGACCAGACGTTCGATTTCTCCGGAACGCGTCTGTTCGACCGACAGACGGGTTATCGCTCCCGCTCCTTCCTGACCGTGCCGATGAAGAATCACGAAGGCCGGATTATCGGCGTGTTCCAGTTGATCAACGCCCTCGATCCCGAAACCGGACAAGTCAGGACGTTTGCGCCGGCCGACCGGCGCTTGGCGGAATCGCTGGCCTCCCAGGCGGCCATCGCCCTCACCAACCAGCAGTTGATCGACCAACTCCAGCGCCTGTTCGAATCGCTCATCGAGCTGATCAACGTCGCCCTTGACCAGAAATCCCCCTATACCGGCGCTCATTGCCAGCGCGTGCCGATTCTGACCGTGATGATCGCCGAAGCCGCCCGCCGCTCCGAGCGGGGGCGGCTGAAGGACTTTCGTCCCACTGCCGAGGAGTTGTACGAACTCAGGATCGCCGGATTGTTGCACGATTGTGGCAAGATCGTCACACCGGTCCACGTGGTGGACAAGGCGACCAAGCTGGAAACCCTGTTCGACCGCATCGAGTTGGTGGATACCCGCTTCGAGGTGCTGAAACGCGATGCCGAGATCGAGTTGCTGAAAGGCAGGCTGGCCGCCCTGGAGCGCGGCGATCCGGCGGCGACCCCGTCGCTGGAGCAGCGTTTTCGTAAACGATTGACCGCGTTGGCGGACGACAGGGAACATCTGCGCCGCTGCAACATCGGCGGCGAGTCCATGCGGCCCGAAGATCAGGACCGGGTCCGATGGATCGCCGCCTATCGCTGGACCGGACCGGATGGCCGGGAACGCCCGTTCCTGTCCGAGGAGGAAGTCGACAATCTCTGCATCGTCAAGGGCACCCTGAACCCGAAGGAACGAGCCATCATCGAAGAACACGTGAAGCTGACCCAGCGGCTGCTGGACACCCTGCCCTGGCCGAAACGACTGCGCAACGTGCCCGAGTACGCCGGCAACCACCACGAACAGCCCGACGGCGGTGGTTATCCCCGCGGCTTGCGTCAACAAGAACTGGCCATGCAAGCCCGGATCATCGGTCTGGCCGACGTTTTCGAAGCCTTGACCGCCCGCGACCGGCCCTACAAGCCCGGCAAACCGCTCAGCGAAGTACTCGCCATTCTCGGCCGGATGGCGGAAGACCACCGGATCGATCCCGATCTGTTCGATGTCTTCATCCGCGAAGGCGTCTGGCTGCAATACGCCCGGCAGTATTTGCAGCCGGAGCAGATCGACGCGGTGGACGTCAGCCGGATTCCGGGCTATACCCCCTGAATGCTTTCATCGCCAACCCCGATTTCCCGCCATCCCACGGGACAACCGCCATGCGAATCCATAACAAAAGTGGCCCGGCCTTAAGCGAGTTGGCTGATCGATTCAGCCAGATCCCATTCCCAAGCGCGTTCGAAACGTTGACCAAATTGTATCAGAAACCCAACCACAAAACCTTAGAATGACGAACTGGCGTGACCATCGAACAGTTGCGGCGCGCCAAAGAAAAACTGTCACGACCGGGTCGCGCGGACGGGAAATCGCCGCCAGCCTGACCCGCCGCCGGATTCGCCTGGAGGGATGTCATGCATTTTCGAGCCTGTTTTCCGATTCTGTTGAGCGCCCTGCTTTGGACGGCGTCGGTGCTGGCGGCCAAGCCGGCCGTCGATGAATTTGTCGCGCCACTGCAAGCGACCGCGGCGGCGCGTTCCACACCGCGCGTGTCCGACCGGGCGCGCGCGATCAAGGACGAGTTGACCGGGAAACCGGCGCTCCAGGCCAGGACCGCTCAGGCCGCCATCGCCGCCGCGGTCGGTCAGCGCACCGCCGGTTGTCGGATGATCCGCTTTGGGACCGACTTCGGCTGGGTGGCGACGGGCATGGCCCGCTACCCGGCATCCGATAATCCGGTCGCGCTGCGCCGATCCCGCCAGGAGGCACGCTTCGGGGCGTTCATGGATGCCCGCTCACGACTGGCCGACTGCCTGCCGGATTTGTCGCCGGAGGCCAGGCAGCGGGTGGCTGAAAAGCTGGAACAAAATGACGCCATTCGGCTGGCACTGATCAATTTGGCCGCCACCGACGCGGAGCGGCGGGAACAGGCGCTCAAAATTCTGGCGCGCGGCTTTATGGCGTACTCGGTCGACGATGACCCGGTCAAACACACGGTTTACGCGAACCTGGTGGTCACGCCCAAGACCGCCACCCGACTGACGCGCCCTGCTCCCAACGCCATCGAAGCGGTTTCGCTGCAAGAGGGCTTGCGGCAGGTGTTGGCCGAAATCGGGGGCGGAGTGGTTCCGCCGGTCGGCAACGGCTTGATCGTGGTCACCGCCACGGGCGAATTGGCGCTGGTTGGCTACGCCGTCAACCTGATCGGCGCGCATCCGGACCCCGCGGCTCAGGACAAGTTGCGGGCCGACGCCGGGAAAATCGCGACGACCCGCGCCACCGAAGCCCTCATCGGGCTGGCCGCGGGCGACGATGCCGCGTGGCGGAACGGCCTGGACGAGGCCACCCGAAACGACATTCAGGCGATCAGCGCCGCCTACGACGACGGCGAACCGAGCGTTCGCCGTTTCGAGCAAATCCGCGATCTGGCCATGACTGCGGTCAGGGACGATGCCGGCCTGCAAGCCCTGCGGGAGGGTCGCCTACCGTCGACGGCGGCGATCAAACGCTTCGGCGGGGAGAATGTCATCGTCGTCGCGGTGACCTACACGCCCCCCGTCAAGAAACGCCAACCCAAACCGGTGCTACCTGCACCGGCTGTACCCACGAGCAGCCCCACCAGCGGCCCGCCGG
>DGFE01000266.1 GCA_002391525.1 Competibacteraceae bacterium UBA3908
AGGGTGAATTCGTCCCCCCCGAGCCGCGCGATGGTCTCGTCCCGGTCGTCCGCCTCGACGCGGGCTATCGTATCGCTGGTGCGCAGGCTCAGCTTCAGGCGCTCCGCCGTCGCCTGGAGCAGCAGATCACCCACGCTGTGGCCGAGCGTGTCGTTGATGCGTTTGAAATTGTCCAAATCCAAAAACAGCAGCCCCACGCGCCGGCCATGGCGCTTGGCCAGCCTGAGCGCCGCGCTCAGGCGATCCTTGAACAGCTCGCGGTTCGGCAAGCGGGTGAGGCTGTCGATAAAGGCCAATTGTCGGATGCGTTCCTCGGCCCGCTGCAATTCGGTGATATCCTGCAGAGTGCCATACAACCGGGCAATCCGCTGGGACTCGTCGAACACGGCCTCGACCTGTTGGCGAACGTGACAACGGTCGCCGGCCGCGTTCAGGATCCAATGGTTGATCCCTACCGACTGACCCTGCTCGCGGATTTCCGCGAACCAGGCCCGCACCCTGGACCGGTCTTGTTCCGGCACGCGGTCGAGCAACGCCTGGAGCGGCGTCTCCGGTCGCGCGGGATCGAGTCCCACGATTCGGCAGACCTCTTCCGACAAATGGAGAACGTCCTGGTCCAGGCGCCAATCCCAATGTCCCAGCCGGGCGATGCGTTGCGCGGTGGCCAGGCGCCGCTCGCTCTCGCGCAGATCACGCATCGCCGCGCTGGCCCGCAGCAGATAGCGTACCCGATGGCCGAGCAGGGTATAGTTGATCGGCTTGGTGATGAAATCGGTCGCGCCGGCGTCGAAGGCCTGGTCAATCGACTCGTGATCGTCCAGGCCCGTCATCATCAGGATCGGGACCCGCGCGCCGCTGGGCTGGCGCCGCAGTTCGGCGCAGGCGGCGAACCCGTCCATCTCGGGCATCATCACGTCCATCACGACGACCTCGGGATGAACCCGCTCGAACCGCTCCACGGCCTGGCGGCCGTTTTCGGCCTGCTCCACGCGAAATCCGGCCTGCTCCAGCGCCGTACTGACCAACAGATTGATCGTCAAATCGTCGTCGACCACCAGGACCAGGGGTTGATGAGGCGTACTCGCGGCTGATGACATCGGTTCAGGCTCCTTGGGGAATGCTCGGTCGTTACGCGCCAATGGTCAGGTTTCAACCCGCCTCTTGCTTGGAAATCCGGGGCGGCGGCAAGGTTCGCGCGGCGACCGGCGCGCGGCGTCAACCCGGCAGAGGTCGCGGCGGCGGCTCGCTGGCCGGATCTTCGTGGATCAGCACATCGGCGTTGGGGAACACCGCCATGATCGCCGCCTCCACTTCATCCGCCACCCGGTGCGCCTCCACCAGCGGCATTTGATCGTCCAGCATCAGGTGCAGCTGGATGAAATAGGTTTGCCCGGAGCGGCGGGTGCGCACGTCATGGATGCCGAGGACCCGCGGATGATCCCGCACGATCTCTCTGATGCGCGCATGGACCGCGGGCGGCAATTCGCGGTCCATCAACAATTGTATCGATTCGTGACCAATGTGTCCCGCACTATACAGAATATACAGGGCGATGCCGATAGCAAAGATCGGGTCTACACTCGACCAGCCCAGCATGGCCAGTCCGAGCGCCGCGATGGTGGCGGTGTTGGTCAGCAGGTCGGTGGCGTAATGCAGCGCATCGGCGCGGATCGCCGTGGATTGGGTGCGGCGGATGACGTAATGCTGAAACGCCAGCAGCAACACCGTGGCGGCGATGGAGAACACGAGTACACCGACGCCGATCAGAGCGTCCTGCAAGGGCTGCGGGTGCAACAACCGGTCCACCGCGTGCAGGATCAGGAACACCGCCGAACCGGCGATGAACGCCGCTTGCACCAGGCCGGCCAGCGGCTCGGCCTTGCCGTGGCCGAAGCGGTGCTCGCGGTCGGGCGGTTGCAGGGAATAATGCACCGCCAACAGGTTGATGATCGATGCCGCCACATCCATCATCGAATCCACCAGCGAGGCCAGCACGCTGACCGAGCCGGTCAGCAACGCCGCCGCCAGCTTGCCGGCGATCAGGACCGTGGCGGTCGTCACCGAGGCGTAAGTGGCCAGCCGCAGCAGGCGGGCGCTTCGCGCCGGGTCGACGGTGAACGGTATTGGATCGCTCATGAGCCTCGAGATCTTCTTTGGTTAGCCGCAGCGGGTATATTCTAACCGGCTTCCGACCCTCGCGGCAGCGCGAACTCCCAAACGGCGCGGCGGCCTTACCGTCAACGCGCGCTTTCACCCAGTCTCCAAGGATTCTGCCAGCATGCTCGAAACCCTGCGCCGTATCGTCCAGGATGTCAGCGCGGCTCCGGATTTGCCCAGCGCGCTGGCGATCACGGTAAGCCGAATTCGAGATGCGATGCAAGTCGCCGCTTGCACCGTTTTTCTGGCCGACGAGGACAATCGCGAGTTCGTGCTGATGGCCACCGCCGGCCTGAACCCGCGGGCCGCTGGCCGGGTGCGGCTGAGCCGCCGGCAAGGCTTGGTCGGCCTGGTGGCCGAACGCCAGGAACCCGTGAATATCGAGGACGCGCCGCGCCACCCGCGGTTTCATCCGGTTTGCGAGGTCTGCGAGGATGACTTCCACGCCTTCCTGGGGGTGCCGATGATCCAATATCGCCGGGTGCTCGGCGTGTTAGTGGTCCAGGATACCGCCGTCCGTCAATTCGGCTCCAGTGAGGTGGATTTTCTGGTTACCCTCGCCGCCCAACTGGCCAGCATTCTCAATCACGCCATTCTCAGCGGCGCCACCCAGGAACTGCTCAATCCGCTCACCACCGGCACCCGCGCCCTGCAAGGCCTGGCCGGCGCGCCAGGCGTGGCGCTCGGCGTCGTCACCATTCCACATCTGCTGGCCGATCTCGACGACGTACCCGACCGTCCAGCGCAGGCTGTCGCCGCCGAGGAAACGGCGTTCCGCGCCGCGGTCGCCGCAGTCGAAACCGAACTGCGCGAAGCCTGCGAACGGCTGGCGCCGTTGCTGCCACCGACCGAACAGGCTTTGTTCACCGTGCATCGGATGCTGCTGAGCAGCGACAGCCTGATCGGCGACACCCTGGCCGGCATCCAGGCCGGCCACTGGGCGCCGGCCGCCTGGCGCGACGCCGTGCTGGCCCGCGTCCGACTGCTGGAACAGGCCAACGATCCCTATCTGAGCGCCCGCGCCGAGGATATCCGCGATCTGGGCCGCCGGGTGCTGCACCACCTGCGCGCCGGTCCCGGTTGGCAGCCGGAGTGCGCCGCCGAACGTTACGTGCTGGTAGCGGAGGAAATGGGCGTGGCGCATCTGGCGGCGGTGCCGCCGGAACGATTGGCCGGTCTGGTCTGCCTGCGCGGTTCGGCCTTGTCGCATGTCGCCATCCTGGCGCGGGCGATGGGCGTGCCGGCGGTCATGGGGCTGGGAGACCGTCCCCTCGGCCGGTTCGAGGGCTGCGAGATCATCGTGGACGGCTATCAGGGTCGCGTCTACCTCAACCCCGATCCGGCCACCCGTCAGGAATACCGGCAACTGATCGCCGCCGAAGCGGAGCTGTCAGCCGGGCTGAACGGATTGCGCGAGCTGCCGGCCACGACCCGGGACGGTTACCGCATTCCGCTCTACGCCAAGGCCGGCCTGCTGACCGACATCACCGCCGCTCGCGACAGCGGCGCCGACGGCATCGGCCTGTATCGCACCGAGTTCGCTTTCATGGTTCGCGACTCCTTCCCCGGCGAGGACGAGCAATATCAAATCTACCGGCGAATGCTGACCGCCTTCACGCCGCAACCGGTGGTGATGCGCACCCTGGACATCGGTGGCGACAAGGCCCTGCCCTACTTCTCCATCGACGACAAGAATCCGTTTTTGGGCTGGCGCGGCATGCGCTTCACCCTGGATCACCCGGAGATTTTCCTGACTCAGTTGCGGGCCATGCTGCGGGCCAACGCCGGACCGAACAATCTGCGGATTCTGTTTCCGATGATCACCACCGTCGAGGAGGTGGACGAGGCGCTGCGGCTCATGGAGCACGCCCAGCGGGAATTGGAGGAGGACGGCTGGCCCGCCGCGCGGCCCCAGGCGGGCGTGATGATCGAAGTGCCCTCCGCCGCCTGGCAGGCGGCACAACTGGCCCGGCGGGTGGACTTTTTGTCGGTCGGCACCAACGACTTGACCCAGTATCTGCTGGCGGTGGATCGCGACAACGCCCGGGTGGCCGGACTGTACGACAATCTGCATCCAGCCGTTCTGAAAACCATCGCTTATATCGTCGCGGCCGGTCACCAGACTGGCCGGCCAGTCAACCTGTGTGGGGAAATGGCAGCCGATCCCGGCGCCGCCGTGCTGTTGCTGGGGATGGGCGTGGACAACCTCAGCGCCAGTCCGGTCAGCGTACCCCGGGTCAAGTGGGCGATCCGCAGCTTTACCCTGGCGGAAGCCCGCGAACTGGCCCGCCAGGCGCTGGATTTGGACACCGTCGGGCAGATCCGCCGGCTCCTCAACGATGCGCTCCGGCGAGCCGGCCTGGGCGAGATCGTGCACGAGTCCACCTGAAAACTCCTCATAGCGCCAAAACCAAAGCGCGGGCCGAAACCCGCGCTTTGGTTTGAACCCTGGAACGCGGCGATCCGCCGCGCTCCGGTTCGACTCCGTCAGCTTTCGATGGCGATCCGGCGGGGCTGCGCCGCTTCGCGTTTCGGCACGACCACCTCCAGCACGCCATCCTTGCACTTGGCGGCCACCTTGTCGGCATCGGCCACATCCGGCAACGAGAACCGCCGCAGGAAAGTACCGCGTACCCGCTCGACCCGGCGATACTGTTCGGTTTCCTCCTTCTTCTCGCTCGCCCGCTGGCCCTTCAGGGTCAGCACGCCATTCTCCAGCGTGACCTCGATGTCCTTGAGATCGACGCCGGGCAAGTCGGCGTGAATGACGAACTGGGTCGGTTCTTCCTTGATGTCCACCGCTGGCATCCAGTCCGCCAGCATATGCCCGGTTTCCTCATCGCCGAAACGGCTGGTATCGAACAACCGGTTGACTTCCCGTTGCAACTGATTCAACAGATTCAAGGGTTCATAACGCATCAAGGCCATAGTCAATCCTCCTCGAATTTCCGGTTCCGGCGTTCCAGCGAACGCCCTTTGAGTTGTTGAGTAAATAGGGATGGTCGCCCCGATTTCAAGGGCGCTCCCCGGACATTTTTACGTTAAGCTATTCATGGTTATGACCTTCCACCGCCCGCCCCGGAACCGCCTGCGATGGCCGCCGCCTCCATCTTCATCTGCCACGCCCAGCCCGACGCCGCTTTTGCCGAGGATTTGGGGCTGGCGCTGGAAACCTTTCGCCTGAGCGTCTGGCGCGACAGTCATCGCTTGCGGGGTGGCGAGCGACTCGCGCCCGAAGTACGCTGGGCCATCGAACGGGCCCGGCAGGTCATCGTGGTGCTCGGCCTCAACACCGGTGAGTCAGCCTGGCTGCGGCGGGAGATCGAACTCGCGCAGGAGGTGGAACGACGCCGGGCCGATGACTACCGGGTGATCCCGCTGCTGTTGCCGGGCGTGGACCAGGCCTTGCTCGCCCGCTGGTTCACGCCGCCACCGCAAACCACCCCGATCCAGTTGACCCACGCTGGACTGGGCGCGGCGTTGCCGGACTTGCTGACCGCATTGGGCGCCCCGCTACCCGGCGATACCCCGAGCGGTCGCAATCCCCCGCCCATGGCGGAACTGGAGCTGTGCTTCAGCCGGGACGATTCGTCCGCCGCGGGATGCTGGCGGCTCGAGGCTCATCTGAACCGCCATCCTGGCCCGTGGCCGGCCAGCGACGCCAGTATGGCGCTCGGCCCGCTACCCGACCCGCCCGCTCCCCGGCTCCTGCATTGGTATCTGCAAAGCCACCCCTGTTGGCCGACCGATACCGTTCGACACCTCGCCCGTCGTATCGATACCCTGCTGGCGGCCTGGGGCCACGCCCTGTATCGGACCACGCTCGACGCGCCCGAGCTGCGATCCCTGACCGCCGCCTGGCGCGACGCCCCGGAGCCGTGCGAACACCGGTTGACCGTGCGGGTCGCCGAGGCGCATCCAGCCGCCGCGGCCGTGTTCCAGCTCCCGTGGGAGCTCCTGCACGATGCGACCGGCTTTCTGATCCAGCGCAAACAACCGGTTCAGTTCCTGCGCCGGCTCTCCGGCGCCAGCGAAGCCTTGCCGCCCGCGCCCGCGCCGCTGCGGG
>DGFE01000099.1:0-16738 GCA_002391525.1 Competibacteraceae bacterium UBA3908
ATAAGAGACAGCATCAAACCATACCGCCAGAATGATGATAAGCCCCTTGATGATGAATTGGTAAAAGGTCGGCACTTCCAGCAAGCTCATCCCGTTGTTGAGCACGCTGATGATGAACGCGCCGATTACGGTGCCGGCAATCGTGCCAACCCCGCCTGAGAAACTGGTGCCGCCGATGATCACGGCGGAGATCGCATCGAGTTCGAACATATTGCCCAGGTTTGGCGACGCACCATTGAGTCGCGATGCCAACAAAATACCGGCCAGGGCCGATAGCACGGTAATGATGCAATAAACGATCAGCTTCATCCGATAGATATTGATACCGGACAGTCGCGCCGCTTCTTCGTTACCGCCCATCGCATAGATCCGGCGGCCGAATTTCGTGTTTTGGAGCATGAAAACGCCAATAAACACGATGACCGCGAAAATCGCAACCGGATAGGGCAAGCCTCGATAGGTAAAAGCGTACAAGGTAAGCATGCCGCCGAGCACCGTCACCACTATCGTGGTGATCAATTCCTGCCGTTTGATTTCAATACCATATTGCCGCTTTTGCTGTACATCGCGATACTGGGAAAAGAAAAAGAAACCCAGGATGGCCAACACCACGACCATCGAGAAGCCTACCGAAAAGAATCCGCCACCAATTTCCGCGAAGACAGGATCGGTTACCGGCACAGAGCCGCCCCCGGAGAGGGTGAGCGCTATGCCTCTGGCAACCGTCATCATGCCCAAGGTAATGATAAAAGGTGGAATATTGTAATGCGCGATCCAAAAACCGTTCCACAGTCCGATCAGGATACCCGTAAGGAACAAGGTGAGAAGGATCGCCAACCAAATATTAACCCCGGATTGCATTAAAAGGGTAACGACAATAGCGGATAATCCGACAATCGAGCCGACTGAAAGATCAATCCCGTTGATGATGATCACGATGGTCATCCCTACGGCGATGATCCCTACAATCGTCGTTTGCCGCGCCAAATTGGTCAAATTCCTTGGCGTGAAGAAGGCGTCATTCCATAGACTGAAGATAAGTATCAAAACCACCAAAGCGACCAGGGTGCCATTGTCTTTCAAAAACTTCAACAAGGCTTGCCCAGCTCCGTCTTGCAGGGCGTGCTGTGGTTTCCCGTTGTTATTGATCGCGCTTGTCATAGTGATTGTCTCCCCCGTCTTTGACTGCCGGTGGCATATTCCATGATACTTTCCTTGGTAGCTTGATTGCGGGTCAACTCCGCGACGATTTCACCCGCGCACATGATCAGAATCCGGTCGCTCATCCCCATCACTTCCGGAAGCTCCGAGGAAATGATGATGACGGCAACCCCTTGCTCGACCAGCCTGTTCAACAAGTTGTAAATTTCCACTTTCGCACCCACGTCGATGCCGCGCGTGGGTTCATCCAGAATGAGAACTTTCGGTTTGGTATTCAGCCACTTGGCAATGATGACCTTTTGCTGATTGCCACCGCTCAAGGTATCGATTATCACATCCAGCCCGGGCGTTTTGATGCTCAGTTGCTTCACGTACTCTTGAGCCAGACTGCGTTCCTTGGCCTGATTGATGATTCCCCAGTGATTGGCGACCGTTTCCAGCGAACTGATGGTCATGTTCTGGAGTACGCTCTGGCCTAAAATCAGGCCAATCCGCTTCCGGTCCTCGGTGACCAGGCCAATGCCGCTCTCAATCGCATCTTGTGGAGAGTGAAAATTTTTCTTTTCGCCGTTCAAATAGATTTCACCTCGCGCCGGCCCCGGTGGCGCGCCAAAAATACCGGAAACAAGTTCGGTTCGTCCCGACCCCATCAGCCCGGCGATACCGAGAATTTCACCCTTGTACGCACAGAAGGACGCCTTCTTGACTTTCTTTTGACCAGGTAATAGCGGGTGGTCGATTTCAAGGTTCTTGACTTCCAGGACTTTTTCGCTACGCTGAAATTCCTTTTTCGGAAACATGTCCTTGATATCTCGCCCCACCATGCGGCTGATGATTTGATCCAGCGTAATCTCCGTCATCGGCGTCACTTGACCGATGGTTTTTCCGTCCCGCAAGACAATCATGCGATCCGCGATTTGTTGCAGTTCTTCCATCTTGTGCGAGATGTACGACATGCAAACGCCTTGGCGTTTTAGTTTCCGAATGATCGCAAACAGCGCTTCTACTTCTTTGTCGGTCAGGGCGGAGGTGGGTTCGTCGAACACCAGGATGGTGGCTTTTTTCGAAAAAGCCTTGGCGATTTCCACCATCTGTTGATTTCCAACCGTCAACTCTTTAACCTTGTCCGTCGGTTTGAAATCCTTGATATTGAGATCATCCAGCAAGCGTTGCGTTTCAGCAAACAGTTTACTCCAGTTGATAACGCCCATCGCGTTGGTAAATTGGCGGTCCAGAAAAATATTTTCCGCCACGGTCAGTTCCGGGATCAGGTTCAACTCCTGGTAGATGATCGCTACGCCTGCTGCCTCCGCTTCCTTTGTGTTATGAAACCGCTTGAGTTCTCCTCGAATATAAATGTCTCCCTGGTAAGTGGGATAAGGCCACACCCCGCTCAAAACTTTCATCAAGGTTGATTTGCCGGCGCCATTCTCGCCCACCAAGGCGAGCACTTCTCCCGCTCGCGCCTCGAAATTGACTTGGTCCAGGGCGCGGACGCCAGGGAAGTCTTTGACGATATTCTTCATTTCCAATACGATTTCGTCCATCCACGTCACCTTCCGTACCGTTGTGGAACGAAGCCAAACTTCACTCCACGAAGACTGATCAGGGAGATGGCCCGCTTTTTCCAGGTGAAAAAGCGGGCTTTTTTTATGAACAAGCTTGGGTAGATGCGCTAGGGCGTGCTTATTTGCCGTACACTTGTTCTTTGGTGTAAAACCCTTCCGCGATGATGGTGGAATCCAGGTTATCCTTGGTGATCGCCACCACCTCGGTTACGACGGTCGGTACCTCGACTGCGCCATTGTTGACCATTTTGTCCGCTTTGACGACGTCGGTCGGCTTCTGGTCTGGGTTTTGGGCGAGCTTTACGGCGATTTCCGCGGACGTTTGCGCCAGGGGTTTGATCTTCTTCCAGATTTCGACCGCTTGCTTGCCCTGGGCCACATACTTGATATTCACCAGGTCGGCGTCGGAACCCGCGACGAACACTTTATCGACGCTGGCCAGTCCTTGCGAATCCAGGGCCGCGATCACGCCTCTCGCCAGGCCGCTGTTGTTGCAGATGAACGCATCGATCTTGTTTTTATACTGGGTCAAGGCGTTTTCCGCCGTCGCCATCGCCTTGTCGGATGACCAGCCCTCATGAGACTGTTGCACCACCAATTTCAGGCCGGGATTGTTCTTGATGGTTTCCAGTGCGCCACTGCTCATCGCCGCTGCATTGGAATCGCCCGGCTGACCCATGATCAACGCGACATTCCCTTCGACTTTCCCTTTTTTCTTCTTGAACCAATCGACCATGGCGTCGCCCTGCAGTTTTCCAACCGCCCAGCTATCCTGCATGACCATGAAATCGAGTGGGCCGTTGGTGAGCATCGAATCGTAGCCGACGACCTTTACGCCTTCTTCATTCGCCATCTTGACCATGTTGCCGGCTGTGCCGGTGTTCACGGGTTGCAATACGATGACCTTGCAGCCTCGGGCCAGCATATTTTCGAACTTGGCCAACTGCATCTGCTCATCGTTGTTCGCCGAATCAAACACGACTTCCGCGCCCATCGACTCGGCTTTTGCAATGAAGTCGGCTTTATCGAATTGATACCGCTCTTCCTGCATGGTTTTCAGCAGAAATCCTATTTTCACTTTGTCCGCGCCAGATGCGCCAGTGGACAAAGTCAACGTCAGTGTTGCGCAGACAGCCAATGCACCCATTTTAATCAGTTTTTTGAGCATATTGTTCTCCTGTTTATTTCGAACATTTTTGCCGAGGACGGCAAACTGGCTGCGGGAATCCTTGTTCGCAAAGCCGGTGCGACCGCACCCGCTTTTAACGTAAGCGCCGGGTGATTGATTGTTGGAGTCCATTTCCGCATATAGTCAAAAAGCACGCTTTTTCGCGTGGAATGGACTGGAACTCGCGCACAGTCAACCCAGGCGGCGGTCCATGCGCCTAACTAAAAAGTGTAGTACCAAAAACAAGCGATACCAAGGACTGGCGGCGATAGCCTATATGCCGCCCGGGCGGAAAACCAGCGAGCGGCTGGATACTGGATCAGGCGGTCTGGGTGCCGGTCGCGAACAGCCGCGCGATGCGTTGCTGAATCGCCGCCGCCGCCGCTCGTGGGTCCGGCGCCTGCCGGATGGGTCGGCCAACCACGATATGGTCGGCGCCGCTCAGAAAGGCGTCCTCGACATCCAGGGTGCGTTTCTGGTCGTCCGCCGGGCGGTTCAGCACCGGACGAATGCCCGGCGTGACGATCAGCAGCTTGTCGCCCAGACTCGCCCGCAAGTCGGCGGCTTCCAACCCCGAGGAAATAACGCCGCGACAGCCGATTGCCAGCGCCCGCCGCGCCCGCGACAGCACCAGGGTCTTGGGGTCGCAGGCGAAGCCCAGATCGGCGAGGTCGGCCTGATCCAGGCTGGTCAGGGCGGTGACCGCGAGAATGCCCAACTCGTCTCCCATTTCCTGGGCTGCCTCCACCGCCGCCCGGAGAATGGCGTCGTTGCCGTGAACGGTGGCGAAGGTGGCGCCGTAGGGTTCGAGTTGGCGCACGGCGGAACGGACCGTTTCCGGCACGTCGAAAAACTTGAGATCGACGAACACTTTTTTATCACGGGCGCGCAGCCATTCGATCAGTTCGAAATAGCCGCCGGCCATGAACAATTCCAGACCGATCTTGTAGAAGCGCACCGCGTCGCCCAGGGTTTCGACCAGTTCGCGGGCCAGCGTCGGGCTCGGCACGTCCAGGGCGAAGATCAGGCGTTCGGCGGGGGGAATGGGCTTGTTTGAGAGCAGGGTAGGCAAGGTCATCGGCTAACTCGCCCCAAGGCAAAGGAGGAAATGAACGGCGCCGATTTTAGCGCGAGTGGTACGCCAGTGACAGACGATGATGAGCAACGGTTGTTGGGCAGCGGTGGTTTACTGCGCCACCTGATTCCATTCCCGCTCGTAGTAATGCACCAGGATTTGATTGTTAAGCTGGTTAATTTCGGTTGCGACCGGCCCCATGTCCGGCGGGAACTGAAATAGCGCGGCAGTGGTGTCGACGGTCAGGAAGCGCAGGCCGGGCGGATAGTGGTCGGGCGCTTGCCAGGGCTGGCGGGTCGCGAGCGTAAACCCCCATTCGCCGAACGCCGGCACGTAGGCGTGATACGGTATCACCTCAAATCCAACGCTCTCCAGGGTGCGGACGATGCACCAGAACGACTGGCGAGCGTACAGCGGCGAAGTGGTCTGAATCACCGCCGCGCCGTTCGCCGTCAGATGTTTTTCCAGCAGCCGGTAAAACGCGTTGGTGTACAGCTTGCCCAGCGAATAGTTGGTCGGGTCGGGAAAATCCACCACGATGAAATCGAACGTCTCCGCGTTCTGTTCCAGCCATTTGAAGGCATCGGCGTTGACGATTCGCACCTTGGGGGAATTCAGCGCGTTCTCGTTCAATGGCGTCAGCAGCGGATGGCTGGCGAACAGCCGGGTCATTTCCGGATCGAGGTCCACCAGGGTCACGGCTTCGACCGAGCCGTAACGCAGGATCTCGCGCACCGCCAGGCCGTCGCCGCCGCCCAGCACCAGCACCCGCCGCGCGCCCGGCACCGCGCTCAGGCCGGGATGCACCAGCGCCTCGTGATACCGATATTCGTCGCGGGAACTGAATTGCAGGTTGCCGTTGAGAAACAGCCGCAAATCGTCCTTCCAGCGGGTCAGCACGATGCGCTGATAGGGCGAGGTGTGGGTGAACACGATTTCATCGGTGTACAGACTGTCTTCGGCCAGGGCGGTGAGTCGGTCGGCGGCGACCAGGCCGGCAAGCAGCGCCAGGATCGCGGCGATACACTGACCACGCAGCCAGCGAAATTGCGGCAGCTGGTCGCGGAACAGCCACAGCGCCCAGGCCGCCACCAGCACGTTGAGCAGACCGAACAGCAGGCTGGTGCGGTTCAGGCCCAGATGCGGGGCCAGCAGGATCGGGAACAGCAGCGACACCGCCAGCGCGCCCAGATAATCCAGGGTCAGCACCTGCGCCACCAGGTCCTTGAACGCGAATTGTTGTTTGAGGATGCGCATGACCAGCGGGATTTCCAGCCCGACCAGAATGCCGACCAGCAGCACCAGCGCGTACAGCGCCAGCCGGAACGCGCCCCCCCAGGCGAAGATCAGAAACAGCGCCGGCGCGGAAAATCCACCCAAAATCCCCACCGCCAGTTCGATCTGGATGAAGCGGGCGATCAGGCCCCGAACCACATAGCGCGACAGCCAGGAGCCGATGCCCATTGCAAACAGATACGTTCCGATGATGGTGGAGAACTGGGTGACGGAATCGCCGAGCAGGTAGCTGGCCAGCGTGCCGGCGATCAGTTCGTAGATCAGCCCGCAGGAGGCGATGATGAAAACGGAGATCAGCAGGGCATGAGTCAATGCAGTCGCTCCTCGATCCAGTCCCAGCGTTTTTCTTTCACCATCACGAAGCGACAGCGTCCCCCGGACAACTCGGCCCACAGCCCGCCGATCAGCCGATCATCCTCGGCGGCTTTCCAGCGGTCGGCGCCCCTGTATTCGACGGCGAGGATCGCGCCGGGCAACTGGCACAGGAAATCGGGATAGAACCGGCCGTCGGCTTTTTGCAGGAAGAACGCGCAGCCCGCGCGCCGGACCAGATTGCGCACCCAGAATTGCAGCCGCCCTTTCTGGGCCTGCGTATCCAGCCAGCAGGCACATTCAAATTCTTCCTTGCTGTCGAAATCGCCGATGCGCCCGTAATAGTGCCTGCGGAAATCAAAATGGCCAAACCGGCCGTCGTAGTCGCGACTGGGCGCGTAGGCCTGGGGATGAAACTCGAAGGCGTAGAGATCGCTGACCATGACGCGCACCGCCGCATTGTCGCCGAACAGCGTTTGCTGAAACGCCTGGGTCACGGCCTGCTGGCGCAAGGCCCGCCGGCGCCCGTCACCAGGCGGTCGCGCAAGGCATTGGCGGTTTCGGCGAAGCTGCGGGAGACGACGAAAGCGTAGAACTGATTGAGCAAACGGTTGTCGCGACGGTGGGCGTCGGGTTGGCGCAGCACGCGCCCCAGCAGTTGTTCCACCGCCGTGGCCGAATGCAGCGCGGCCATGCTGACCAGGATGTAGGCGAACGGGCAATCCCAGCCCTCGGCCAGGGCTTTTTGGGTGATGATGAATTTCACCGGGCAGGCCAGGTCGCTGATGCCCCGCTTGTAGTCTGCCTCGATGCTCTCCAGTCCCCGCTCCTCGCCGGTGGCGATGGCGATGGCTTCGGCGGGAATGCGATGGTTGTTGATCAGTTCAGCCCGGACCCGCGCGGTGTCCAGGGTCTCGACGCCGGCGCGGCGCGGTTCGGCCTGAATCAGCGCGATGGGGCGCAAGTAGGCGGCGCCGGCGCGGCGTTCCTCGTCGGCGAGCTTGTGCAGGGCGTCGCGGCGACCGATGGCGTCGGCGAGGCATTGCTGCCAGTTCGGCTCGGTTTCCAGCACCACCGGCAGCTTGATCATTTCTTCCGCCTTCGATTCGGCGGCGGACACGCTGTGCAGCACGTTCGACGGCGTGCGCTCCAGATCGGGCGTGGCGGTCAGTTCCATCACCCCGCTGGGGCGCAGGCGGGCCAGCATGTCGAACGCCAGTTCGGTGCGGCTGTTGTGGGCTTCATCCACGATCACAAAGGGCCGGCGCAGGCGCAGCACGTTGGCGAGGGAGTAGGGGATGGTGGCGTCCGCGCCCTGACCATCCCGGAGCAGTTGGGCGCGCTGGGCCGGCGCGAGGTGCTCGAAGTGGTGCATCAGCGCGCCGCTGGACTGGTAGACCTTGCGGCATTCTTCGTCTTCGACCTGAAACGCCTGGCGGGTGGCGACGATGATCGTGGTCGAAACATCCAGCGTGGCGCGGGTGACGCTCTTGGCTTCCTCCAGGTCCATCACCGTGACCGAGCCGGCCTCGCGCAAGGCGATGTGGTAGGGATGCTGGCGGTCCTTGAGCGCCTTGAGGGTCTGTTCGCGGATCGGCTTGCTCGGCGTGAGCCAGAGGATGACGCTGTGTTCGCAACGCAACAGGTGAGTGTTGACCCGTTGAATACTTTTGGCCGCCAGCCAGGTTTTGCCGCCGCCGGTGGGCACCCGCAGGCAGAAATACGGCATGTCGGTAGGAAAGCCCGCCAGCGGATGATAGGCCAGACCCTGGCCCCAAAGCCGTTCGGTGACCGCAGTGAACGCGACCGCCGCCGAGGGGAGTTCGTGACAGGACTGGAAATACGCCTCAATGCTGTCCAGCACTTGCGACTGGTAGGTTTTGGGGGCAAAGCCGGTCATGTCATGTCGCATCCTGCCAGTTTTCAATCCTCAGTCCTGGAACTCGGCTGAATTCCAATACATTGCGCGTGACCAGACACAAATCGGCCGTGCGAGCAATCGCGGCAATTTGCAAATCATAGGGACCGATAGGCCGTCCCTCACGCTCCAGTAAAGCGCGAATTTCACCGCAGTGTTCAGCCGCCCGATCATCGAAAGGCAGGCTGGGCACGTGAGCCACCAGTTCGCGGATACGCGCCTGGTTTTCAGCAATCCGCTGGCTTTTGCAGGCCCCAAACCATAGTTCGGACCACACGGGCGAACACAGATAAAGTGCATCCAGCCCGGCGCGGCGCACGCCTTCAACAACCGCTGCGTGATTCTTTAGCAAGGCAATCCAGGCGTTGGTATCCAGCAGGTAGCCCTTCATTCGAGCGGCTCCCGCGTTATATCAACCGCCAGATCGGCATCATCTATGTCATCGGGAAAATCATTGCCAATGCTACCGGCAAAATGTTCGATAAATGCCTCAGTGGAAAAACGATTCGGAATAGAAGGGGTAATGCGATAGCGCTGTTCCAGATATGAAATGAAATCGAGTGTTTCGCGTTGCAAATCAGCAGGTAGCGCCCGCGCATGGGCATAGATGGTGTCAGGCAGGTTCATTTAGATCTCCAGCGCATAAGGCGTTTGCTTGAAGGTGATATTTTCCCGTTGCGTGCGGGCGCCCAGCCGGTTGGCGGCGGCGTAAATTACTTTCGGGCCATCGAACTTCGGCAACGCCTCGAACACCGAGCCGGTCAGCACGTTGCCGCCCGCCGCCGACCGGTCCTTGAGGATGCCGTTGTAGAGCAGATAGATCGCGCGGCCTTCGTGTACGCCGAGCAGGGGTGACAGTGATGTTCTCCCCTCTCCCTCTGGGAGAGGGGCTGGGGGTGAGGGCTGAGGGTTCCAGCCCGTGCCGGTTTCGGCGAACCAGACGAACTCGGCCAACTGGGCGAACGTCACGTCCGCGCGGACGTGACCATCGGCGGTGAAGAACGGTTCGGCGGACAGGCGGCAGAACTGGAAGCCGCCGCCCAGGCCCGCGACGGTTTGCCCCTTGGCGTTGATGTAGCCGCTGGCGACGCGCCGCACCCGTTCGGCGGTGACGGTGCGGGCGATGGTTTCATCCATTTCGACCAGGATGAACCGGCGGTGGCCACCGTCCTCGGCGTTCTGTTTCAGCACGGCGTGGCCGGTGGTGCCGGAGCCGGCGAAACTGTCCAGAATCAGCGAATCCGGGTCGGTGGCGATTTGCAGGATACGCTGGATGAGTTGTGTGGGTTTGGGTGTTGCGAAATCCGAAACCGAGGGAATGCCGTGCAAGACTTCCCGCAATTCCTTGCGCGCCCCGTCGGTGTGCCCGGCGAATTCGTGTGCCCACAAGGTTTGTGGCACGATGCCGTCGGCGTTACGAAGCAAGTGCTTGTAACGCTTGTAGGCTGGTACTTTTCCCTTGCCGTCCTTGCCCCAGTAAATCAGCCCTTCGACAACATGCCGGGCGTACTCTTCGGGAGAATAGGCCCAAACTCTTGTGCGCTTGGGCCAGATTGCTTTACCAGTATTGGGGTTGGTGATTGGGTAATACAGATTGGGACGTTCTTCAGCAGTCTTATTGCAAGTGTAGTCGCTGTTACGAAAGATACCTTTTTCATCTTCATATTTGTATTGCTCATCTTTATCATCGCCACGCGGCAGGAGATTACGCTTCCACTGCGAGGAACGCTGATATACCAGCAAGAAATCATGCATTGGCGCGATGGTTTTGTGATCGTTAGCCACTGCATATTTTTTTTGCCACAACACCGTTGCAACAAAATTGCCTGGTCCAAAAATCTCATCTATCAACAATCGCAGCGTCGCTACCTCGTTGTCGTCGATGGAAATAAAAATCGCCCCGTCCTCGCGCAGAAACTGCCGCAGCAGCATCAGGCGCGGATACATCATGCACAGCCAGCGGTCGTGACGGTCCAGCGTCTCGCCTTCCTTGCCGACCACTTCGCCCAGCCAGTGGCGGATTTCCGGGCTGTTGACGTTGTCGTTGTAAACCCAGCCCTCGTTGCCGGTGTTATAGGGCGGGTCAATGTAGATGCACTTCACCTGACCGGCATAGCGGGGCAGCAGGGCCTTGAGCGCATGAAGGTTGTCGCCCTGGACGATCAGATTGCCGGTGTCGGCGATTCCACAAGAAAGCTCTGGCGCCGGTTCCAGCAGGCGGAACGGCACGTCCTGATGGTGTTTGACGACGGCTTCCTTGCCGATCCAGTTCAGGGTGGGCATTGTTGGTATTTTGCCCCCTCATTTGTGATAAATGCCCCGCGCCGTACCCGGCGGGCTTTTGGCCTCGCTGGCGCCGAACACGCTCCAGCCCCGGTATTGCGCGGTGGCGAACAGCGCCAGAATCAGAATGCCGCTGATCAGATAGCCACGATACAGCATGGGTTGGCAATCTCCGGGGTTAGTGGGTTATTCGTCGTCATCGCCCGCTTCGCCCTTGCCGGATGGACCGTGATCGCTTTCCGACCAGCGCGCCCGCTCGAACGCCCGCGCCCGCCAGCCGAAGATGAACGGTACGAGCAACAATCCCAGCAGCGCCAGAAAAAAATTGGTCCAACTCGGCACGTCGCGAAACACCGTGAAGGTGCCGGTCACGGTCGGCGAGGAAAGAGGCAGTTCGGCGTCGATGCTCAGATAATAAATACCGGCTGGAATTTCGGACAACACCGCCTCGTCGCTGGCGTCGCCCTCCGACCACCGTTCGCCCTCGTCCACTCCCTGGTAAAAGCCGATCTCGCGACTGATCGCGTAACTGGCGCCGGTGTCGCGTTCGATCAGCGCCAGATCCAGATAAATCCAATTATTGTTCAGATTGGTTTCGGCGCGGATGATGACGTTGGAATCACGCCCGCTCAACGCGAACGAGTCGGTGGTGAGCGTCTTGTCCTGGCGAGCGGCATCGAAAACGACGGTTTGCTGGTACACCCGCTGATCGGACGAAAGCGCCACGGTGATGAGCTGACCGACGAGCAGCAGCCCGATGAACACCCAGCGCAAGCGCCGGAATCGGGGTCGCTGCGTTTCGTAGGGCGAGGGCTGGCAGGCGCCGACGCCGATCCGCGCCGGCAGTGGCGACTCCAGGTGGAACGCGGTCTTGATCGTCTCCGGCTCGACGTATTCCGCCCGCGACCAGACGATTTCCCGGTCGGTTCGTTCCAGGCTCAACTGAAACGGCGGGGCGATGTAATCGCTGATCTCGCAGCGTTCGCCGACCTTGACCCGCCAGTAGAATTCGCCCAGCACGTAGCTGACCCTGGCTTCGGCGGTCTGGAAGTGTCGGTAAGTCCGGTTCTGGTGGATTGCCCGGCCTTGCGCGCCGTAGCCGGTCACCAGTGGCGGTTCGGTGGTGGTCTGGACCAGACTCCAGTGGCCGTTGTATTCCACCAGCCAGCGGAAGCCCTGTTCGCGGTGAAACAGCAGGTATTCGCTCCATTCGTAATCCACTTCGTCCACCGTCACCGTCCGCTGCAGATAGCCGATGACTTCGTATTCGGTGTCCTCCAGCGTGCCGCGCGCGCCCAGCGGAACCAGCGGCTCGTGTTTGATCCGGGCTTTGAAGGTGGACAGGATGCGGAAATTCTCGTCCGTGATGTCGATGATGGAGCCGCAGGTCCCGCAGGCCAGCGATTCGGTATGGCCCTTGGCGCGGATGATCAGCGAACTGCCGCAACCGGGGCATTGGAAGGCTTGCGTTTGGATGCCGGCGTCCGGCTCCCAGCCAACCGGCATGATCGCGCGCAGCCGACTCAGTTTGAGATCGTCGAAGCGCACCTGTTCGCCGACGAACACCAGCGGTGGATTCTCGCTGTAGTCGAGCGTGGCGAACACGTTGCCGGGGGCTTGCAAGTCCACCACCGGCGCCTCGTAGCCGGGTCCGACCCGGATCGGCAGTTCGCCCTCGCCGGCGATGCAGCGAGCGGTTTCGATGTTGGTCACCTGGAACGCGCGACCCTTCAGCGTCACGTTCGCGCCCGCCCGTAGTTCCGGGAAGGGCGGCGGCGGTTCGGACAGCTGGATCAGGAAGGTCACGGCGTAATTGCCCAGCGTTTCGCCCAGCCAGCCGTCGCGTTGATTCTCGAACAACAGATACCACTCGTTCCAGAGTCCCTGGCCGTAGCGCAACTGAATGCGCCCGACCACGGTGAAGCGGGTTTTCCGATAGACGCCCTCGGTTCCAAGCTGGATCGGCGAGGGGTCCGGCAGCAGTTCCGCCATCTTGCCGATATTTTCCAGTTCCAGATCGTGGCGGATCAGCGTGCTTTTGCAGTAGTCGCAGACGGTCAGGATGGAGACAGCCGACCGAAACGTGATCGTTGCCCCGCAGGAAGGACAATTGGCGGTTTTCATAAGAGAAAGATTGGCGCGATGACGGGCATGGGAAATTAAGTTCCTATTTTATATCATCATCATAAAAATCCCAAATATCAAATCAGGTTTCCAACGAGACTCCAGACGAGTTATCCACAAAAACTGTGGATAACTCTCGGGACGACCAGGAGAGCCGAAGCCGCAGAACCAGAAAAAACGGGAGCTTGATGCCACAGGCGCAAATTGAACAAAAAGCGACCAACCATCGCACATTCCAAGCCAGCGGCCCAGCCGGGAATCCGACCAGACACGACTGCCAGCACACCCTATCCGGTCGCTCCCCACCAGCCGCTTCACACACCAATATGGATGCCCGATTTCGAGAAACCTGATGACAACGGTCAATATTGTCGTAAACTATCTATTCAATTAACAATCAATTGAATGAATTAAAATTTTTTCCCGTGAACCTATCACGGGTCGGCGACGGATCAACGACCATGCACATGCTCAGCCTGATTTTGTGGGCGCCATTCTTTGGCGCGGTGCTGGTTTCCCTGTTGCCGACGGCCCAGCATCGATTCATTCGGGGGCTAGCCCTGTTCCATGCCGGGCTGGCCCTTATTTTAGCGTGGAGCCTGCTCGCCCGGTTCGACCGGAGCACGGCGGCCATCCAGTTCGCGGAGCAGGTAGTCTGGAGCTCCACCATCGGCGTCTCCTACGCGCTGGGCGTCGACGGTCTCTCCCTGCCGATGGTATTGTTGAGCACCCTGCTGGTTCCCGTGGCGCTGCTGGCTTCGGACGGGGTCAGAACCGGCGTGAAGGGCTATCACGCCTGGCTGCTGACCCTGGAGTTCGCCATGCTCGGCGTGTTCATGGCCCGGGACTGGACGCTGTTCTTCATGTTCTGGGAGCTGACCCTGATTCCGCTGTTTTTCCTTATCGACCTGTGGGGAGGCGAAAAGCGCCACGCCGCCAGCCTCAATTTCGTGCTGTATACGATGGGCGGAGCGATCTTCATTCTGATCGGTATCATCGTGGTCTACCGGCTGACCCCGACCCAGTCCTTCGCGATGGCGGCCATCGCGCAAGCCGCGGCGGCGCTCCCTCGCGAGGAACAGATTTGGCTGCTGCTGGCGTTTCTGGTCGGCTTCGGGGTGAAAATTCCCCTGTTTCCGCTGCACGGCTGGCTGCCGCTCGCCCACGTGGAGGCACCCAGCCCGGTCAGCATCCTGCTCTCCGGCGTGCTGCTCAAGATGGGCGCCTACGGCCTGCTGCGGGTCGCGCCGATGCTGCCGGAGGCCATCCTGGCGCTGCAACCGCTGCTGGCCGGGATCGCGCTGGTCAGCATCCTCTACGGCGGCTTGCTGGCCTGGCGGCAGAGCGATCTGAAAGCGATGATCGCTTATTCCTCGGTCAGCCATATGGGTGTGGTGGTGCTGGGTATTTCCGCCCTGAACGAAACCGGATTGCTGGGGGCGAGCTTGCAGATGGTGGCGCACGGGCTGATCGCCGGCGCGCTGTTCCTGCTGATCGGCCTGCTCTACGAGCGCACCCACACTCGTCAGGTGGCCGATTACGGCGCGTTGGCGCGGGTGACGCCGGGTTTTACTCTATTCGTCACCCTGGCGCTGCTGGCGGGGATGGGGATACCGGGCTTGTTTGGCTTCGTCGCCGAGCTGCACGTCCTGATTGGCGGCTTCGAGCGTTGGGGCTGGCTGATGCTGCTGGCCAGTCTCGGCGTGCTGGTGAGCGCGGCCTACGCGGTGCGGACCCTCGGCCAGTTGTTCGCTGGCCCACCGCGCCCGGAACTGGCGAAACCCCAGGATTTGCAACCGCGCGAGTGGATCGCGGCGGTTCCGCTGGCCGCGGGATTGCTGGTTCTGGGGCTGAAACCCGCCCCCGTCATCGCTCTCATGAGCGCCACGGTCGCGAACGTGAGCGCGATCCTGACCAAACTGCCGTAGGGGAAAGGTCATGTCCGCGACGGTTACCCGGAGTGCGCCGGCCCACGCGCCGCAGCGGTCCCTGCGCGGGCCGCGCCAGATCGTCGAACAGGTCATCGCGCATCTGGATCACGTGTTGCCCGGCCAGGCGCCGATCCTGAATTTCGTCCATCACAACACGCTGCACGGTTACCAGCATCTGCCCTTCGAGCAAGCGCTGGCGGCAGCCGAACAACTCACCGGGATTCGCGCCTGGTTACCCGACGAAGAATTTCGCAGGCTGTATCGGGCCGACCGGATCACCGACGCGGATTTGGACGCGGCGTTCGCCCAGCGCCCGGAACTGGAGGCCGAAGCCGTGCTGGTTCACATGAGCGACCGGACGATCCGCCGGGGCGAAGTGCTCCGCGTATCGCTCGTCCATGGGGTCGAAGCTCTGTCCCTGAGCCAGCTTGTCTGGCAAATCGAGGAGTTCGACATCACCCGGCGCTTTCAGCCCGATGTGCCCGCGACTTCGCGTCAGCGGTTGCTGGAAGCGGCCCGACGGGAGGGCGTGACGGCAGAAGGAGAAACCCGCGCGTTGGAAAGCCTGTGGCACGCCTGTCTGGAGGGATTCCAGCTGCCCGATTTCGACCTGCATCCCGAAGAACTGGTGGATTTGCAGCTCAATCTGGCGAAGTCGCTGCTGGCGCGGTTCAGGACCGAGGATGGATCTGGAGAACGGGGACCCATCGTTCATCAGCGGATGCAGGCGGATGCCCTGGCGCTGATCGAGCGGTTGTGCGCCGAGGTGGGCGAAAGGATCACGTTGCGGGGACTGCTGCGGGTTTTGACCGGCCAGGATTTGTTCGATCAGGTCCGCCCGCTTCTGATTCGTCTGTCCGCCGCCCACCTGGACGAAGGGTTGGCCGCGTGGCCGCTGCCGGATCGAGTCGAAGGATTGTACGCGGCCTGGCGGCGCCTGGTCGGAAGCGATCCCGCCTGGACCTTCGCGGGGTTGACCGGCTGGCGCGCGACGCTGGCCCGCTGGCCCGAGGACGCGGTCGACGCCATCATCGCCGAGTTGCGACGGCTGGGCATTCCCGAGTCACGCTGGGAGGGTTATCTCACCCGCCTCGCCCTGGAACTGCCCGGCTGGTCCGGGATGATGAATTGGCGTCAACGTCATGCCGGCTATCCGGCCAATCGGGACGCACCGGTCACGCTGGCCGATTATCTCGCCCTGCGTCTGTGTCTCGACGGTCTGTGGATCGAACAGCTCTGCCGCGAGCATTGGGGCCTGGAAGGCGCGTTGCCCGCATTGCGCGCTTATTTGCTGGAACGCCCGGCGGAGGCGCTGGTGCGGCACGCCTTGTACGAGGGACGGCTGCCGGAGTATCTGGCCAGCCGGGCCAGGGCGCTGGTCGGGGGGGGAATGATCCCCTCGTTCCCGGCCTCTCTTTCGCAAGGGATCGGGACGACGAGAGCCGACTGGGATGGCCTCGCCGACATGATCTGGACCTGGCAACACAGTCCGGTAGCGGAGCAGCCTGGAACACACACGGTCCACGACAGCGCCTGGCGGTTGTTCCGGTTGGCCCAGCATCTCGGCCTGTCCGGCGGCGAGCTGCGCGCGCTCGCCCTGGCAGATCTGGAATGCCTGCTGGCGCCGCTGGACGAGTTGCCGCCCAGCCTGCGCGGCGCGCTGTGGCAGTGCGCCTACGAGCATCACTATCGGGACGCGCTGATCAATGCGCTGGCGAACAATCACGGTCGCTGGACCGGGCGCGGGCAACGGTCACAGGCTCAGATCGTGTTTTGCATCGACGACCGGGAGGAGGGTATCCGCCGCCATCTGGAGGAACTGAACCCGCGCATCGAAACGCTGGGCGCAGCCGGGTTCTTCGGCGTGGCGATGAACTGGCGGGGATTGGACGACCGCGAAGC
>DGFE01000099.1:16864-24366 GCA_002391525.1 Competibacteraceae bacterium UBA3908
CCTGGCGCGGTCGTCTCCGCACTCTCTACCACGAGATCCGGCGCAACCTGCTGTCCTCGGCGCCGTCGATCGCCGTGCTGGCGCCGGGCGTGCTGCCGATACTCGCCGGCAAGATTTTCGCCCCCCGATGGCAGGGACAACTCGCCGAAGCGGTCGGCGCCCGCTGGGTGCCCGACGCGCCGACGCGAGTCACGGTCATGGCGGCGAACGAAGATGCGCCGGCCACGCCGGAACGACCGCTCCTGGGTTTCACCGACGCCGAACAGGCCGACCGGGTGGCCGCCCTGCTGCGCAACATCGGGCTGACCGCGCAACTCGCGCCGCTGGTGGTGCTGATGGGCCACGGTTCGATGAGCCAGAACAATCCTCATCTGGGCGCTTACGATTGCGGGGCCTGCGGCGGACGGCACGGCGGTCCCAACGCGCGCGCGTTCGCTGCCATGGCCAATCGCCCGGCGATCCGGGCGCTGGTGGCCGAGCGCGGCATTCCAATTCCGGCGGATACCTGGTTCGTCGGCGCCGAGCACAACACCTGCGACGAGCAAATCACGTTCTACGACCGAATCGATTTGCCCGCCGCGGCGGAACAGGCGCTGGCGGAACTGCAACGGGATTTGGACCGGGCTCGCGCGCTGTCGGCCCACGAACGGTGTCGCCGCTTCGCCTCGGCCCCGCGCGACCCCACGCCGGCCCAGGCGCTGCGTCACGTGGTCGAGCGTTCCAAGGATTTCAGTCAGGCGCGCCCTGAACTCGGGCACGCCACCAACGCCGCCGCTCTGGTCGGTCGCCGCTCGATGAGCCAGGGCGTGTTTCTGGACCGGCGAGTCTTTCTCGTTTCCTACGATCCGACCCGGGACCCCAGCGGAACGGTGCTGGAAGGCATCCTGCTGGCGGTGGGTCCGGTGGGCGCGGGTATCAACCTGGAGTACTACTTTTCCACCGTCAACAACGAGCGGCTGGGCTGCGGAACCAAGACGCCGCACAACGTCACGGGGCTGTTCGCGGTGATGGAGGGCGCCGGCAGCGACCTGCGCACCGGCTTGCCCTGTCAGATGACCGAGATTCACGAACCGCTGCGCCTGCAGATCGTGGTCGAGGTCCGCACCGAAGTGCTGGCCACCATCTATGGCCGTCAGCCCAGCCTGCGCGAACTGATCGGCAACGGCTGGGTGCAGGTGATCGCCAAGGACCCCGACACCGGCGAGTTCTCGATCTTCGATCCGGCGCGCGGCTTCGTGCCGTGGACGGGACCCGTCCGACCGTTGCCCGTCCGCACCCGCTCGGGTGACTGGTATCGGGGACATACCGATCCGCTGCCGCCGGCGCTGATCGGGGAGGCAAATAAAGGGGAATCTTGACGAGGTGAATAGACGAGGAGGTTGGTATCGACCGCGATCATCCGCCTTGCCCTTCGCAGATGCGGGATCGGATCTGGTTCCAATCCCCCTCCTGAATCCCGGCTTGCAAGCCGTTTCCGGAGAACGTCGCGCACCGCAATCGGAACGGTGCTGTGGCGGCGGTTTGCTGTTTCAGGAAGGTGTGCAGTGCGCTCTCGATGACCGCCCGCAACGTGGTGTGATGTTGCGCGGCATAGCGCTTGGTCTCTTCGAACAGGCTGTCGTTCAACTCCACGGTGGTTTTCATACCATATACCCATACTTTGCTCTATTGGCCGCCGGGTACCTTAACACAATTCATGGAAACCGACCGACGACGCGGAGGCTTTGACCATGCTTGAGTGGATCGTCGGCCTCATCCCGGCCCTGCCACTGGCCGCCGGCTTGTGGATCGGGGTGGCCATCCTGTTGGGGCGGGCCAGCGGCGAGGCGCACGAACGGCGCACCAGCCGGATCGCGCTGACGGCCTGCGGCGCTTCGTTCGTGGCGGCGCTCGCGCTGGTGGTGGCCCGGTTCGCCGGACAATTACCGGAGCAGGTGGCGCTCGGCCCCTGGCTGAGCAGCGGCGACTACCGAGTCGAGTGGAACTTCGTCACCGATCATTTGAGTCTGGCGCTGCTGGTGCTGACGTCCCTGGCGTGTCTGCTCGTCGCCCGGTTTTCCGTGAACTACATGCACCGGGAAGCGGGTTTTCATCGATTTTTCATGATCCTGAGCCTGTTCGCGGCGGCGATGTCGCTGCTGGCGATGGGCGGCAACGCGGTGTTGACCTTCGTCGGGTGGGAAATCGCCGGGCTGTGTTCCTATCTGCTCATCGCGTTTTTCCAGGATCGGTCCGTCGCGGCGGGCAATGCCACCCGCGCCTTCGTCACCAACCGGATCGGTGACGCCGGGTTCCTGCTCGGCATCGCGCTGTCGTTTCACTGGCTGGGAAACGTGGACTGGCGGACGATCACCGCTGGCGCGGAGCATTTCAATCCTGCGCAAGCGGGAATGCTGGCCGGCTGTTTCCTGCTGGCGGCGGTCGCCAAGTCGGCCCAAGTCCCGCTGGCGCCGTGGCTGGCCCGGGCGATGGAGGGACCGACGCCATCGAGCGCCCTGTTCTACGGCGCGGTCATGGTTCATGCCGGCGTGTATCTGGTGCTGCGCTTGCAGCCGCTGTTCGAGCAGTCGCCGGCGGTGATGGCGGCAATGGCGGTGGTCGGGCTGGCGACCGCCCTCTATGGATTTCTGAGCGGGCTGGCGCAGACCGACATCAAGAGCGCCCTGATCTTTTCCACCTCGGGACAGGTCGGGCTGATGTTCCTGACCTGTGGCTTGGGATTCTGGCGGCTGGCGCTGGTTCATCTGTGTTGCCACGCGGTGTTTCGCGGCTATCAGTTCCTCAGCGCGCCTTCGATCCTGCACCAGCTCCACGGCGAGCGCACCCGGCCCGTTCCGGCTTTTCTCGCGCGGCGACGGGGAGCGTATGTGGCGGCGTTGCAGCGGTTTTGGCTGGAGGACTTCGCGAACTGGAGCATCGTTCGACCGATGCACCGCCTGGCGGGTTATCTGAGTGTCTTCGATACCGCCGTGGTGGATCGGACGACGGGACTGCCGGCGCCGGCGGTGAATGCCCTGTCGTCGCTGGCCCAGTGGGAGGAGCGTCAACTGGGCGCCGGACGGGTGCTCGAACGCGCGCCGGATGCCATCGACCGGGGGCAAGGGATCGTGGGGCGGTTCACCGAATGGACGGCGGCGGTTTTCCACCGGGTCGAGGAACAACTGGTGTTCAAAGCGGTCGGGCAGGGAATCGTGACCACCAGTCATCGCATGGGGTACGGCTTGAGCCGGGTGGAGCGCTGGCTGGGACGATCCTGGACCTGGATCGCGGTGATGGCGGTGATCCTGGCGGCGCTGGTCGGCATCGGCGAACTGCTGCACGAGGGCGAGCCGGGAGCCGGGCCGGCCGATTTTCCGCTGTCGAGCGCACTGCTCGGAGTGCCCTTGATCGGCATGATCGCGGCTTGGCGCGTCCGACAGGCGCGAACCGCATTCGCGCTGGGCGCGACGGTCGCGGTGGTGGAACTGATCCTGACGCTGGCGGTGCTGGCCCGGTTCCAGCCGCACGCGCCCGGGATGCAGTTCGTCGAGCAGATCGAAATCCTGCCCTGGCTGGGCGTTCATCTCGGGATCGATGGCCTCAGCGTGTTGTTCCTGCCGCTGACGGCGCTGTTGACGCTGTTCGTCATGCTCTACGCCCAACCGCGCCAGCGGGAGCAGGCCGGCGTTTTCGTGGGTTGCGTGCTGGCGCTGGAGGCGGCGCTGCTGGGCATGTTCACCGCGCTGAATCTGCTGCAATTCTGGCTGTTCGCGCTGGTTGAGGCGATTCCAGCCACCTGGCTGATCGCGCGGTTCGGGACCAGTCCGGGACGCGGGCGGGCAGCCTGGCAGTTCGCGCGCTCCATGCTGGGCGGCCTGGCGATGCTGCTCGCCGGAATCGTGCTGCTGGCTTGGAATCACGCCGCTGCGACCGACGACGGCGCCTGGTCCTTCGACTTGCCCGCCTTACTGGCGACGCCGGTACCGGGGTCGCGGCAGTCGCTGATCTTCATCCTGCTGTTCGCCGGGCTGGCGGTGCGGCTGGCGCTGTTCCCCCTGCACGCCTGGCTGCCTATCGTGGCCAAGCACGGCACGGTCGCGGCGGGCATGGTGTTCCTGGTCGGGGCGAAGGTCGGCATTTACGCGCTGCTGCGCTTTGTGCTGCCGCTGCTGCCCGCCGCCGCCCGGCAATGGGATGTGGCCATCGTAGCGCTGGGCCTGGCCGGTATGCTGTACGGCGCGCTGCTGGCCTTCATCCGCACCGATCTGCGCCGCCTGCTGGCGTTCGCGGTGATCAGTCACACGGGCGCGTTGGTGGCCGGGCTGTTTTCGCTGACGGCGTCCGGCTTCAAGGGCGGGCTCCTGCTCAGCCTGAATCTGGGTTTGGCGGCGGCGGGGCTGTTCATCGTCGCGGGACTGCTGCACCATCGCCTGGGCACCACCCGGTTTCATCGTCTGGGCGGATTGTTCGACGTGGCGCCCTTGCTCGGGTTGACCTTTCTGGTGGTGGTGCTGGGCAGCATCGCCATGCCGGGCACGCCGGGGTTCGAGGCCGCTCACCTGGCGCTGGAAGGCATGTTCGAGTCCTATGGCTGGGGCGTGGCCATCGTCGCGGCCTCCGGCAACGTGTTGGCCGCCGGTTATCTGCTGTGGGCCTATCAGCGGATTTTCCTGGCCCGGAATCCGAAGGGCGCGACGCTGTCCGTGACCGATCTGCGGTCGTGGGAGTTGATCGTGGCGGGTCTGCTGTGCGCGGTGATCGTCGGCGTCGGGCTCTACGCCGATCCGTGGATCGAAACGATCAGCGGGGCGGTGGAACAGGTGGCAAGGGTGTTCGAGAGAGACGCCGGACATTGATCATACCCTTCCATCCTTGCCTCAAAGAGTCGATTTGGAGAACCACATGAATATCTGCGGCTTCACTGGAAAGCGCGTCTTGATCACTCAGGCCGACAGCTTCATGGGACCGGCGCTCCGCGAGGTATTTGCCGAGCTCGGCGCGGAGGTGGTTGCTGATGACCGACCTCTGCTCGAAGCGGATTTGCCGGCCGAAATCGTGCGGGCGGCGGGGCGGGTAGACGTGCTGCTCGCCAATCTGGCCATGCCGGCTCCGAGTACCCCCGCGGTCGAGGCAACCGACGACGAATGGAGAACCGCCTTTGCCCATATGGTCGATCCCCTGCCTCGCCTGGTTCGCGCGGTTTTGCCTCAGATGGTCCAACGCGGATCGGGCAAGATTCTGTTGATGGGTAGCGCCTCCGCCCTGCGGGGTATGAAACGCGCCTCGACCTATAGCGCGGCCCGCGGCGCGCAACTGGCCTACATCCAGGCCGTTGGCGTGGAAGTCGCCCCCCATAACGTGCAAGTCAATGCGATTGCGCAGAACTTCGTCGACAATCCGACTTACTTTCCGCCCGAGGTGCAGGCGAATCCCGCATTCCAGCAGCGGCTTCAGCGAGAGGTGCCATTGGGAAGGCTCGTCACGCCTCGTGAAGATGCGTTGTTCGCGGCGTTTCTATGCAGCGGCGCCGTGGATTGTTTCGTTGGCCAGGTGTTTCCCGTTTGCGGCGGGTGGGTGACAAGGTAGTTGGCACGGTCTGCTGAAGACAGCTCTTCTGTCGAGCTTTTTCAATCCGAAGCTTTTTCCAAACACTGTCATGATCAGCCCCGAACCCTTATCCACCGCCGACATCGGCTTTCCGATCCTGAGCCTGTTGATCGTGCTGCCGCTGGCCTGGGCGTTGGCGCTGCCGTTCCTTCGAGAGAACCGCGCCGTGCGCGTCGTGGCGCTGGTCGGAGCCGGGCTGGAACTGGCCCTGGCGCTGGCGATGCTGGCCGCGCTGCGCCCGGAAGTCGCCGGGATGCAACTCGTGGAACGGTCATCCTGGATTCCCAGCCTGAACGTCCACTACCTGCTGGGGATCGACGGCATCGCCGCCCTGTTCCCGCCGCTGACGGCGCTGCTGTTCTGTGCCGTCATCCTGTCCTCCTGGACCAGCATCCAGACCATGCCCCGGCTGTATTTCGCCCTGCTGCTGGCGCTGGAGAGCGCGACCATGGGCGTGTTCTGCGCCCTGGATCTGGTGCTGTTCTTCCTGTTCTGGGAACTGACGCTGGTCCCCATCTATTTCCTGATCAGCCTGTGGGGCATCGGGCCGGAACGGCGCTTCGCCGCAATCAAGTACACCCTGTTCATGCTGGCCGGCGGGATCCCGCTGCTGTTCGCCATCCTGTTGCTCGGGCTCCATCACGCCGGCGTCGTGGGCGCGCCGGTTCCCGGCGGGCTGTCGTTCGACTACCTGACCCTGCTCGAACAGCCGCTGCCCGCTCATTCACAGACCGCTGTCTTTCTGCTGCTGTTTTTCGGCTTTGCCGTCAAGGCACCACTGTTTCCATTCCATACCTGGTTGCCGACCGTGCTGCGGGAGGGGCCGGTGGGATTGAGCGCGCTGCTGGTGGGACTCAAACTGGGCGCGTTCGGCATCCTGCGCTTTGCCCTGCCGCTGGCCCCGACGGCGGCCCATGAATATTTCTGGCTGATGACGGCGCTGGGCGGGTTCGGCACGCTCTACGGAGCGCTGGTGGCACTGCGACAGGCCAACCTCCGCAAGCTGCTGGCGTTCTCCAGCGTGAGCCATGTCGGGTTGGTGATCTTGGGCATCGCCACCCTGAATCTCCAGGGCGTACAGGGCGCGTTGTTTCAACTGGTGAATTTCGGAGTGATCGCGGGCGGCCTCATGCTTCTCGCCGGTTTCCTGCACCATCGGCTGGGCACGACCGATCTGGCCAGCCTGGGTGGACTGGCGAAGCCGTTGCCGTTGCTCGCCGCCTTTTTCCTGCTGCTCGGGATGGCCGCCATCGGCTTGCCGGGAACCAGCGGCTTCGTCGCCGAACTGTTGATCCTGCTGGGGATCTTGCAGGTCTCCGCCGGTCTGGCGCTCGTGGCCCTGACGGGCGTGATTCTGAGCGCCGCCTATTTCCTGGGCTTCTTCCAGCGGGCGTTCCTGGGGCCGGTGGCCAGTCCCGACGCGGCTTCCACCATGGACCTGCGACCGCGCGAGCTGCTGATCGCGGGCGTGCTGGGGGTGTTGGCGCTGGTCGGAGGATTCTTCCCCCATCTGGTGCAGGGCGTCACGGAAGGCGCGGCGCGCGTCTGGGTGGCACGGATGGTGGCCGGACGGGCTGCCTCTGTCGGAGATGCCGGCTTGCGGGATGGGATGACGCCTGGCTCCGGCGGCGCCCGCCTTGCGCGTTCCGACAGAGGAACGCGATTTGATTTTCCAGTAAAATGAAAGAGTTGAAAAAAAGCCGCTGGCGGGCCAGCGGCAAAATACCTCAGAGCACTTCAACCATCACAACTTAGGAGGAGAGGGCGCCATCTTACCGCCTGGCGCGAAGCGTGAGCGGCCAGCGCTAACGTACCCCGACCGCTTACTTATGCATATCGGCAGTTTCCAACTTGTCTTTAGGGTGACAGCGCAATAATTTTTGCCTGTCCCGCCAGCCGAGGTTCCATCCCGCGGA
>DGFE01000096.1:0-5860 GCA_002391525.1 Competibacteraceae bacterium UBA3908
GTTATTTGCGCCGGCATCGAACGAATTCGAAACGAGTTCTTCGATGGCCTTATTCGGACTCGAATATAGGCCTTCCGAGAATAACTGGATGATGCGATGGCTGATCTTAATATCGATATTGTCAGTTGTATTTCCAGCATTCTCAAAATTACTTCCGCTTAATGGCTTCATTTCCTTTTAGATCCTTTGCTTGTTTCAGTGAATGCTTCAGCCACCTTTTCTGGATAAATATATGATTTTCATATTCGACAAGAAGCATAACTATCAATTATATGGGTTTCACATAACATGCAGCAGCCCCTTGGAAAGAGTTCCGAGTTTGATGTAGGTGATAGACAGTTTCCGTATAACACGCAACCGTCCCTCGACAAGGCGATTTTTACCACCATTCGGAACCCGCAATCTCTTGATCCCGCTGCACCGATACCCTGCGCGTCCTACGGCGCGGGTCTCACAAACCACCCACCAGCTCGGTCAGTACAGCGCCCTCGATGGCCACCGCCATCCAGTTCGGTTCATCACAACCACCCGAAGTGCTACACCACCTCCGCCACCTGCCTCAATCCCGGCTGGCCCTGCCAATACCCATTGCAAGCGCCATACGGCAACGCGGCATTGAGCGCCCGCGCCGCCTCGACCGGATCGCGCTTCCCGCGCAGACAGGCGGCGAATGCCTCGATCACCGCTTCCGTTCCATCGGCCTGGGGACTGATGCGCAGCACGTCCACCTTCAATTCCCGCAATTCGGACAGTTCCGGCAACAGGTTGCAGGTCTGCGCCGACTGGGTCTGGACGCCGTTGATCGCCAGAAACGCCTGTCCCTCGCGGGTTTTCAGCGTCAGCCCTTCCGGGTAATCGAGACAGCGATACCGGCAGTCATCCTTGGGCAAATTGTGATGTCGGGCGGTGAAGCAGCGGGCGGAATAAGCCAGCGGCAGGCGGCCGTAAACGAACACCTCGGTTTCCACCCGATCCGGCCGCTCGGCCTGGATCGCGGCCAGCGTCGTTCGCGACAACTCCACCGGCATCACCCAACGCTTGGCGCCCAACCCGGCCAAAAAGCGCAGGGTCCGACCGCTGTAGACGTTGATGCCGGTGCCCAGCACCAAAGGCGTTTTCCGCTCGGACAACAACCGCACTGCGCCCATGTCGTTGGCTTCCACGGTGAAGCGGCCGTTTTCGCACAACCGGCGCAGGGTCTTGAGTTCCGACTCCGCCTCCAGCAACGCCAGGGTGGACAGCACGACTTCCTTGCCGGTTTCGGCCAAGCGTCCAGCCAACTCCAGCCATTCCTCGGTATTGAAGGCGCGGCGCTTGGAGCAAACCGTCTCGCCGAGATAGACGATGTCCACCGGCGAAGCGCTCATCCGCTCATAAAAGTCGAGCAGCTTTTCCTTGGGCCAGTAATACAACACCGGTCCCAGCGCCAGTTTCGGCTGATGTTCGGTCATGATCGCCGCCCTCATTGCCAGGTCCGATGATAAGCACCCAAGGTGGTCTGGTGGCCTTCCGAGACCTTGCCCAATTCCCGTTGCCACTCCGGCTTCGGCGCGTAAGCGGCGGGATTTCGCCGACAGGCGTCGATGGCCACGCGCCAGACCTTGGTCACCTGGGTCACGTAAGCCGGGCTGCGCTGGCGACCCTCGATCTTGATCGCCGCGACGCCCATCGCGTACAGTTCCGGCAGCAGTTCCAGGGTGTTGAGGCTGGTCGGCTCCTCGATGGCGTAATAGGTCTGATCGGCCACGGTGAAGCGCCCCTTGCACAGGGTCGGATAACCCGCCGGCTCGCCCGGCGCGTAGCGGTCGATCAGCAAGCCCCCCAAACGGGTTTCCAGCCCGCGCGGCGTTTCCTCCCAGCGTACCGCCCTGGCCGGTGAACAGACCCCACACATGTTGGGCGATTCGCCGGTCACGTAGGACGACAGCAGGCAGCGGCCCTCCACCATGATGCACAGCCCGCCGAAGCCGAAGACCTCGATACCGACCGGGCTGTTCTCCAAAACGTGCTTCACTTGTGGCAGCGACAGCACGCGCGGCAACACCACCCGCCGAATGCCGAAATGTTCGTGGTAGAAACGGATAGCTTCGTAATTGGTGGCGGAACCCTGCACCGACAGATGCAGCGGCAGATTCGGATACCGGCGACCCGCATAATCCAGCACGCTGATGTCGGCGGCGATGACCGCGTCCACGCCGAGCTCCGCCGCCTGATCGACCGCCCGCTGCCAGCGCTCCCAACCGCTGGGTTGTGGAAAGGTGTTGAGCGCGACGAACCCCCGCCGGCCTCTGGCGTGAGCGTACTGCACACCCTGAGCCGCCGTTTTGGCGTCGAAGTTCAGGCCGGGGAAGTGGCGGGCGTTGGTGTCGTCGCGAAAGCCGATGTACACGGAATCGGCTCCATGATCGACGGCGGTTTTCAGCGAAGGAAGATTGCCGGCGGGACAGACCAGTTCCAGCGGCCTGGGCTCGGTGGATGGAGTGGTAATTGCCATGGGAGTGTTGCTCATCGACCGTTCGTGTGGGTGGATGTGGATGTTCGATCAAGGTCGTCAGTCTATCCCGAATCGCCCTGGAACGCCCAGCCGATCATCCGCGGCCATCCCGGCGGTGAACGGAACGCGCCGCTGATTTAGAATGGCCGCCATGCCCCCGACATTCCGAACGACCCACTCCGAAACCCACCGGATCGATACGGCGACCAACCATTGAAAATAGCCACCTGGAACGTCAATTCCCTGAACGTGCGCCTGCCGCAGGTGCTGGACTGGCTGCGCGACCGGCAGCCGGACATCCTGGCGCTCCAGGAAACCAAACTCACCGATCCCGATTTTCCCATCCTGGACATCGCCAACGTCGGCTACCAGGCCGTGTTTTCCGGGCAGAAGACCTACAACGGCGTGGCGATCCTCAGCCGGCTGCCCGCCAGCGAGATCGTCACCGACCTGCCGGGGCTGGACGATCCGCAGCGCCGGGTGTTGGGCGCGACGGTCGGCAAGGTACGGGTGCTGAATCTCTACGTTCCCAACGGTCAGACGGTCGGCTCCGACAAATACGCCTACAAACTGGCCTGGCTGGACAAGCTCGCGGCGTGGCTCGAAACGGAGCTCAGCCGCCACACCCGGCTGGTGGCGCTGGGCGATTTCAACATCGCGCCGGAAGATCGCGATGTCCACGATCCCGCCGCCTGGGCCGGCCACGTGCTGTGCAGCGAACCGGAACGGGCGGCGTTCCGGCGATTGCTGGATTTGGGGCTGCAAGATACCTTCCGCCTGTTCGAGCAAGCAGAGCCATCCTTCAGCTGGTGGGATTATCGCGCCGCCGCCTTCCGCCGCAATCTCGGCCTGCGCATCGACCATATTCTCGCCAGTCCGGCGCTGGCGACGACCTGCACCGCCTGTCAGGTGGACAAGGCTCCACGCCGGCTGGAACGCCCGTCCGATCACGCGCCCGTGATCGCCGAATTCAACCTCGACCTCGATTGAACCGAACCATCATGGAACATCGTCCCCGCAACGTGCTGGTGACCGGCGGCGCCGGTTTCATCGGCTGCAACTTCGTCCGTCATTTGCTGGCCATCGATCCCGAAATCCGCATCGTCAATCTCGACCTGCTGACCTACGCCGGCTCGCTGGACGGTTTGCGTGAACTGCCCGACCCGGCCCGCCATCTGTTCGTCCGAGGCGACATTTGCGACCGACCACTGGTGGATCGGCTGCTGCGCGAGCACGCCATCGACACCATCGTCCACTTCGCCGCCGAGAGCCACGTGGACCGCTCCATCACCGGCCCGGCGGCCTTCGTGCAAACCAATCTGGTCGGCACCTTCACCCTGCTGGAAGCCGCTCGCGCCGCCTGGCTGGATGGGAAAACGGCGGAACACCGCCGGTTCCATCATATTTCGACCGACGAGGTGTACGGCACACTCCGGCGCAACGATCCGCCATTCACGGAAACCACGCCCTACGCACCGAACTCACCCTACTCCGCCTCCAAGGCCGGCTCCGACCATCTGGTGCGGGCCTATTTCCACACCTACGGCCTGCCGGTGATCACCACCAACTGCTCCAACAACTACGGCCCCTGGCAGCACGGCGAGAAATTCATCCCGACCGTCATCCGCTCCTGTCTGCGGCAACAGCCGATTCCAGTCTACGGCGATGGCAGCAACATCCGCGACTGGCTGTATGTCGAAGACCATTGCCGGGGCATCGAAACCGTGATCCGCCGGGGCCGCCTGGGCGGAACTTACAACATCGGCGGCTGCAACGAATGGGCGAACCTCGCCATTGTCAAACGGATTTGCGCGCTGCTGGACGAACGCCGCCCGGAACACGCGCCGCACGAGCGGTTGATCAGCTTCGTCACCGACCGGCCCGGCCACGACTGGCGCTACGCCATCGACGCCGGCAAGATGGAGGCGGAACTCGGCTGGCGGCCGCGAGAAACCTTCGACACCGGCATCGCCAAGACCGTGGACTGGTATCTGCAACGCCACGCCGCCCATTCCCAATCAACCGAACCGAATCCATGACCCATCCCGCCTTTCAGCATTTGCGCAGCCACCGTGTTCCCGCCCTGCGGCTGGAGTTTCAGGAATATCGCCACGTCGCCACCGGCGCCCGGCACCTGCACCTGGCCGCCGACGATCCGCACAACGCCTTCATGGTGACGTTCCTGACCGTGCCGCAGGACTCGACCGGCGTGGCTCACATCCTCGAACACACCGCGCTGTGCGGCAGCCGGCGCTACCCGGTGCGCGATCCGTTCTTCATGATGATCCGGCGCTCGCTCAACACCTTCATGAACGCCTTCACCAGCAGCGATTGGACCGCCTACCCGTTCGCCAGTCAGAACAAAAAGGATTTCAACAATCTGCTGGATGTCTATCTGGACGCGGCGTTCTTCCCCTTGTTGGACGAACGCGATTTCGCCCAGGAAGGCCACCGGCTGGAATTCGCCAGGCCCGACGATCCGAATTCGGAGCTGCTGTTCAAAGGCGTGGTGTTCAACGAGATGAAGGGCGCGCTGAGTTCGCCGGTGCAACGGCTCGGTCAGGAGTTGCAACGCCGGCTGTTTCCGACCACCACCTATCATCACAACAGCGGCGGCGATCCCGAGGCGATTCCCACGCTCACCCACGAACGGCTCAAGGCGTTCCACGCTCGACATTACCATCCGTCGAACGCCATTTTCCTGACTTACGGCGACATTCCCGCCGCCGAACATCAAGAGCGTTTTGAAACCGGGGCGCTAAACCGGTTCCAGCAACTCAAACTCGATCTGGCCATTCCCGACGAGCGACGCTACGCCGCCCCAATCGCCGACCTGATCCATTACCCGCTGGACAGCGCCGAGGCTCTGGCCGACCAGACTCATATCGTGCTGGGCTGGCTGCTGGGACCGATCACCGACCCGCTGGCGACGCTACGGGCACGGCTGTTGAGCGACGTGTTGCTGGACAACAGCAGTTCGCCGCTGCGGCACGCGCTGGAAACCTCGGAACTCGGCGCCGCGCCGTCGCCGCTGTGCGGTTTCGACACCTCCACCCGCGAAGCCACCCTCGTTTGCGGATTGGAAGGCTCCAACCCGGAACGCGCCGCGGCGGTCGAGCAGCTCGTGCTCGACGTGTTGCGCCGGGTCGCCGCCGCAGGCGTGCCGCAAGACGCCGTGGACGCCGCCCTGCATCAACTGGAATTGAGCGAGCGGGAAATCACCGGCGACGGCTTTCCCTACGGCCTGCGCTTGCTGATGGAAGCCCTGACCCCGGCGATTCACGGCGGCGATCCCGTTGCCGCGCTGGACAGCGATCCGCTGCTGGAACAATTGCGGACGGAAAGTCGGGCGGCGGATTTCATTCC
>DGFE01000096.1:6091-9712 GCA_002391525.1 Competibacteraceae bacterium UBA3908
TGCTGCCACGCGTCGGCCTGGAAGACGTGCCGCCGGATCTGAAAATCGCCGAGGGCGTCGCCCGTCCGGTCGGCGCGCTGCCCGCTCACTGGTACGCCCAGGGCACCAACGGCATGGTCTATCTGCAAGCCGTGCTCGACCTGCCGGCGCTGGAACCGGACGAGCTGGATTTGCTGCCGCTGTTCTGCGCCTGTCTGAGCGAAGTCGGCAGCGCCGGACGCGATTACCGGACCACCCAGGCCCGGCAGGCGGCGGTGACCGGCGGCCTCAGCGCCCGCGCCAACGTGCGCGGCGGGGTGGCCGATCTCCAGGAGGCCAAGGGCGTACTGGTGCTGGCCGGCAAGGCGCTGGCCCGCCATCACGCCGATTTATCCGAACTGTTGTGGGAAACGCTGACCAGCGCCCGTTTCGACGAACTGCCGCGGCTGCGGGAACTGGTCGCGCAGATGCGCGCCCAGCGGGAGGAGTCGATTACCGACCACGGCCACATGTTGGCGCTCGCCGCCGCCAGCGCCGGACTCAGTCCGGTGGCGGCGCTGAATCATCGCTGGGAAGGGTTGCACGGCTTGAAACAGATCAAGGCGCTGGATGATGCCCTGGACGATCCCGCGGCGCTGGCCGCTTTCGCCGCCCGGCTGGAACGCTTGCGCGACCGGCTGTGCGACGCGCCCCGGCAACTGCTGGTGGTCAGCGAAGCCGAGCGGCAGGATGCCATCGCCGCGGCGCTGGCCACCCGCTGGCGGGACGGCCAGACCGTGCCGGCGCCGTTCGCGCTGGCCGCGCCGGAACCGCAACCGCCGCGGCAGGGGTTCCGGGTCAACACGCAGGTCAATTTCTGCGCCAAGGTCTATCCGACCGTCGCGCCGAACCATCCGGACGCGCCGGCTTTGCAGGTGTTGGGCGATTTTCTGCGCAACGGCCATCTGCATCGCGCGATCCGCGAACAGGGCGGCGCTTATGGCGGCGGCGCGGGCTATCACCCCGACAGCGGCGCGTTCCGCTTCTATTCCTACCGCGATCCCCGGCTGGCTGAAACCCTGGACGATTTCGACCGGGCGCTGGACTGGCTGCACACGCACGATCATCCGGCGCGGGCCCTGGAGGAAGCCATTCTCGGCGTCATCGCCGCCATCGACAAACCCGGTTCGCCCGCCGGCGAGGCGATCAGCGCCTTTTTCGGCACGCTGTTTGGCCGCACCCCGGAACAGCGCCGAGCCTACCGGCAGCGGGTGTTGAACGTGACGCTGGACGATCTCAAGCGGGTCGCGGCAACCTGGCTCCAGCCGGAACGGGCCCGTTGCGCGGTGCTGAGCGACGCGCGGACGCTGAAGGAGCAGGCGGGCTGGACCATCGTCGCGGTTTGAAACCGTCAACACCCAAAGGCGGCCATTCGCTCGCCGCCAACCTCTCGCCCCCTCGTGGGAGAGGACCAACCACTACGGTTGCCGCAACGCTTCGACAAACCGCCGGTGTTCCTCTCCTCCCAGGCAGCGTTGCTGGTCGGCCAGCACGCGAGCCAGGTCGCCGTCGAGCAGGGCTTGGACATTCAGCGCCAATCCCGGAAAAACCCGGCTGTGTAGCAACCCATCGACATCAGGCTGGAGCGGTTGGTATTCATCGTCCTCCAGAACAAACCAGAGCATCCGCTTTTCGCGCACCAGCCACACCAGATATTCCCGCACCCCGTTGCGGCGATACACCTTGCGTTTGTCGTGCAGATCGTGGGAGGCGCTGGTTGAAGCCACCTCGACGATCAGTTCCGGCGCCCCTTCCAGATAATCATCCCGGCTGACGCGCGAGGCTCCGCCGGCCCGCTCCGGCAGGCGCAAGAGAGCGTCAGGCTGAAATTCATTGTCGGCGTCCAGCCGCAGGGTGGCGTTGTCGGCTAGGCGAATGCCGGGAGTAGCCGCCCAGTAGGCTCCCAGCCAACTTACAATCCGAGCATGAGGCTCGGCATGTTGCTCAAAATGCAGTGGCGATGGCATGAAGACGGTTCCTTCGATCAATTCGGCCTTCTTGAGTCGCGGCATAGCGTGATACCGCCGCTCGAACTCCTTGCGGGTCAGACGGTCGCCGTTTTCCAGGAAGGGGATGTCAAGCGCTAAAGCGGACATGATGGATTCCCGTGCGTTAAATACTCATTTGATTTTGCGGAACATGCCCGGTGGTTTCAAGTCGGCCCGGAACGCCTTGCGCGATGCCAATCAGGGACGTATGGCGCTCCATGCCGACGTGGATTAACCTTATGGAAATCAAGGATGCCAGCCGTCATTTCCCCTGGCCCGATCACAAAAAACCAACGGTCAACAACCAACAAGCGCCGGACCACCATGGAAATCTTCGTTTATCACACGCCCGACCAAGTCCCGGACCTGAGCAAGAAGGCGCGCAAGGGCGGTCTCCAGCTTGACCTGCCGGCCTGCGCCATCGTCATCGACGTGCTACGCGCCACCACCACCATGGCGACAGCGTTGCAATCCGGCGCGGAGGCCATTCAGGTGTTCGACGACCTCGAAGAGCTGTTCCGCGTCAGCAAGCGCTGGCCGGTGGAGCGGCGTTTGCTGGCCGGCGAACGCGGCGGCGAGAAGCTGGAGGATTTCGATCTCGGCAACTCGCCGTCGGAATGCACGCCGGCGCGGGTCGGCGGCAAGCGACTGTTCATGAGCACCACCAACGGCACTCGCGCGCTGGAGCGGGTGCGGCGGGTGCCGATTCTGTTGACGGCGTCGCTGACCAACCGCGCGGCGGTGGTGCGCTATCTGCTGCGGGAACAACCGCACACGGTCTGGATCGTGGCCGCCGGCTGGCGCGGCGGTTTCTCGCTGGAAGACACCCTGTGCGCCGGGGCCATCGCCTGCGGGCTGAGCGTCGAACGCGGCAGCGACTGCGCCGGGGACGATGAGGCCATCGCCGCCATGGCGCTGTTCGAGCAATGGCAGACCCGGTTGCCGCAACTGCTGCGCTACGCCCATCACGGGCGCGGCCTGGCGGCGCTGGGCTGCGAGGAGGATCTGGACTACTGCGCCCGGCTCGACAGCGTCAACGTGGTGCCGCTGCAAGTCGAGCCGGGCGTGTTGAAGGCGGCGGTCCTGGATTGAAATCCCGGCACCGGACGACTCAGGATTGCGGCTTCAGGCGCAGCGTGAACTTGATTTGCACCTCGTTCGCCACCGTGTCGGTATCGGCCCACTGACCGTCGCCGACGTTGAAATCCAGCCGCTTCAGTTCGAATTGCCCGTTCGCCACCAGATCCCGACCCTCGGTCTTCAGGGTCAGCGGCGCGGTGAGGTCCCGGCTGATGCCCTTGAGCGTCAGCGTGCCGCTGACCTCGTAGCGGTCAGCGCCCAGCGCCCGGAACTGCCTGGCCTCGAACACGGTTTCCGGAAAACGGGCCGTGTCGAACCAGCGCTTGCGCTTGACTTCCGTGGTGAAATCCGGCGCGGGCAGCGCGACGCTGTTCATGTCGATCACGATGCGGGCGGTACTCTTTTCGATAGCCGCGGGATCGAGCGCGGCCTCCACCGAAAACTTCTGGAACCGCCCCTCCGCCGGCACGCCCATCTGCTGGCCGGCGAAGCTGATCTCGCTCTGCTCCGGCGCCAGCACCTGCCCGGCCCACGA
>DGFE01000235.1 GCA_002391525.1 Competibacteraceae bacterium UBA3908
TGGGAAACCAGGTCTTAGTGATCCGGCGGTTCTGAATGGAAGGGCCGTCGCTCAAAGGATAAAAGGTACACCGGGGATAACAGGCTGATACCGCCCAAGAGTCCATATCGACGGCGGTGTTTGGCACCTCGATGTCGGCTCATCACATCCTGGGGCTGTAGTCGGTCCCAAGGGTATGGCTGTTCGCCATTTAAAGTGGTACGCGAGCTGGGTTTAGAACGTCGTGAGACAGTTCGGTCCCTATCTGCCGTGGGCGTTGGAGATTTGCGGGGCGCTGTTCCCAGTACGAGAGGACCGGAATGGACGGACCCCTGGTGCACCGGTTGTCCTGCCAAGGGCACAGCCGGGTAGCTACGTCCGGACGGGATAACCGCTGAAAGCATCTAAGCGGGAAGCCCCCCCCAAGATCAGATCTCCCGAGTCCCGTGCGACTCCTCAAGGTCCGTGGCAGACCACCACGTGGATAGGCGGGCGGTGGACGCGCCGCAAGGCGTGCAGCCGACCCGTACTAATCGACCGTGCGGCTTGACCCGCCAACACCTCAGCCCGTTGGCCCGTATACGGCGCCAGCCCCGGGCCTCGCACCCTCCACCCCCTTTCGCCTGGCGACCCTGGCCGGTGGGAACCACCCGATCCCATCCCGAACTCGACCGTGAAACCACCGCGCGCCCATGATCGTGTGAGACCTACTCACGCTACAGTCGGTCATCGCCAGGCTCCTATTCCAAATGACCCCTCTTGCATGCAAGAGGGGTTGCTGTTTGCAAGCCAGGATATTGCCGGATTGTGGATTCAGGCTTATATCCGCTTGTCCATAATCAAAAAAATTGTTATAAATTTTGTAAAGTTCGTAAATCCGGTTCCAGTCGTTGGAGAGAATCCGATGTCCAGAGTTTGTCAGGTGACGGGTAAGGGTCCCCTCACCGGGAACAACGTTTCCCATGCCAATAACAAGACCCGTCGTCGGTTCCTGCCGAATCTGCATGTACACCGGTTCTGGGTTGAAAGCGAACGGCGTTTCGTAAGCCTGCGTGTGTCTTCGCACGGTATGCGCATTATCGACAAGAAAGGGATCGACGCCGTTCTTGCCGACCTGCGCGCCCAAGGTGAAAAGATTTAAGGAGCACGGTCATGCGCGACAAGATCAAGCTGGTTTCCACCGCTGGGACAGGGCATTTCTACACGACGACCAAGAACAAACGCACGACGCCGGAAAAGCTGGAAATGAAAAAATTCGATCCGGTCGTTCGCAAGCATGTTTTATACAAGGAAGCCAAAATCAAGTGATCAATTTTGGCGCTGATCGCGAGTGATCAGAGCAAAACCCGCCGTTAGGCGGGTTTGCCGTTAACCGGCTGATCCTGGATCAAACCGGGTGTGTCGAGCAACCACGTCGCGATGACGCAAACTTCGGTAAGTAGCGTGGTATTTTGGTAATTTTAGCCAATATGCACCACGCTCGTAACAAAACCCAACAGCTTTTCATGATTGGCGGTTGGGCGGCTGGTGTGTACGCCAAGCAACAGCACCCCTGTTCGTCTGGGCATACAGCGCTGATAACCATTGATCTTCTGCAATTTCTCCCGCGGTACTGGCAAGACCACCTTGCGGCCAAACTCCGCCATCACATACAAGCCGATTCAGCACGACTGCTCGCAGTGTATCCAGACCGATAGCTGTTGGGTTTTCCAGCAGCCGTTCCAGCAGGATACGGCAATTGGTCGCGGGATGCTTACCGGGTTTTTTTCGCCACCAGCCAATAACCGATGCTCAGGGCAAAAATAACTGCCGCCGTTGCCCAGATATATTCCGACTCCACCGTCTTATAATCCAGCACGATCACTTTTCGGGCGATTGCCATCAGCGCGGTGGCGAGCACGAGCTTGACATGCAGCACGTCCTCGCGCAGGTACAGGACGATGTTCAGAAAGATTTCGATGGCGATCAGGGTGGCCATGAACGCGCCGAACGAAGCCAGAATATCATTGACGTTGAGCAAGCCCACCGGCGATGCCATCGCGCGCTGATACAGCACCCAAGCCACGTCGGCAACGCTCCAGATGATCACCAGGGTCATCAGCACGGCCAGCACCCGCACGCAGAAACGGATGATGACGTGCAACCAGTGAATCAGCGGCTCCTCGCTTTCGTCGATATGCAACCCCTCGGCGGGATCATGATCGGACAGCGGGGAATGATCGGAGTGTTTTTCCATGGCGCATTCGGTAAAGGCCGGGATCGACTGCTAGGTTCGGACGTAGCTGTTATGATACCGCTCACCGTGGACCAACGCTTGTCGAAAATGCCAATGCCATGACGGACAACGCCTTAGTGCGCGTCGAGCAACTGACCCGCCGTTATGGCGAGCTGCGGGCCGTCGACGCAGTCGGATTCACGCTTGAGCGTGGCCAGGTATTGGGGGTTCTCGGTCCCAACGGCGCCGGCAAATCCACCACCATGCGGATGCTGGCGGGCATCCTGGCTCCGGATGCCGGACGCATCGTGATCGATGGCGTCGATCTGCTGGATCAACCGCGGCAGGCCAAGCGGAGAATCGGTTATCTGCCCGAACAGCCGCCGCTCTATCGCGAGCTGACCGTGGACGAACAACTGCGCTACAGCGCCCGTCTCCACGGGCTCGGTCGCGTGGCCAGCCGCCAGGCGGTGGCGCGGGTCAAGGAACGCTGTGGATTGATGGACGTTGGGCGGCGCGTGATCGACAATCTGTCCAAGGGCTATCGGCAGCGGGTCGGTATCGCCCAGGCCATCCTGCACGAGCCGCCGGTGATCATTCTGGATGAACCCACGGTCGGTTTGGACCCGATCCAGGCCCGTGAAATGCGCAGGCTGATCCGTGATCTGGGACCGGCGCACGGCGTGATGCTCTCCACGCATCTGCTGGCGGAGGTACAGGCAACCTGCACGCACGTGCAGATCATGCGGGCCGGGCGACTGGTGTACGCCAGCGCGCTGGCCGAGCTGGAGCGGCGGCGGCAGTCGACCTGTCTGCGGATTGGCTTGAAGACGCCGCCTCCGGTTGCCGACCTGGCCCGATTGCCCGGGGTCGAACAAGTCGAGGAATTCGACGCCGGACGATTTCGGCTGCGCCACGCCCCCGGTGCCGCGCTGCAGCGGGTGGTGATCGAACAGGCCCGGACCCATGACTGGGAACTGTGGGAATTGACGCCCGAACATGCCGGCCTGGAGCAGATTTTCGTCGAACTGACGCTGGCAAGGGAAACCGCCGAATGATCTTCACGATTGCGGCGCGCGAACTGCGCAGCCTGTTTCTGTCGCCTCTGGCCTGGACATTGCTGGCGGTGGCGCAAGGTCTGCTGGCGTGGATTTTCCTGATCCTGATGAACGACTTCCGGGAGTTGCAGGGGCGGTTGGTCGGGCTGGACAACGCGCCCGGAGTCACCGATCTGGTGGCCGCTCCCTTGTTGCGCGTGGCCGCCTGGGTCTTGCTGCTGCTGACGCCTCTGTTGACCATGCGCCTGTTCAGCGAGGAGCGTCGCAGCCGCACGCTCGATCTGCTGCTGGCGGCCCCGGTGGGCGCGTCCGCAATCGTGCTGGGCAAGTATTTGGGCGTCCTGACGTTTCTCCTGAGTGGAGTCGCGCTGGTGGCGCTGATGCCGCTGTCGCTGGCGGCGGGCGCGACGCTCGATTTCGGCAAACTGCTGGCGGGACTGCTGGGCCTGAGCCTGCTGGTCGCCAGTTTTGCCGCCACCGGTTTATATCTGTCCACCCTGACCGCGCAACCGGTCGCGGCGGCGGCTGCCACCCTCGGACTGCTGTCATTGTTGTGGACGGTGGATGCGACCGGGATCGGCCAGGAAACGACCGGCGGCAGTCTGTTCGGCTATCTGTCGCTGTTGCGCCACACCGATGCCCTGCTGCTGGGGTTGTTCGACAGCGCCGACGTCGCCTACTACCTGTTGTTCAGCATGGCTTTCCTGGGCTTGGCGATCCGCCGGTTGGCCGATGGGCGGTTGCGGGACTGACTCATGCGGCTCGATTCCTCGCTGCGCCGGCGGCTGTGGCTTCAGAATCTGCTGTTCCTGCTGCTGTTCGGCCTGGTGATCGGTCTGTTGGCCTGGCTGAGCGCCCGCTATGCGATTCGGGTCGACTGGACCGCCGGTGGGCGCAATACCTTGTCCGAGTCGAGCCGGATGTTGCTGGACCGACTGGAGGGACCGATCCACGTCACCGCCTATGCCCGCGACAACCCAACCCTGCGTGACGCCATCCGCCGGTTTGTCGACCGCTACCGACGTTATAAAACCGATCTGCGGCTGACCTTCGTCAATCCCGATCTGCTGCCGGACCGGATGCGCGAACTCGGCGTTACCCTGGATGGCGAGTTGTACGTGGACTATCGCGGGCGCAGCGAAAAGGTCCAGCAGCTCAGCGAACAGGCGCTGACCCTGGCCTTGCAGCGCCTCGGTCGCCAACAGGATCAGTCCGTGCTGTTTCTGGAGGGGCACGGCGAGCGCAAACCGCTCGGTGTGGCCAATCACGATCTGGGAACGTTTGGCCGGGAATTGGCGAAAATCGGAATTCGGATGCGTTCGCTCGACCTGTCGCGGGAGCAGCGCGTTCCCGCTACCGCCGCCGCGCTGGTGATCGCCGGGCCGCAACAGCCGTTGCCGTCCGACCAAATTCAAACCATCCTCGACTACGTGCGGCAGGGCGGCAATTTGCTGTGGCTGCTGGAGCCGGGCGACCCTTCCGGCCTGCAACCCCTGGCGGCGGCGCTGGGCGTCGCCGTGTTGCCCGGCGTGGTGGTGGATGCGGATACGCCCCGACTCGGCATCGGGAACCCGGCCTTTCTGCCCATCGCAGATTATGGCCCGCATCCCATCACCGCAGCGTTGCGTACCGCCGCGCTGTTGCCGCAGGCGGTCGCGCTGAACCTCCGCCCGCCCGCCGACTGGCAGTGGGTCGTGTTGCTGGAGAGCCAAGGCCGTTCCTGGACGGAAACCGGTTCGCTGGATGGTCCGCTCCGCTTCGATTCCGAAACCGACGAACGGTCGGGTCCGTTGACCGTCGGCGCGGCGCTGTTCCGCCCTCGACCCATGGGATCGACCGCCGCCGTCGATCCGCCCGCCGCGTCCCAGCAGCGGCTCGTCGTCATCGGCGATGGCGATTTTCTGTCGAACACCTATCTGGGCAATGGCGCCAATCTGGAGCTGGGACTGAGCATCCTGAATTGGCTGACTCTGGACGATACACCGATCATCGTGCCTCCCAAGGCCGTTCCCGACCCGAATCTGAATCTGTCGGACCGGGCCCTGGCGTTGCTCGCGGGCATCTTTCTGATCGTGTTGCCGGGCGGGCTGCTGGCCAGCGGCTGGCTCATCTGGTTCTACCGGCGGCGGCGGTGAACATGAACGCGCTCGGGCGACGACACTGGCTCAATACGGGATTACTGGGGTTGGCCGGCGGGCTGGCGGCGCTGGTGCTGTTCGAGCCCGGACAGGAGCGGCCAACGGCCGTGCCGCCCTTGCTGGAATTGGCTCCGGCGCGGATCGAACGGATCGTGGTCGAGCGGCCAGGCCAGGAGACGCTGGCTTTCGAGCAACGCGCCGGTCGCTGGTGGATGACCGCGCCGGCGACGGGTCCGGCCAATCCGGTTTTGCTCAATCCGATCCTGCATCTGGCCGAGGCGCGCTGTCCCTTACGCTACGCCGCCGCGGGATTGGATCTGAAAGCGTTGCGGCTCGATCCTCCGCGGTTGCGGTTGCGGCTGGATAGCCGGGAAATCCGCTTTGGCGCCACCGCCCCGACCGACGGTCAGCGTTATCTGCACATCGACGCCGCCGTCCATCTCTGTCCCGACCGTTTGTATCCGCTGCTGACCAGCGCCGCGGGGGGGTTCCTGGCGCCGTCCATCGAGATCCCGCTACCGGTGGCGGGGAGTGGTGAATAATGCCTGAACTACCTGAAGTCGAAACCGCCCGGCGCGGCATCGCGCCGCATTTGACCGGCCAAACGGTGATTCGGGTGGTGGTGCGGCAACCCCGATTGCGCTGGCCGGTGCCGGACGAACTGACGCTGTCGTTGCCGGGGCGGACGATTCGCCGGGTGGACCGGCGCGCCAAATATCTGCTGCTGCGCACCGATGCGGGCACCGCGATTCTGCACCTCGGCATGTCGGGCCGACTGCGCATTCTGCCCGCCGACACGCCGCCAGGGAAGCATGACCATGTCGATCTGGCGCTGGCCAGCGGGCAATGCCTGCGTTTTAACGATACCCGCCGTTTCGGTGCCGTGCTCTGGACCCCGGAGCCGCCGGAACGGCATCCATTGCTCGAAGCGCTCGGACCGGAGCCGCTTGGCGCCGCATTCTCCGGCGCCCATCTGCACCAGCGGGCGCAAAGCCGCGCCGTGGCCGTCAAGACCTTCATCATGGATAACCGGGTGGTGGTGGGGGTGGGCAACATCTACGCCAACGAGTCGCTGTTCGCCGCCGGCATCCACCGGCTGCGACCGGCCGACCGAGTCGCGCTGGCCGAGTACGAGCGGCTGGGGGGGGGGGGCCCGGGGGGCCCGGGCGCGGCCCGCCCGCCAGGCGGGCCGGGCCCCCGGCATGCTCCTTTTCACAACTTTCCACACCCACCGCACGGGGAGGGGGGGGCTC
>DGFE01000193.1 GCA_002391525.1 Competibacteraceae bacterium UBA3908
TTGGGGATCGGAGTGGGCGATGACGCGACCGTTCTGGTTGACCAGATAGGAAAGGCCGGATTTGCCGAAATGGAGGCTGGCCACCACTTCCTGCAAGACTTTCATCTGCAAGCGGATAACCATGACACCACCGTGGACGGCGGGCATTGCCAGGACCAGGTAGGCTTCATCCCCGGCGGACAGCTGTACGTCGCCCACATAGTGCTGGCCTTGCCGGGCCTTGACGAACCAGCTCGATTGCGGAATGGTGAACAGGCTGGCCAGTACCGCGTTGTCCCTCGGCGCATGGGCCATGACCTTGCCGGCGGCGTCGAGGTACACGATTTCCAGAAAGGCGGGATTGCGCTCCAGCAGTTCTTCCAGTTCGGTCGAGCCCGCGGCGGCCAGTTCGTCTCGACCGAACAGGTCCAGCAGCAGCAGAACCCGCCGTTCCCGCTCCAGAAAGGCGCCGACGGTTTCGGCGGCCCGCCGCGCCGCTTCCTGCTGGCGGCCCCGCCAACCCGCCTGTTCGGTGCGGTTCACCAAATAGGCGACCCCCAGCACGCTCGCCAGCAGCACGACCAGCAGCGCGGCGCCAAACACCGCCAACAATTGCCGCCGCAGGCTGCCCCGCAACCGCGTTTGCGGTCGACCCTGGCTCACGATGACGCCCTATTTCCCGTCCGCGAGGAACCGCTGCCAGATCGCGTCATACAGCGCATCACCCTCCGCGCTGAGCGGCAGGGTCAGTTCGGCTTTTTGGAGCTGCTCGTTGGGGGGATAGATCAGGGGATTGTTGAGAATTTCCGGCAGAATGAAAGGATGGGCCGCGTCGTGCGGCATGGCGTAATAGCTTTCGTTGACGATCCGACCGGCGATTTCGGGTCGCAGCACGAAGTCCAGGAACAGTTCCGCCTCGCGCCGGCGCGGACTGTTGGCGGGAATCACGAAATGATCCCCCCACAGGATCGTTCCTTCCTCGGGGACAACATACTGGATGGTCGTCAAGCCCTGCTTTTGCGCCGTCAGCGCATCGAAAGCCCAGCCGTAGGAGATGGCCGCCTGTCCTTCGGCCAGGACCGGGATGACGGTGGCATTTTCGTTGCCGACGATGAAAGCGTTCGGTTTGAGTTTCAGGAGATGCTGCAAGGCCGCTTCCAGTTCGGCGGGATTGGCCGTGTTGACCGAATAGCCCAGGGTCTTGAGGGCAATTGGAATTAACGAACGGGGTATGGGCCAGAGGGCGATCTTGCCTGCGAAGTCGGAGTCCCACAGATCGCTCCAGCGGGTCAGCGGGCGCTTCACCAGATCGGCGCGCACCAGCAGTCCGGTGGTGCCCCAGTGAAACGGAATGGAATAGCGGTTGCCGGGATCGAAGGTGAGATCGCGGAAGTTGGCCGAGACGTACTTGAAATTCGGTACGTTGCGAAAGTCGATGGCGGCCAGCTTGCCTTCCCGGATCAGGCGGGGGATTTGTTCGGGCGCCATCACGACCACATCGTATAGTTTACCGGCGCGAATGTCTTCCACCGCCCCTTCCTGCGATTCGTAGACGACGTAGTTGACCTTGATGCCGTACTCCTTCTCGAAGGCGTCCAGCACCGACTGGGGCATGTAGTCCACCCAGTTGTAGAGCACCAGCTCCTTGGCCAGCGGCGGCGTGGCGGGGGTTGTGGGCGAACCGGAATCGTCGCAGGCGGTCAGCAGGCCGATGATCAGCCCCGCGCACAACAGTAAGGACCAGATTCGTGAATGAACGGCTTTAAGCATGGTCGTTTTCTTAAGGTTTACCATCTATGAATCGCTCCCAAAGGTCAGCGTAACGTTTTTCTCCCTCCGGGCTGAGCGGCAGCACGATCTCGGCGTTCTGCAAGTCCTGGTTGGGCGGAAAGACCACGGGATCGTTCAGGAGCGTCGGGTCAATGAAGGGACGGGCCGCCTCGTTCGGGGTGGCATAGCGGTTTTCGTTGGCGATCCGGGCGTTGATATCCCCACGCAGCAGGAAATTCAAAAACACCTCGGCGGTGTGCTTGCGGGTACTGTTGGCCGGAATGACGAAGGTATCGCCCCACAACAATGCGCCTTCTTGCGGCAGCACGTAGCGGATGGCGTCGTTTTTCTCCCGCCCGGTCAATACGTCGGCGGCATAACCCATGGCGAGCACGACCTTGCCGCTGCTCATCGCTTCGGCGGACGTGGTCGGATCGAAATCCTCCAGCTTCAGCACGTGCGGTTTGAGTTCCCGCAAGCGATTGAGGACCGCTTCCAGTTCCGCCGGATTTTCGGAATTGGCCGAATAACCCAACGATTTCAGCGTCAAGGCGATCACTTCCCGCTGCTGTCCCATCCATAGCGCCACCCGACCCGCATAGCGCGGGTCCCACAAATCGGTCCAGCGCGTCACCGGTTGCGCCGCCAGATCGCTCCGCACCACCAGTCCGGTGGTGCCCCAGTTATAAGGGATGCAATAACGGTTGCCGGGATCGTAGGTCAGATCGCGGAAATTGGCCGCGATGTTTTTCAGATGGGTCAGGTTGGCGTGATTCAGCTCGGCCAGCAACCCCTCTTGCGCCAGAATCGGCACCGAGCGGCTTTCCATTACCACCACATCGTACACCTGGCCGGCGCGCAGGTTGGCGATGGCGTCCTCCTGTGACTCGTAGCTCACGTAATTCACCTTCACGCCATACTCGCGGGTGAACGCGTCCAGCACCGACTGGGGCATGTCGCCGGCCCAGTTGTAAAACGTCAGTTCTTGCGCCAGTTGTTGTTTGGACGCCGGTGACTGATCCGGTGGTTTGCCCTCGTCGCAGCCGGTCAAACCGACGAGCGCCAGGAGTGCGAACCCCAACAGAATCGTGATCAGCCGCTTACCCATTTCACCACCCCGGCATTCGTCGGGGAGAACAGATCTCATCATCGGCATTCCTCACGCCGTTGCCGGCGCATCGTTCAAAACGTCAGGGACAGGGCGATTTCAAACAGATGATAAGGCTCGTCGTCTCCAAACACCTGCTCGGCCGCCGCGCCCGGAAACGCCACGCCGTACACGGCGCTGAGCGAGGCGTAATCGTTGATCGTCCAGTCGGCGTAGAGGTTGACTTCGTCATTGAAGTGGTCGTCGCTCACCGGCGTGCCGTAATAATTGTTCTTGTCGAGGAAGAACCGGTAGTAGAGCAAGCCCAGATTCAGCCTCTCGCCGGGGCTCGCGGTCAGATGCACCATATGATCGCGCTGATTGCTGTTGAACAACAGATAATTGCCGGTGATTTCACCCTGCACCCAGGTTCCCCAGCCACGGTCGGAGGCGCCGTAGAAGAGCGGATCGAAATCCCGGCGCTTGGCGTCGTCCACGCCCGCACCCGAGAAGGCGGCGTAGCGGTAGCTCAAGGCCGGCGACCACGGCCAATCCGCGAAGGTGTAGCGGGCTTCCAGATACCAGGCGTCGGCATCGATCTTGCCGTCCCGGCCATTGCCGGTCTCGGCGACATACCCGCCCCAAAAGGACAGATTGGGAACCGCCGGCGGCGTGAGTTCGCTGACGCTCAGGCTCAGGACGTTCATGCCATCGCGAACTCCCGCGTTGGACGGCCGGGCGGAATCCAGGACATGTAAATAGGTGACGCCGAAAGTACCAAAATCCTTCGCCACGTACTCGACGTTGACGCCGCCCAGTTCGGTGTCGTCCTGATCGGAATCGGCCTTGAGGTAGAACAGATCGCCACGCACCGGTTGGGCGTTGATCCTGACCAGGCCCGCCCGCTTGAAGGCGTCGCGGGGCGCGAGCCAGTAGGCGCCTTTCTTGAACTGATCGGTGTTGCCGTCGTAAATCAAGAACCCATCGCCAACCTGAAAATCCTGCTGGCCGTAGGAAATATCGATGGCGTCTTCCCCCAATGAATCGCTCAACAATTGGGCGGAATTCCAGCCGATGAACAGGCGCTCCAGATCCGTGTCGTCGTCGCCCGAGTTGGTGTAGCCACCGGCGTCGCCATCCCCGGCGGTGAAGGTCGCCACGCCGGTGACGCCGCCGTACAGCTTGCCGGCCCGGTCGAAGCCATAGGCCGCATTCAGGGAGGGCTTCAGATAGCCCTCGGTCCAGCGCGCATCGCCGGTATTCTCGCCGCTGCGCAGGTCAACCCGACCGACGCCGAAGTTGGTGTTCGTGGTGTGGAAATAACCGGCGCCGGCTTCCAAACCAAAACTCACGTTGACGCCGTTTTCCTCGACCAGACCGATTTCGGCGAGGGCGGGACTGAACGCCCAGCCCGCCGCCGCGACGCCGATCAGGCCGCGAATCCACAAATGACTGGATGGATGCTCGCTCCGCCGCCGGGGGATGCGCTCTTTTCGGAAACCATTCTTCGTACCGCCAAACATGATTGTTCCTCGCCAGGTCGAGC
>DGFE01000209.1:0-3252 GCA_002391525.1 Competibacteraceae bacterium UBA3908
ACGACCAACAGATTAAAAGTCTGCTGCTCTACCGACTGAGCTAACGGCCCCAAAAAAGGGCTTAATCCTACAGCAATCCGGCGAAATCGCAAGTCCCGGTTGCCGTCAGCGCAGCGATTGCAGCCGCCGTTCGGCGAGGTCGGCAGCCTGGGTGTCGGGGTAAACCTGTACCAGTTTTTGCAACACTTCCCGCGCCCGGTCGCTATCGCCCAGTTTCCCGTAGATGTAGCCCAGCTTCAGCAGCGCATCCGGCAGCCGCACGCTTTGCGGGTAACGCAGTCCCATGTTGATGAAGGCGTCCTTGGCTGCGTTGTAATCCCGGCTGACGTAATGAGACTCGCCCAGCCAGTACTGGGCGTCGCCCGCCAAGTCACTGGCCGGATAGGCGGCCAGAAATCGCTGGAAGCGCGCAATCGCCTCCTGATAGCGGCCTTCGCGCAACTCGCCCAGGGCCGCGTCGAATTCCGCCTGCTCCGAGCCGGCCGGTGCGTTCGGCGCCGGCTGGACGGCTGGAGCGCGGTCGGCGGTGGTCGGCGGTGGGACGGACGGCTGGGCCAGCACCGGTTGACCGGCTCCGGCCGGGCGCTCCATCGTCGGCGGGGGGGCCATCGGAGCAGCCGCGCCCGGCGGGTAGGCCGACTGCCCGGCCAGCGCGCGCTCCTGCTGGAGCAATTCGACCTGATGACGCTGGATTTCCAGCTCGCCGCGAATTTGCCGGATTTCCGTCTCCAGTTGCTCGACGCGCTCAAGCAGTTCCAGCATCAACACGTTGTCTGCGGGACGTTGGGCATGGCCGCTGCCGGGCAGCGCCATGCCACCCAACACCAGCAGCATCAACCAGGGCGGGCAGTACCGGGGCATCCGCGGACGACCGTCAGTAGATGATTTCCACGCGCCGGTTCAGCGCGTAGCTTTGCTCGTCCTGTCCGGCGGCGGCCGGCCGTTCCTCGCCATAGCTCACGATCCGGATTTGCTGGGGCGAAACCCCCATGGCGATCATGGCTTGGCGCACGGAATTGGCCCGGCGTTCGCCCAGCGCGACGTTGTATTCGCGACTGCCGCGCTCATCGGTGTGCCCCTCCAACTGGGTGACGGTGCGCCGATTGCCATTAAGGGCACGCGCGTTCGCTTCAATGATTCCCTGACTGTCCGGGCGGATTTCGGCGCTGTCGTATTCGAAGTACACGATCCGATCCGCTGAAACCGCCTGACCGGCCCGCCCGCCGGCTGGACCACCGGCGGCGGCAAGGCCGCCACCGCTGGTGTCGTAGGTGTCGTAACCGCTCGGGGCCTGGCCATAGGGATAGCTGTAGGCTTCCTGCCCCGGCTGTCCCGCGACGCCTTGCTGAGCCGTTGCGTCCTGAGCGGTTTCCTCAGTGTTCTCGCCGGTCGAGGCGCAACCGGCCAACAGCGCGAGCGATGCGGCGGCAATCAAGGTTCTGATGCGATTCTTCATGGTGGTTCTCCCCTCAGCTGAGTCAAAAAGTCGGAATCAACGGCTGTAAGGCGCCCAAACCGGGTCGCGCACGCTGCCGCGCAGGACGAAATCCTGCTTGACGCTGCCATCCACGGATATCGCGTTCAGGCGCTGGCCGTTGGAGTAAATGATCATCTTGCCGTTCGGCGCGAAACTGGGCGATTCATCCAGGCCGCCGGGGGTCAACACCCGGAACTGGCGGTTTTTCATATCCAGCACGGCGATATGGAACCGTCCGCCGCGCCGATGCACCATGGCGATATAGCGGCCATCCGGCGAAACGGCCGGACTGGCGTTATAGTCGCCCTCGAAGGTCAACCGCTGCGCCGCGCCGCCGCCGGGACCGATGCGGTACAACTGCGGCGAGCCGCCCCGGTCCGAAGTGAACACGACGCTGCCGTCCGGCAACCACACGGGTTCGGTGTCGATGGCGCCGCCGCTGGTGAGACGCACCGGGCTCTGGCTGCCTAAATCCAGGGCGTAGATTTCCGGATTGCCGTCCTTGGACAGGGTGAACGCCAGGCGTTGACCGTTCGGCGCCCACGACGGAGCGCCGTTGATGCCCGGAGCGGCGGAAACCACGCGGCGGGCACCGCTGCTGACCTCCTGGACGACGATCTGCGGCCGGCGGCCCTCGAAAGAGACGTAAGCCAGCCGGGAACCGTCCGGCGACCAGGCCGGCGACATGATCGGCTGGCTGGAGCGCAAAATCACCTGGGGATTTTGCCCATCGGCGTCGGCGACCACCAGGAACCACCCCCCCCCACCGGCGGTGACGAAAGCGATTCGGGTTCCGGCCAGGCCCTTTTCACCGGTGAGCTTTTCGTAGATCAGATCGCTGATGCGATGCGCCACCGGCCGCAACTGGTTCGGTGGCACGTCGAAGGACAGGTTCAGCAGTTGGCCGCCTTGCGCGCCGGCCAACTGGAACTGCACGAGATAGCCACGGGAACCGCCGGGACCCGCCTGTCCCGTGACGGAATAATCGGCCTGCGCTCCTGCCGGCTGCGGTGCGAATTTGCCGGTCCGTTGCAGATCGGATGCGACAATGCCGGCGATGTTCTCGGGCGCGCCGCCGCCGAAAGGCGCGATGGCGATGGGTATCCCCCTGCCCTCGATGCCCTTGGAAACATCAATCGTCAATTCGGCATGGGCGAGCGATCCGACTCCCAACAGGAGCATCAGTGCTCCGAGAATTTTCACAAACGATTTCAAGGACTGGCCTCCTTCGACAAAATCAATTCCACAGTGTAGTTGTTTAAAACCGTAGCTTACTTCGGTCTGAATCTCAGGATAAAGGTGGGCCGCAGTTCTTGCGCTACGGCGGGGTCGGTGGGCATCGGCAGCGGCGACGCGCGATGGGCCGCCGCGACCGCCGAGTTGTCGAACAGGCTATCGCCGCTGCCCTTCACGACCTGAACATTGGTCACTTGCCCGGAAGCCGTTACCGTTATTCTCAGCAAACAAACCAATCCGCCCTGGCTGCTCGCCATGGGATTCCAGCGCCGCTCCACATACGGACCGATTACGTTTTCGGCATGACCTCTGGCGTTTTCCCGCGCGGCCAGTTTTTGCGCCAATTCGCGCGCTTGCTCGGCCTTGCGCCTGGCTTCCTCCTCGGCCTTGCGCCTGGCCTCTTCCGCGGCTTTGCGCCTGGCTTCCTCGGCAGCTTTACGCGCTTCTTCGGCTTTGCGGGCATCCTCGGCCGCTTTTTGCCGGGCGGCCTCCGCCGCGGCCTGTCGTCGGGCTTCCGCCGCGGCCTGTCGCCGGGCTTC
>DGFE01000209.1:3520-9307 GCA_002391525.1 Competibacteraceae bacterium UBA3908
CGCCGGGCTTCCGCCGCCGCTTGCCGTTTAGCCTCTTCGGCGGCCTGGCGGCGTTCTTCCAACTTGCGGGCCTCCTCGGCGGCCTGGCGTCTGGCCTCGGCTGCCGCTTGCCGTCGGGCTTCCGCCGCCGCTTGTCGCTTGGCCTCTTGCGCCGCTTCCGCCTTGCGCGCTGCCTCGGCCGCCTGCCGTCGGGCTGCCTCGGCCGCTTGCCGTTTAGCCTCTTCGGCGGCCTGGCGGCGTTCTTCCAGCTTGCGGACCTCCTCGGCGGCCTGCCGTCTGGCCTCGGCCGCCGCCTTGCGCGCCGCTTCCGCCTTGCGCGCTTCCTCGGCGGCCTGCTGCCTGGCTTCTTCGATCCTGCGCTGCTCCGCGGCCTCGCGACGGGCGGCTTCCTGCTCTTGCTGGCGATGCAGTTCCGCCTGTCGCCGCTCTTCCGCCGCGCGCGCCTCGCGTTCCGCCCGCGCCAGCCGGGCTTGCCGTTCCGCCTCCTCGCGTTGCCGGCGGCGCTCCTCTTCCGCCAGCCGTTCCAATTCCTCCCGGATCGCAACCTCGTCCACCATTTCGGCGGGGATGGGTTCGATCTCGGCTGGTTCGGAGTGCGGCGCGCCCGTGATGTTCAGGTTGAGCAGTAAAAACACCACGACGACGGTATGGACGGCAAGGGTAGCCGCTGTCGCCACCAAATCCTGATATTTCGCTCCGTACCCCGGCTGCATCGGCCTCGACTACCGACCTCTCGGCGGTTCGTCCGGCACCGCGGTGGACAGACCGACCTTGACCGCGCCCGCATCCCGCAAAACCGTCATCGCCTTGATGACCTCGTCGTATTTCAACTCGCGATCCGCGCGGACCAGCACCGGCGGTTGCGGTTTCCGGCTCAAGCGTTCGCGGACATCCGCAAGGCGCGGCTCCAGGTTTTCGCAATTCACCGACTGCGCTTTTTCCGAACCGACATTCAGATAACAGGCGCCGTTCTTTTGCACCGACAACACCAGAACCTCGGTTTCCTGGTCCCTGGTGTCGATCTGCTCCGCCGCCGCCTTGGGCAGATCGACCTCGACCCCCTGATTGAGCAGGGGCGCGGTGACCATGAAGATGACCAGCAACACCAGCATCACGTCGATGTAGGGAACGATGTTGATTTCCGCCTTCAGGCGGCCATGCGAGCTGCGCCGGGCCATGAGCTAGCTCTGAGCCACCGCCGAGCGGGCAGCGTCGGCGTAGTTCTTGCGCAAGCTGTAGGACTGACGCTGGAGGATGTTGGAGAATTCCTCCATGAACGTTTCGTAACGATTGGCCAGCCGGTCCACCTCGTGCGCGTAGCGGTTGTAGAAGATCACCGCCGGAATGGCCGCGAACAAACCCATGGCGGTCGCGATCAGCGCCTCGGCGATGCCGGGCGCCACCTGCGCCAGCGTGGCCTGCTGCGCCAGTCCCAGCGCCCGGAAAGCGTTCATGATGCCCCAGACCGTACCGAACAGGCCGATATAGGGGCTGGTGGAGCCGGTGGTCGCCAGCAGCGACAGATACATCTCCAATTCGTCCAGTTCCCGCGAACCGGCGGCCCGCATCGCCCGCTGCGCGCCGCTGACCACCGACTCCGGGTCCATGGTCGGTTGGGAGCGCAAGCGCAGGAATTCCTGGAAACCCGCCAGGAAAATCGCTTCCATTCCCCAGACCACCTCCTTCTGGCGGTTGATGCGCGCATACAGCGAGGCCAGGTCGATTCCCGACCAGAAATCGTCCTCGAACTGGTCGGTCGCCCGCTTCGCGGCTGCCAGGACCAAGCCCTTCTTGGCGATCACCCACCACGAACCCAGTGAAATCAGCACCAGCGCCAGCATGATCAACTGCACGATCAGGCTGGCGTTGACAATCAAGCTCCAGAACGACAAATCATGGGTCACCTGCGATCTCCCTCTATCTCCCTCAGCAACTGCCGGGGAATCCGGCGCGCCCGAAAGGTTCCGGCATCGATACACGCCACTCGGACTCGCGCGCTGCACAACAATTCGGCGCCCACCTCGCGCTGGATGGTTTGCGCGAACAGAAAGCTGGCGCCGCGCGCGTCCACAATCTGACTGACCACCGTCAGCAGATCGTTGAACCGGGCCGGTCGATGATAGTCTACGCTCAGCGTCCGCACCGCGAACAACAGTTGTTGGTCGCGCAACAGCGCGTCCTGTTCAAAACCGCGGACGCGCAGCCATTCGGTGCGGGCGCGCTCCATGAATTTCAGATAATTGGCGTAATACACCACGCCGCCGCTGTCGGTATCCTCGTAATAAACCCGCACGGGCCAGACAAACGCATTCATCTTTCGTTTAGAATTCCCGAGTCATTTTTAACTGAAGCTGAACCATCGCAAGCCCGCGGAGAATCCCGATGCGCACGCTCGTTCTATCCATCCTGTTGCTGGCCACGCCGCCCGCCTTCGCCGCGGCGCCGTTGACGTTCGAGGAAGTCGATACCGATGGCGACGGCCTGATCAGCGCCGACGAGGCCGCCAGCGTCGAAGGGCTGGATTTCAACGCCGCCGACGGCGACAACGACGGCACGCTCACCGTGGACGAATACGACATCGCCGTGGAAGGTCTGACGCCGCCCGAAGCGGCCAGTCCTTCCGGCGAGGACGAACCCGCCGCACCCGCGACGCCCGCCAGTCCGGTCACCCCGCCCGTTGCGCCCCGCCCACCGGCCAGCGGCGGCAGCGCGACAACGCCTCCGGCCGCGGCCAAATCGTAATCCTCTACGGCGCGGCGCCGAACAGATCGCCGCTGGCCGCCGGATTGTTGACGGCGGCCAGGCCGAAATGGCGGTAGGCGTGCGCCGTCGTCACCCGCCCGCGCGGCGTGCGCATCAAAAAGCCCTGCTGGATCAGGTACGGCTCCAGCACATCTTCGATGGTGCCGCGTTCCTCGCCCAGCGCCGCCGCCAGCGTATCCAGCCCCACCGGCCCACCCCCGAACTTGTCGATCATCAGCCACAACAGCCGCCGATCCTGCTCGTCGAAGCCACGTTCGTCCACCTTCAGCAGATCGAGCGCCAGTTGCGCCACCTCGACGGTGATCCGGCCCGCCGCGCGCACCTGGGCGAAATCACGCACCCGTCGCAGCAGCCGGTTGGCGATGCGGGGCGTGCCGCGCGAGCGCCGGCCAATCTCCGTCGCGCCCGCTGGATAGTCGGTCTCGATGGCGAGAATTCGCGCCGACCGGGCCACGATCTCGGTCAGTTCCTCCGGCGTATAAAACTCCAGCCGGTGGACGATGCCGAACCGGTCCCGCAGCGGCGAGGTCAGCAAGCCGGCGCGGGTGGTGGCGCCGACCAGGGTGAACGGTGGCAAATCCAGCTTGATCGACCGCGCCGCCGGTCCCTCGCCGATCATGATGTCGATCTGGTAATCCTCCATCGCCGGATACAGCACCTCCTCCACCACCGGACTCAGCCGATGAATCTCGTCGATGAACAGCACATCGCGCGGTTCCAGATTGGTGAGCAAGGCGGCCAGATCGCCGGGCCGCTCGATCACCGGTCCCGAGGTCTGGCGCAGACTGACGCCCATCTCGGCGGCGACGATGTGCGCCAGCGTGGTCTTGCCCAGCCCCGGCGGTCCGAACAGCAGCACGTGATCCAGCGCTTCGCCGCGCGCCTTGGCGGCCTGGATGAAAATTTCCAGTTGTTCGCGCAGCGCCAGTTGGCCGATGTATTCCGCCAGCCGCCGGGGACGGACGGCCCGGTCCAGCGTGGCGTCCTCGCTGCTGGCGGCTGGAGAAATCAGACGATCCGATGGGTTCATGGCGACGACGATGACGGTTCCAAGCGTTCCTGACGGAGAGTTTGCGTTCCTGACGGAGAGTTTAAAGCCAAACGGGGATGAGCGTTGCCTGATTTCCAGTTCCAGCCGAGGTCCGGCTAACGGCGCACGCTGGCTTGCAATGCCTGGCGGATGATCGCCTCGCTGGTCATCCCCTCGGCCTCGATGGCCTGCACCATGCGCGACGCTTCGGGCAGCTTGTAGCCCAGCGCCACCAGGGCGCTGATGGCGTCGTCCACCGGACTGGCGTCCGGCGGCGCGATCTGGCCGCCCGGCACGGCCACCGCCGCCGGATACAGGCCCAGTTCGCCGATGCGGTCGCGCATTTCGATGATCAGCCGCTCGGCGGTTTTCTTGCCGATGCCCGGCAGCCGGGTCAACGCGGCGGCGTCGCCCTCGCGCACGCAGCGACCGAACAGGTCCACGCTCATCCCCGACAGGATCAACAGCGCCAGACGAGGGCCGATGCCGGTGACCCGGATCAGGTTGCGAAACAGGCCGCGCTCGGCGGTGCTGGCGAAGCCATACAGCGTATGAGCGTCCTCGCGGACCGCGAGATGAGTAAACAGCATGACCTCCGCGCCCACTTCCGGCAAGGTCTGGAAGGTGGTCAGCGAGGCTTCCAGTTCGTAGCCGACGCCATGGGCGTCGATCAGCAGATAAGGCGGCTGTTTCCAGGCCAGCCGCCCGCGCAGGCGACCGATCATCGCCGCCTCCCGGCCAGCACGGCGGCCATGTTCAGACGTTGGAGCGTCTGCCGGGTGTGGCCGTGACAGATCGCCACCGCCAGCGCGTCGGCGGCGTCGGTCGGCGGCGGTTCCGGCAGGTTCAGCAACAGGGCGACCATGCGCTGCACTTGCGATTTGTCCGCCGCGCCGCCGCCGACCACCGCCTGCTTGATGGCGCGCGGCGCGTATTCGCTGACCGGCAGCCCGGTCATCACCACCGCGCACAGCGCCGCGCCACGGGCCTGGCCCAGCTTGAGCGCCGAATCAGGATTGCGGTGCATGAACACCTGCTCGACCGCCACTTCCGCCGGTTGATAGGACTGAATCACCCTCGTCACCTGCTCGAAGATGGTCTTCAACCGTTCCGGCAGCGGCCGGCTGCTGTCGGTCTGGATGCAGCCGCTGCTGACGTGGCGGCTGCGCGGCCCGTCCAGATCGATGATGCCGTAGCCGGTGACCCGCGAACCGGGATCGATGCCCATCAGTCGGATTGAAGCCACGATCAGAGTTTCGCCAGGATGGCGTCGGGGATATCGGCATTGGAATAGACGTTCTGGGTATCGTCCAAATCCTCCAGCATTTCCAGCAGCTTGACCATCTTTTGGGCGTCCTCGAACCCCAGGGTGGTACTGGACGCGGCGCGCTGGGTTATCTCGGCTTCCTCCGGTTCCAAGCCGGCGGCGGCCATCGCCTGCTTGACGGTCTGGAAGGCCGCCGGAGCGGTCAGCACGTCCACCGAGCCGTCCTCGTAACTCACCACATCGTCGGCGCCAGCCTCGATGGCGGCTTCCATGATCCGGTCCTGATCGCAGCCGGCTGGATAGCTCAACACCCCCTGTTCGCTGAACTGGAACGCCACCGAGCCGCTGGTGCCGAGATTGCCGCCGCATTTACCGAAGGCATGGCGGACTTCCGCCACCGTGCGGTTGCGGTTGTCGGTCATGGCGTCCACCATGACCGCCACTCCGCCCGGACCATAGCCCTCGTAGCGGATTTCCTCGTATTCCACTCCTTCCAGCGACCCGGTGCCGCGCTTGATGGCGCGGTCGATGGTGTCCCGGGGCATGTTGGCGGCGAGCGCCTTGTCCATCACCAGCCGCAGCCGCGGATTTGCACCGGGATCACCGCCGCTCATGCGGGCCGCCACGGTGATTTCGCGGATCAGCCGGGTGAACAGCTTGCCGCGTTTGGCGTCCTGGGCGTTCTTCCGGTGCTGAATGTTCGCCCATTTACTATGTCCTGCCATGC
>DGFE01000209.1:9645-23306 GCA_002391525.1 Competibacteraceae bacterium UBA3908
GGATGGCCGGGGCAATCGCACGATGTGAGGGGTTGACCGGAAGCGGATCGCTGGGGTATCGGGAATGGGTTGATCTTGATCTGTACCCTCCACAGGATGTTTTGATGACTGTGCTGTACGTGGTACGGTGCGACGCGCGGTTACCGCATGGCGCGATTACTCTGGAGCGCGATGGACTTTTTGCCACCGCGCTCGGGCGGCGCCGTTCCGATCTTGGTCGACGTGTCGGGTGCGCCTGCTGCGCCTCCAGTGTGCTTCAACGGGGTGTTTCCTGATTTTTGCTACAGTCGGCATCCTCCACTTCCAGCGCGCCCGCAGCGTTTTTCTTGATCGCGATGCACTTGATCAACGGCAGATCGTCGTCGATCGTGACCCCGTCGTTGCTCTCCACAACGCCTCCCGTCACGCTATAGCGTCCGGGCGGCAGCGGCAGCGGCCCGGTCCGAACTTCCATGTTGGGGTAGGACTGACCGTATCGGATCGGGAGCGAAAGCCAATTTGACGGCTGCAGTAACGTGGCTCTACCCATATCGAGAGGTCGGCTGATCTTCCACATCGTGCAACTCTTGGGATCGAGACAAGGGTGTCTGTACACTTCCAAATCGGTCAACACATACCGCTTGTTTTCCTTGAGCCCCTGCTCGATGACGGGGCTGGTGAACACCAGGCCGTCCGCGGTCATCTTGGGCTCCAAGACATAAAAGCGATAAGCCATGACCGATATACAGCCTTGCAGCAGACCAATCAGCAAAACCAGCAGGGCAGTCGGGAGCAACGACATCGCCGTTCCCCGGGCATTCGAGCTTGGCCTTAACATCGTTTCTCCAGTCGGGTTCGGTGACTTCGTGATCGACATCAAGCTATCGATCTCCAAACCCTTGCGCGGGGCGCGGATTCCGGTAGGCGTAGTTGCGGGCATAGAGGGGGTCCTGAAGAAACTTCTTGAGAACATCCTCGTGAAGTTTCATTAAGGCGCCACCTTGTCCCGTATTCAGCACGTACCTACTACGAAACACCTCTCCGTTTTTGTATCTGTAATAGTTTTCGATGATCGCCCCCTGCTGCTCCATCCGGTAATCCATTAAATCCTTGTTCGGCTCCAGTTTTTATGGATAAGCCATGTTCTTATAGTTGCCAGGCCCCAGGGTAATGGTTTCCTCAATGGCGGAACCTAATACCGACAAGACGTTGTTCTGATATTGCCAAACATGGACCATTTCATGGATAAAAAAAGCGCGTAGACGGACCTCCACTATCCCATAGTTCTCTCTATACGTGTCTATGCCAACAATCCACATTTCGCCGAAGGGCGTCATCCCGGAATTATCCTCCTGAAATCCCACATATTTAGCATTATAAATCTTGACCTTCTCGTACCGGACGGAGTCCTTGAAAAGGCTCTTGGCAAGCTGGATTTCCTCTTGAGTCGGGGATCTGGGAATGGGCCTCATCTCTTCTTGTAAATCTTGTTCGCTCATGATGGTTTTACCTCAACATAATATTATCAGGACTTACGCAAATCACATAATTAGGTACCACTATGTCCTGCCATGCGAAGCCTCTTACCTGAAAATCTTGCGAACGACAAATTCAGTTTATCACTTTGTCGGCCTGCCGCGCAGGATGGCTGGGGCAATCGCACGATGTGAGGGGTTGACCGGGTGTCAATTGGAAAGCCCACCCCCAACAGGGTGTTTCTTAATTTTTTCCGCAGTCGGCGTCCTCCACTTCCAGCGCGCCCGCGGCGTTTTTCTTGATCGCAAAGCAACTGACCAGCGCCAGATCGTCGTCCAATGTGACCCCGTCGCTGCTCCGCACAGCGTTTCCCTCCGCGCTATAGCGCCCGGGCGTCAGCGTCAGCGGCCCGGTCCAAACCTCCATGTTGGGGAAGGACTGACCGTACCGGATCGGGAGCGAAAGTAGATTCGGCGGCTTCAGTAACGTGGCGTTATCCGTGTCGACGAACCGACGAATATCCCACATCTTACAACTCTTGGGATCGAGACAAGGGTGTCTGTACACGCTCAAATTGGTCAGCACATACCGTTTGTTTTCTCGGAGCCCCTGTTCGATGACGGGGCTGGTGAAAACCAGGCCGTCTGCGGTCATCCAGACCTCCAGGACATAGAACTGATAAGGAATCGCGGGCAGCATACAACCGTGCAGCAGCCCAATCAGCGCAACCAGCAGGGCGGTCGGGAGCAACCGCATCGCCGCTCCCCGGACACTCGGATTTGGCTTTATCATCGTTTCTCCAGTCGGGTTCGGTGACTTCGTGATCGGCAAGCAGGGCTATCGATCTCCAAAGCCTGGCGTGGAGCGCAGATTCCGGTAGGCGTAGTTGCGGGCATAGTGGGGATCTTGAAGAAACTTCTTGAGAACATCCTCGTGAAGTTTCATTAAAGCTCCACCTCTCTCTGTGTTCTGCACGTACGTCAACCTGAAATCCACTTTGTTTTTGTATCTGTAATAGTTTTCCATGATCGCCCCCTGCTGCTCCATCCGGTAATCCATTAAATCCTTGTTCGGCTCCAGTTTGTATGGATAAGCCATAATCATATAGTTGCCAAGTCCCAAGGTAATGGTTTCCTCAATAGCGGAACCTAATACCGACAAAACATTGTTCTGATATTGCCAAACATGAACCATTTCATGAATAAAAAAGGCCTGTAGAGGAACGTCCGCTATCCCATAGTTCTCTCTATATGTTTTTGCCCCAACAATCCACATTTCACCGAAGGGCGTCATCCCGGTTTCATCCTGCTGGAATCCTACATACTTAGCGTTATAAATCTTGACCTTCTCGTACCGGACGGAATCCTTGAAAAGACTCTTGGCAAGCTGGATTTCCTCTTGAGTCGGGGATCTGGGAATGGGCCTCATCTCTTCGTGTAAATCTTGTTCGCTCATGATGGTGTTACCTCGACATAATGCTATATCAAATGCTATTAGAACACTACTTTACATAATATTTTGAAGAGCATTGAAGATAAAGTCTCTAGTAGATCAATTTGATAGTCAGGGCTTGTTTTTTCAAAGTGAACGAAAACTTGGCCTCTTCAAAACTTGGTGGACCACTGAGAGACTTGGGATTATGGGAAAAACCCACTCCTTCTTTGGGAATGCCGAGCCAATTTTTGTCAAGCTGTTGGTTCGTATTTTCGTCATGAAATACCGAAACCGCATACTCACCAAAAGCGAGTCCATTGAATTCGATCACCGGATCCGTATCCGCCAGTTTCACGATACGTTTATCCACGGCAGCCGATGGTTGATCAGGAAAGCCTTCGGCAGTGGCGAACACGGCAATATTGATAGCGCCTTGGTAATTGCGTAGGCCCATGATTGTCACGATCAAAGTGCCGGTTGCGGGTTGGGAAGCAAAACTTCCGACCGGTAAATGAGAGAACAGCAACAATACAGCAAGTAAAATCCAATACCTTGTCATTGGCATTGAAGCCCCTCCCCACGAGCGAACATGATTGAGAAATTGAAAAGGAGGACTAGAAGGTCAGGTTAATTCCAATTAACCACTGGTTGTCCAGATAGCGGCGAAACTCGCTTCGCTCATCGCCATGATTTACCAAGCCAAGAGCGAAAAGATGGGTGAAATCGTTCACTGCCCAATCGAAGACTGAAACGAAATTGCCACTGTCATCATCCAGGTTACGGGTATAACGCAAGGTAACGTCCAGTTGATTTCGGATATTGGTATTCAGCAGTTGGACAAACAGGTAATTACGGCGCAATAAGGGCAACCGGGGGTTCGCGGCCTGAGCCAACAGGGGCGCCGCGGCGGCCAAACCGCTACCCGCGAAACCGGAACCCAACTGTTCGGCCATTGCAAAATAGTCGCGCGCTTCCTGGTCCGAGTAGCCAGCGTTGTTATATATGAACTCCACATTCAGAGTAGGGCCCGCTTCAAAAGTGTAAGCAAGCCCGACGAGAGAAATGCCAAAAAGTTTGTTGTCATCGCGCTGATCGGTCACGAAGCTCCAACCGGGTGGAGTAGGGGTCCGGTATGGATAAAATGCCGGCGTACCCTGCGAATAACCCCCTTCGGCATAAACCAGCAGGGCATCGGACAGGGTCAGTTGAAAAAACCCACCCATCTTGCTCAGGCCATCTCGCTGATGAGAAAAAATCAGGCTGCCGTAACCGCTTTGACCGACGTAATCGACTTTGACGGCGTCCGTTCGGTCGAATTCGGAGAGACCCAAGTCTTCACCACGACCTTGCGCGGTATTGCTGATTAAGGAAAAGGTCCAATTTGGATTTGCCAGATAAGTAGCCTGTAAATAATCCCGTCCGCCTAATTCACGGTAGGGGTTGGATCGGCCATTGTCGACAAAAAAGGGATTGCTGGGCGACAACAGCATGGCGGGACCCCACAGCAGCACTTCTCGACCATAGGACAGGAAAAATTGGTTCCTCAATCCCAAGCGCATTCGCCATTCATTGATATAGGCCGAACTTTCATCCTGATCGAAATGACCACTGGTGGTGTCAATTTGCTCCCAAGCGTATTGAAACCGGGGTTTCAACATGAATTCAAGATTCTGGTACGACAGCGAAAAATCGGGGCGCAGCTCAAAAATGAATTCGGCGTCATTCAATCGGGCCAGTTGATTGCCTGGATTGAAAGAGGTATCGCTGATGGAGCTGCGACTATAAAAAGCTTGGGCACGTATCAAACTGTCCAGGGTTATCCCCTGTTCCGCCAAGGCTGCATCCAGCTTCGCTGCCAAGATGATTGGAGGAAACAACCAGGATGCCAGCCAGATGAAGATTAAAACCCTCCTCATGATGGTTTTTTTACGTTATCGAGTGAGGAATTGCAGATTGAATATCTGATCAGGTAATTCACTAACCTGAATATTGGAGTACTCCAGCGTCGTCTTGTTGTTTTTATCGATCTCATCCATGATGATCATTTTGCTGACGAAGGGAATGCTTTTACCCCGATAGTTGATTTGATTGCCGTATTCAAATTGGGCGCGTTTGAACAGCTTCCCCGATACCGTATAAAATTCAGCCTGCACGCCGACTTGACGGGATTTGGATACCCAATAAATGATGCGGTCGTAAGTAACCCGGGATTCGCGAGCGGTAAGTTCCAGCCGGTAACAGCTTTCTCCGTTGATGACCTCCTCGCCAAGGAGAGTTGCCTGATAATCGCCAGAATAGTTGGTGGCCGCCACGTCGCCGTTGGAGGCCTGGCCCACCAGGCGCTGACGCGCGGAAATGGGTGTTGGCTTGCGCAAACCGGGTTTGATGAACCACATGTTGCGTTCCACCGTCAGCAGCTTCTGATCCTTGATTTTGGGGGGCTGAAAAAACTCCACCAGGCTGTCATTGCCCCTGGCCCGCACCGTTAGCCCTCGTTCCTGAAGGCCGTCGCCATCGACGGCGATCAGCTTGATGTTCCACGTGATGCCCGGCAGGCCACCGCCCCGGGCAGCATCGGATTGTTTGAGGATTTCCGCCGGAGAAAGAGTACTGGCCCAATTCGGCGGCATGATCAGGCTGGCCATCAGACCCAACGACAGAGCGATAACAAAACGCATCTCGCAAACTCCACAACACTAGAAAGCGATCAAACATGACCCATGGCGTCGACGATCACCATGCGGGCGGCTCGCCGCGCCGGCAGCAGCGAGGCAATCGCCGCTACCAGTCCCAGAAATGCAAAAGCCTGGGCCATGACCCAGGGCACGATATCGACCCGCAACAAAACGGCATCCGTATTATTGGGAGGCACGTAAGAAAGTCCGATCTGATTTACCAAAAACGCCATGACGATGGTCAACACGACTCCGACCAGACCGCCCAGCACCACCAACAGGATTCCCTCCACCGTGAACAGCCAGGAAATATCCCAACGCCGCATTCCCAGGGAACGCAGCGTGCCGATTTCGCGGGTGCGCTCCATGACCGCCATGCTCATGGTATTGATAATGCTCATCGTCACGATCACGATGACAATCGCGAAGATAAACGCAAAAATCATGTCGAATAGATTTTTGACCTGTTTGTAGAAGCTCGAAAGTTCCAGCCAGGTCCTGATTTCGATGTCGAAACCCGCCGCCTGTAATTTCTCGCTCAGGCGCTGTTGAGCCGCGAATGTCTGCGCGCGATCCTGCAGCAGCACGATCAGCCGGTCGGCGCCGCTGGTGTCGAACAGCCGTTGGGCGAACGCGAATGGCAACAACAACAGCTTGTCATTGGTGCCGGCGTTACCGGTGTTGTAAATTTCGCCCACGTCCACATCCAGGGCGTTGGTGAGCCCTTCCACGGTGGAGGTCACCAAGACGGCATAGTCGTTCCGCTGCAGGCCGAGCATATCCGCCAGATCGGCGGCGAAAACGGCGGCAGTGGGTCGCGCCGGATCGAGCACGCCGCCGCGGTCGGCGCGAAAATCACCACGGATCACCGCGGTGTCTTCCGGAACCATCCCCTCGCCGATAAAAATGGTCGAAACCCTGCCGTTGGATACGATCCCGCTGACTCCCAGTCGCGGCGTGACCAAACGTACCGCTGCATCTTGCGACAGGAATTTGGTGATCCGTTCGAGTTCTTCCGCTTTTAACAAAAACTTTTCCGGTTCGAGCTTGCCTTCCCGCAACAAACCCCGCTTCATGAGCGTTAAATGGCCGAGTCCTCCACCTCGAATGGCCTGATCCGCCAAGCCGTTATAAACGTTGTGAATATAGCCCGAGAACAGGTTAATGGCGGCAAACCCCAGCGCCACGGCCAGAACGGTGACCAAACTGCGACGCCGGTTCTTGAGAATGTTGCGTAATCCAAGCTTGATGAAATTCACTGTCGTTCACTCCGTCGCACCGATCTGGCCGTCTTCCAGGCGAATACGACGGTCCACATGCTCCAACAAGCGGGGATCGTGCGTGGAAAAGATAAAGGTGACATGATCGCGTCGATTCAACTCGCGCATCAAGTCGATGATCATACGGCTATTGCCGGAATCGAGATTGGCCGTGGGTTCGTCGGCGATAACCAGCGCGGGGTCGCCGACCAGGGCACGGGCGATGGCCACTCGCTGCCGCTGCCCACCGCTCATCTTGTCCGGCCGTTTGTTCCAATGCTCTTCCAACCCTACTTCCCGCAGCCGGACCAGCGCCTTTTCCCTGGCCTGGCCTTGTCGCATCCCGCGGATTTGCAAGGGAAGCATGATGTTTTCCAGGGCGTCCAGCACCGGCACCAGGTTGAAGTTCTGGAAGATGAAGCCAATCTTATGATTGCGCTGACGCGCCAATTCATCATCCGCGAGTAAGTCCACTCGCTCGTCGGCGAGATAAATTTCGCCCGTGGTTGGCGCATCGATCAAGCCAATCAGATTGAGCAGCGATGTCTTTCCGCTGCCGGAGGGTCCCCAAATCGCCACGAATTCCCTTGTTTGGATTTGCAGGTCGATATTCCGCAAAGCCTCGACCTGGGTACTACCCAACTGATAGATTTTCCCGACATTTCGCATGTCAACCAACGTCATGGAGCGCCTCTCTCAAATTGGCGGGAGCCACCGAAGCTCTGTTCCAGCGCGCGGTGTATTCGGGGTAGGCCAGCATGATATCGCCGACGGTGATTTCCCGATCATCCACCAGGGCCCGGGTCTTGAAAACATAAACCTCGTTGCGTTGCAAAATAATGTTGGCCTGCAATGAAAGGGTCTGGCCGAGTTGCGTCAGGCTGTAATGCCTCATGCGACTTTCAGCTAATACGCTATGAGGAACAGGAGGAATATCTCGTTGTTTTTCTCGCCGGAGGCTCCAGACCTGGAATCCCCGGTTCGCCAAGTATTCCAGGTTCATCATAAAACCGCACGTCTGCGCCAGTGCCTCGATCACCAGAGTCGGTGGAAACAGGGGATGAAAGGGCAGGTAGCCTTGCGCCAGGAGCTCGTTCTGACCGATATGTTTGATGCCGACGATGGCGCGTTTGTCCGGGATATAAATCTCGATCCGATCCAATAACAGCATACTGAAGCGATGCGGCAAAATCCGGCGGATGATGCGATGGTCGAAGGACAACGACTTCATGGCGTTCACTCTCCCTGTACCTGAAGGCCGTATTCCTGTTCGAGGGCGGTGCGGCCACCGTCGATCACAATGGTTTGGCCGCTGTAGCAGCGGGCCGCGTCGGAGGCGAAGAAGGCGACCGCTCGAGCGATTTCGCGCGGCAGACTCCAGCGTCCCAGAGGAATCCGGGCGAGCGTTTCGCGGATGACCTCGCGCGGTAGCGCTTCGGTCATGGGCGTCGCGGTAAAACCCGGCGCCACCACCAGAACACGCACGCCCTTGCCGGCCAGTTCCCGTGCCAGGGTTCGGGAAAAGCCGAGCAGGGCGGATTTGGCCGTGCCGTAATTCACCTGTCCTGGGCGGGCCGAGAGCGCGGAACTCGAACCGATATTGACGATCACGCCCCGCCGCGCCCCGGCCATCAGGCCGACCGCCATCTTGCAGCAATACAGCACCGCGCCGAGATCGCTGGCGATGACCTCGTCCCAACTCTGCTGGCGCATCGTCAGGAAGTACTCGTCGCGGGTAATGCCCGCGTTGTTGACCAGGATGTCCAGCCGCCGGTGAGCCTTGAATACCGCCTGAAACATCGCCTGAACCTGGTCGGGCCGACTGACGTCGGCCTGAAAGAGTGTGGCCGCGCCGCCTCGCTCCTTGATCTGGCTCAGGGTTTCCTCGGCCTCCCGCCGATTTGTTTTGTAATTGACGATCACATGCTGACCGCGTCCCGCCAGTTCGACGGCGATGGCGCGGCCCAGTCCGCGAGAGGCGCCCGTCACCAGCGCCACGGGAGTATCTCCCCGATCCGGCTCAGCCATCCACATTCTCCAACAGAGACTCGACCGCGCGAACCAACATGCTTTCGGGAGTGTCCCCGTACCATTTGCGCAACGGCTTTCCCGCGCGAAACAGCACCACAGCGGGCAGATAGCGAACGCCGATCCGTTCCACTATCGCTTCGCTCCCATCCAGCCGGCAGCGAGCCACCAGCAGGCGATCACCGTATCGCGCGGCCAAACGCCGACTTTTGGGTTGCAGCAAACGCGAGAACAAGCACCCATCCGCCCAGAACTCGACGATGGCCAGCCGGCTTTCCGCCAGCGCCGGCTCCAGCGTCGCGCCATCCAGGCTTCGCGGGTTCGTCCCGGTTTCCACCGCGCCATCGTTCGTCATCCGGCGAACTCGCCCAGCATGGCGGGAGGCAGTTTGGCCAGGGTGACCTGGCCCTTGCTGACTTCGGCGCCATCCACCAGCGCGGCCACTTTGCAGACGAACATGCCTTCGCGTTTCAGCAGCAGTTCCGAGTGCAATTCGATGAGACTGCCCGGATAGACGGGGGCGATGTGCTTGATCTTGCTCTCGGCCAGGATCATCAGATTGCCGCCCAGCAGTTCGTTGGTGTTGTCGGCGCTCTCCAGCCGCGCCAACAGCGCGTTCACACCGCCGAATTCTTCGCGCATGGCCAGCAGGATGACCAGCATTCCCGAGCCTTGCGCCAGCGCCTCGATGATCAGGACGCCGGGAAAGATCGGAAAGTCGGGAAAATGGCCCGGCAACACCGGATCGTTTTGGGATACCGTCTTGAGGCAGATGCACTGGTTGCCTTCATAGAAAAACGCCTTGACCCGGTCCAGCATCATCATCGGATAGCGTTGCGGCAGGAATTTGCGGGTCGTGTACGCATCGATGCTGAGGTATTTTTTGTCGGTATGGACGGTCACGCCTTTCACGCCGGTTTTCCCCCTACAGTCCAAACTCCGCTTCGACCGCGCCGCGTCCACCGTCGATGGTGATCGTTTGGCCGCTGAAACAGCGCGCGTCGTCGCTGGCCAGGAAGCCCACCAGCGCGGCGAGCTCCTCCGCCGTTCCCCAGCGCCCCAGCGGGGTCAGGCGATAGGTCGCGGCGATGAAATCCTTGCTCAGGGTTTCCGCCATCTCGGTTTTGAAAAAGCCGGGGGCGACGTGCAGGATGCGGACGCCTTTCGCCGCCACTTCCCGCGCCAGGGAGCGGGAAAAGCCCAGCAGCCCGGACTTCGCCGCGCTGTAGTTGATCTGCCCCGGCTGCGCGACCAGACCGGCGCCGGACCCGATGTTGATGATGACGCCGCGCCGTTGGCCGGCCATGATCCGGACCGCCGCCTTGCTGCAGTGAAAAATTCCGTTCAGATCGACATCCAGCACCTCGCGCCAGTCGTTGGCGCTCATCATCAGGAAATAGGCGTCGCGGGTGATGCCGGCGTTGTTGATGAGGATGTCCAGGCGCCGATGCTGCTTGAACACGTCCTGAAACATCTGTTGCACTTGCCTGGAATCGGTCACGTCCGCCTGATACAGGGACCCCTGGCCGCCAGCCGCTTGCAACTGGTCCAGCGTGTTGCGCGCTTCCTTTTCGTTCCGGCGGAAGTTGATCACCACGCGGGCGCCGCGCCGCCCCAGTTCCAGGGCCATGGCGCGACCCAGGCCACGCGAGCCGCCAGTCACCACCGCGATCCGGTCATCGAGAGCGCTCATCATGCGAACCTCATCTGGGCTGGCCGGTATTCACCGAGACTCGCGAGAAAATCCGGCTTGAACGCGCGAGTCCCGCCGTCCGGTCGTTCGAGAAAATGGCGGCGGATTCCGGCGGGTAGTGCCTGTTGGCTCAACAAACCATTCAATACCCGTCCGGGACCGACTTCCAGAAACACCCGAACACCGTGTTTCAATATTTCCGTTACCGCCGTATCCCACTGGATCGGGCGGCTCAATTGGGCCGCCAGGTGGGCCCTGAGATCCTGGGGAATGGATACGGCCGTGCCCGTGGCGCAGACGAAAATGGGCAATCGGGGCGGACGAAACGGGATGGCCCGCAATTCCTCCAGCAACTCCTGGCTGGCTTCCGCCAGCAGTTCGCAATGCCAGGGTCCGGCGGCGTCGATGGGCGCGCTGCTGGCGCCGAATGCCAGGGCGCGCCGCTCCACCTCGGCGACCGCCGCCCGCGCACCGGTGATGGTGAGATGGCGATGGCCGTTGCGGGCGCCAATCGCGACGTTGCCCCAGCCTTGTCCCTCGCGCACCAGCCGCTCCAGCACGACGGCGGGAATCCCGTAGAGGGCGACCATCCCGCCGTTCAGACAGGCCGCCTGTCGCTCCAGGATGCGACCCCGCAGCACCGCGATTTGCAGGGTCTGGCGGCGGTCGAGCGTGCCCGCCACGTACAGCGCCGTCACCTCGCCGGCGCTGTAGCCGGCGACGCAATCGGGTTGTAGCCCCTGTTCCCGCAGATAGTCCGCGTAGGCGCAGTTGAGCGCCGTCAGTAACGGTTCCAGAACCGTGGGGCGCGTCAGTTCGCTCAGCGGTCCCAGCCGGGCAAGACGCGCCAAAGGTCGCCGGCTCAACTCCTCGGCAACGGCCAACCACTCGCGGGCCGCCGCGGAATGCTGGAACAGCTCCCGCCCCATCCCTGGATATTGGGAACCCTGACCGGGAAACACCCACGCCATCGTCATCGCGCGCTATCTCTTTCGATTGTCCTTGAGGAAGCCGAGGTCGCGGGGGCTTTCAACACCCACCATGCGATAGGCGTTCTCCGCCGGCCTGATCAACTGCAACAGACCGCGCAACACCTTGCCCGGTCCAACCTCGATGAAGGTTCCGGCCCCCGCGTCGAGCATTCCCTCGATCAGTTGACTCCAGCGCACCGGGCTCTGAATCTGTTGTTCGAGCGCGATCTTGATCGCTCCGGCATCCCGACCGGGCGAGCCGGTCACGTTCAGAAAGACGGGCAGGCGAGGGGGATGGAAGGTCGCGCGGTCCAATACGACGGCAAAGCGTTCCGCCGCCTCGCGCATCAGCGGACTGTGCCAGGGACCGCTGACGTTGAGCGGCACCGGTTTGCCGCCCTGTTCCAGCACCGCCGCTTGTGCCTTCTGGATCGCTTCCTGCTCGCCGGACAGCACCGTCTGCTGGGGCGCGTTGTAGTTGGCGACCGCGATCAGATAGCGATCCTGCAATCGCGTTGCGATGGCCTCGACTTGCGCGGCGGCCAGGCCCTTGACCGCCAACATGCCGCTGGCGACTGACTGGGAAGCCTCGTGCATCAGTCGGCCCCGCTCGGTGACCAGGTGCAAGGTATCCTGAATCGTCAGGACGCCAGCCGCGCACAGCGCCGAGAATTCCCCGAGACTGTGGCCGGCCACGCAGTCGGGGCGATAGCCGGCGTCTTCCAGCAGCCGGGCGCAGCCCAGATTGATGGCCGTGATCGCCGGTTGCAGGTTGTCGGTTCGGGTGAGTTCCTGATCGGGTCCCCGCAGGCAGAGCTTTTTCAGATCCCGGCCGCTGATGTGCGAAGCCTGCTCCAGGATCTCGGCGGCCGGCGCGAAATGGCGCAGCAACTCCCAGCCCATGCCGACGTATTGCGAACCCTGACCGGGGAACAGCCAGGCGGTGCGCGTCGCGTTCATCGGCGCTCCTCAGGACCCGTTGATGCCGGCGGTCAGGCCCCCGTCCATGATCAACATCTGGCCGGTGAGATAGCCGCTGTCCAGGACCAGAAACGCGATGCTCTTGGCCACGTCCACCGGCTCCGCCCAGCGCTGCAGGGGCGTGGTCGACGCCAACACGCGCGCGCTGGCCAGGGCTTTGATCTCGGGGGCGTCCAGCAGTCCGACCAGCAACCCGCCGACCCGCACTCCCAGCCGGCCGTGCCGGATGCACAGGGTGCGCGTCATGCCGGTGATCGCGCCGCGCGCGGCGGCCACGTGATCGCCCAGTTCGGTATCGGCGAACGAGGAAGCCAGATAAAACTGGTTGACGATCATGCCGTTGTCGTTATGGCGGGCGATGATCCCGGCGGCGGCCAGGCCGCGCCGGTAAAGGGAGAGGGCGTAGGACTGGAGTTCGGCTGCGTCGGTCCCGACACGGGGAACGAACAGGTTCACGAGGGCATCCAGACGACCGCAACGCTCGGCGATGCCGGCCAGATTGAGCTCGACATCGCCCTCGTCCAGGGGCATGTCGCTGCAGTCGAGTACATGATTCTCGGCGGACAGGTCCCGAGCGATTTCCGCCGCCAGGGTGGGCCGGGCGGTGTCGTGGAGGGCGACGGTCATGCCGCGATGGCCGAGTTCCCGCGCCACCGCCAGCCCGATGCTGGTTCCGCCACCGTGAATCAGGACAACCTTGGTTTCTTCGTCGCTTTTCATGTTTGAACCACCGGCAATTGCCTCAATCTCCACGAGAAACGATCAGGGCGGCGTTGGCGCCCCGCTCGGTGCTGCCCACCAGCAGGCAGTGGCGGTAGTCGCCGGGGCGCGGCGTTCCCAGCACGAAATTCAGGGAATCCGGCGGCTGGCTGTCGCCGGCGATGGGATACGCCTCGCCGCTGGCCATCCCCCACAGAGCGGCGGCCACGCTGAACAAACCGCTGGCGGATTCCGCCAGACCGGTATTGCCCACCACGCCGCTGACCGGCTGATCGTCCAGCAGCCGCGTCAGCACCCGAACCTCCCGGGCGTCGTAGGCGGGCCAACCACAACCGTGCGCCATGACCCAGTCCAGATCGGCGGGATGCAAGGCGGCTTCTTGCAGCGCGAGCCGAATGGCCCGTTCGAGCCAACGACCGCCGGGCTCCAGACCACCCTGCTCCCG
>DGFE01000209.1:23588-37867 GCA_002391525.1 Competibacteraceae bacterium UBA3908
TCGCCCAGCAGGGTGCCGGTCGCTTTCGGATCGTAGGGGCGCAGGCGTTCCCCACCGGACTCGTCCGGCCTGGCCAACACCCCGAGCGCGTCGAACAGGCGCAGCGACAGGGAACCCACCTCGTCGGCCGCGACCACCAGCAAAGCATCGAGGTCCGAATGGCGACGCAAGACTTCGACGGCGTGCGCCAGCGTATGCAAACCGCCGGTAACGCCATGGCAAACGGTGGCGCAGTAACCCTGAAGATCGAAGACATGGGCCAATTCGCTGGCCACTGAAAATCGCCCCATCCTGAGCATCAGGTGAGCGGTGGATGCGTCGAATTCCCCGCGCAGGACCGTCCCGAAAAAGCGCTCGTAAGGCCCCATCGGACCGCGGGTCAGCCCCACGATCAGCCCCCTGCGCTCGGCGGCGCAGTCCCGCGGACCGATGCCGGCGTTTTGCAACGCCAGGCCGGCGGCGGCCAGGGCGTACTGCACCAGGCGTTCCCGCCGGCGCGGATCGACCCGCGGCAGCAGCGTCCTGAGCCGGAAGTCGGGAACCAGCCCCGCCTGCCTGACGACGCCGGGAGCGATGTCGAAACGGTCGATGGCCGCGATGCCGCGGCGACCCGCGCGCAAGCCTTCGACAAAGGGTTGTCGGCCATGGCCCAGCGGCGACATGACGCCGATGCCGGTGATCGCGATGTCGGCATCGGCCAGTGGCGGCAGTCGCCGCGCGCTTCGATAGCGTCCCGCCACCAGCGTCGCGTTGTTACCTCCGAAAGCCACCGCGTTGAGCAGAAAATCGCCGGGTTTGGCGCCTGCGTTGCCTGCGAATCCCGGCAAGGGCAAGTCGCAGCCGGGCCGGGGGGGCTGGACGTTGGGGATGACGGGAACGTGCCCCGCGTTCTGGCAAGCCAGGGCCGCGACCATGCCCAGCGCCGGCGAGACGCCGTTGACGTGCCCGAAGCAGGGTTCCGTGGACGTGACCGGCGGCAGGGGTCCACCGCCAAACACTTCGTTGATGGCCAGACTTTCCGCCACGTCCTGCTCGCGATGACCGGTGCCGCTGGCGCGGATCCAGGCGATATCGCCAGGCTCCAGACCGGCGCTGGCCAGCGCCTTGCGCATGGCCCGGCGGAGACCGTTACCGGCTGGATCGTTGGCGATATCGTGATAGGCATCGGCGCTGACGCCATAGGACACCAATTCCCCGAAGATCGTGGCGGCGCGCTGGCGGGCGTGGGTTGCGGTCTCCAGAACCAGAAAGGCCGCGCCTTCGCCGAACGTCATGCCAGGCGCGTCGCTGAAGGGCGAACAAGGGTCGGCGGCGACCAGATCCAGCGCTTCCATGCCCAAAGCGTTCAGGAGCGTCTGAATCTCGCCGCCGCCGGCCAGCATGGCGTCGGCCTTGCCGGCGCGCAGCACGTCCAGCGCATAGCCCAGGGCGAGGGCGCCGCCGAGCGAGGCGGCGCTGAAGGTGGCTTGAGGACCGTGCAAACCGTGGCGCTGGGCGATCAGGAACGTCTGGAAATACGGGGTGTTGCGGCTCTGGTATAAGGCCATCCAGCGGTTGACCAGGTGAGTGCGGGACCAGGGAATCGGCAGGTTCTGATATTGCCCCGCGCCGCTGACGCCCACGGCGATGCCGACGGTGCGGTCGCCGGCTGGATGCAGGCCGGCCTGCCGCAGAGCTTGATCCGCGGCTACCAGAGCCATCTGGCTGGCGCGGTCGATGCGTCGCAGCCGTCCCGGCGCGACGTGGGGAGCGGGATCGAAATCCGTCACCTCCGCCGCGTAGCGCGCTTTCATGCCCGTGGTATCGAAGGAACGGAGCGGGCCGATGCCGGAATGCCCGGTCAGCAGATGGTCGACGACGCCGGCGGCATCGCAACCGCTGGCGGAAACGATGCCCATGCCGGTGACCACGACCTGCCCGTTCATCGTCAAGACGCGCTTGCGTCGGGATGGCGCAGCACCAGGGCCGCGTTGTTGCCGTGTTCCGAACCGCCCAGAATCAGCGCGTGACGATAATCGCCGCGCCGGACCCGGTCGCGAACCCAGGGCAGATCCGGGCACGGCTCCCCCGCCGCGAGCAGGGGATAGGCTTCGCCGTGTTTGAGCCCCAGCAGCGCGGCAGCCACCGCGAACAGGGCGCTGCTGGCCTCGGCCAGACCCAGATGGCCGTTGACGCAGCTCAGGGCGGGCCGATGCCCGGCCAGCAGTCGCCGCAAGGCCCGCGCTTCGCGCGCATCGTAGTCGGGCTGACCCCGGCCCAGGCCATACACCAGATCGAGGCGGGAAGCGTCGATGCCCGCCTCGTCCAGGGCCGTCCGCGCCGCCTGCTCCAACCAATGGCCGTCGGGTTCCAGACCCAGGTCGGGCCGCGCGTCGTTGCTCAGCCCATAGCCCGCGAGAGTGGCGTAGGGCGTCGCGCCTTCCCCAACGCGGCTGGCGCGTTGCAGCACCAGGGCCACCGCGCCCTCGCCCAGCACCAGGCCGCCGCCCGCCGGATCGTACAGGTTTGGCGCCTCCGCTTTCGCGGCCAGGCGACCCAACCGGTCGAAGAGACGGAAGTACAAGGAGTTGAGTTCGTCGGCGGCCACCACCACCACGACATCGCAATCGGGATCGCGGCGCAGGAATTCGAAGCCGTTGATCAGGGCGTGCAGCCCGGCGCCGATTCCGCCCAGGCAGGTGGAAGCCAGGCCCTTGAGTCTCAGGATGTTGGAAACGTTGCCGCCAATCGAACTCATCACCAGGTTGGGGAAATAGACGGCGCTGGCGTGATCCCAGTGGCCGCCCGCCACGCTGGCGAGATACTTTTCAAAGCTGCCGGCGGCGCCGCGGCTGGTGCCGACCACCAACCCGACCCGCTCCGGTCGCTGCGAAATGCCCAGGCCGGCATCTCCCAGGGCCAGGGAAGCCGCGACCGTGGCGTATTGGGTCACTATATCGATGCGACGCAGATTGACGCTCGGCAACAGGCGGCGGGTATTGAAGTCCGTCACCAGCCCCGCATGACTGGCGTTCAAGTCCCCCGTGTCGAAACGCCGAATGGCGCAGATGCCGGAGTGGCCCAGCCGCAAGCCTTCGACGAATTCGCTCGGGTCGTGGCCCAGGGGAGATACCACGCCAATCCCGGTAATCATCACCGCATCGGACCGGGCGACCGGCGCCACCACCGCGTCCGGCTGGTAACGACCACCGTAAAGCACGCAGTTGACGCCGCCGAAGGCGGCGGAATCCGCCAGGAACCGGTCGATTCGGGCGGCGCGCGGCTGATTGGGCACGTAGTCCAGATCGCAGCCAGGCCGCGACGACGCAAAGTTGAGGGTGGGCGGCAACCGGTCGTGCTCGCTGGCCGCCAGGGACGCCAGACAGCCGATGACCGACGAAGCGCCCAGGGCGTGTCCGGTAAGGGATTTGGTGGCGCTGACCGGCGGCGCTTCGATCCCGAACAGGTGTTTCACCGCCAGGCTCTCGGCCACGTCGTTGGCGCGGGTGCCGGTTCCGTGAGCGTTGATGTAATCCACGTGACCGGTGGTCGCTCCAGCCCTGGCCAGCGCCTGCGCCATGGCGCGACGCATGCCATCCCCGCTGGGCTCGGGCGCGGTCAGATGATGGGCATCCCAGGTGATGCCGTGGGAAAACAGCTCGGCGTAGATGCGCGCCTGCCGGGCGGCAGCCTGCTCCAGGCGCTCCAGCACCACGAAACCGGCGCCCTCGCCGAGCGTGATGCCGATGGCGTCGCTGAACGGCCCGCAGGGTTGGTCGGCGACGGCGCCCAGACTGTCGAAGCCGGCATAAGTCAGTTTGGAGAAAGCGTCCGCGCCGCCGGCCACGACCACATCCACCTTGTCGGACCGCAACAATTCGCAACCATAAGCGATAGCGATGCCGCTGGAGCTGCACGCCGTGGACAGGGTGATGACGGGACCATGCACGCCGAAGCAGGATGCCAGCGCCGCGGTCTGGTGCTGATGGGAGGCGCTCTCCAGCAAACGGTGGGCGTTGACGGGGTCGTCGGGGTCGGCACCCGACTCGACGAATCGATCCAGCTGCGAGCGCCCGCCGTGGCTGGTGCCCAGGATCAGTCCCCACCGGTCGGTGGGGATCGGCTTGCGCTCCTCGGAGGTCAGCCCGGAATCCGCCAGCGCCTCGGCCATGGCGGTTGCCGCCAGCCGCGCGGTGCGATCCAGGGTGGCGAGGGTAGCACGATCCAGCGCGCCCAGGTACGGCGCTGGGTCCGGTCCGGCGACCAGCCCGGCCCAGACTTCCTGGCCGGGAAAGATGTCGGAATGCAGACCGATCCCTCCCTGGCCACTCAACAAATTTCGTGCGAAACGTTCGTAGTTGTCGCCAATCGCGCAGACGACGCCCAAACCGGTGATGACGATCCGGTCGTGCATCATCGCGATTCCGGGTCGTCGCGACTCAGGACGACGCTGGCGTTGTTGCCGTGCTCGGTGCTGCCCAACACCAGGGTATGCCGGTAATGACCGGTGCGTGCCTCATCCCGCGCGAACGCCGGGGCAGCGGGCAGGACGCCGCCCGTGACGACCGGATAGACCTCTCCATGCCGCATGCCCAACAGGGCCGCCGCCACCGTGAACAGGCCGCAACTGGCCTCGGCCAGCCCCAAATGGCCCACCACGCAACCCACCGGTATGGCACGGTTCTCCAGCAGTCGGCCGAGGGTTTGCAACTCGCGGCTGTCGTAGCGCGGTTCGCCGCAGCCATGACCGTACACGGCATCGATGGCGTCCAGGTCGAGCTTCGCCTCCGCCAGGGCCAGCCGAACGGCTTGTTCGAGCCAGCGCCCTTGGGGTTCGAGACCGCATTCCGGCCAGGCATCGGCGGTCATTCCAGAGCCGGATACCTGGGCGTAAGCGCGGGCGTTGCGGGCTCGCGCGCTGGCTTTGCGTTCCAGCACCAGGGCCACCGCGCCCTCGCCCAAAATCGCGCCGCCCGCGTCCGGATCGTAGGGGCGGGGCCGGCTGCCGTGAACCCGGGTGTCCGCCACCATGTCCAGGCGCTCGAACAGGCGGAAAAAGAGGGAACCGATTTCGTCGGCGGCCACGACGATCAGGGCATCGAGTTCATCGCTCTGGCGCAAGTAGTCGCAGGCGGCCAGCAAGCCCCGCAGACCCGCCGTGCGGCCATCGACGAGGGTGAGGGTGGCGCCCTTGATCCGGCAGGCTTGAGCGATTTCGCCGGACAGGGTGGAAAGCACCATGGACGGGAAATGCTTGGCGCTCATCCGTTCGATACCGTCCCGGTACAGGCTCTCCAGAAACCGTTCCTGAGTGGAGACGGGACCGCGGGTCAGGGCCACCGTCAAACCCAGCCGCGTCGGCTCGAATCGGTTGCGCGGATCGGCGTCCCGCAGGGCGAGACTGGTGGCGACCACGGCGTATTGCGTGAGCCGGTCCATCCGGCGGGTATCCACTGTCGGCGCCAACTTGCGCGGCTGGAAGCCCTTCAGCAGACCGGCGTGGCGACCGCGGCCATCGCCGTGGTCGAAGCGGTCGATGAAGTCCACGCCGGTCCGGACGGTCCGCAGCGCGGCGGCGAAATCCGCGGGACTGAAACCCACGGGCGACAGCACGCCCATGCCGGTGATCAGAATGTCGTCCCAGGCGATTTCCGGTCGTGGTCGCGTTCGAACGCGGCCTCCGACGACGGCGGCGTTGACGCCGCCGAAAGCGGCGGAGGTGGAGATGAAACTGTCGAAACGCGCCTCCCGCGCCTGGTTCGGCACGTAATCCAGATCGCAGCCGGGTCTTGGCGTCTCGAAGTTCAGCGTCGGCGGCAGCAGATCGTTCAGCATCGCCGACAGCGAAACGATGAATTCCAGGATGCCCGCCGCGCCCAGCGTGTGGCCAAAGAACGATTTGCTCGAGCTCACCGGCGGGATGGTCGCGTCCTTGCCATAGAGGGTGTGGATCGCCAGCGTTTCGGCGACATCGTTGTCCGGGGTTCCGGTGCCGTGGGCGTTGACGTAGCCCAGATCGCCCGGCTCGAGACCGGCCTGGCGGAGCGCCGAGACCATGGCCCGGTAGACGCCCTCCCCGGAAGGATGCGGAGCCGTGATGTGATGGGCATCGCTGCTCATGCCGCAGCCCAGCAATTCGCCATGGACATGGCCCCGGCGTTTTTCGGCGTGGTCCAGGCGCTCCAGCACCACGCAGCCCGCGCCTTCGCCGAAGGTCACGCCGGTCTGGATGCTGAACGGCGAGGTGGGTTTCTCTGCCATCGCGCCCAAGGCGTAGAAACCGGCGTAGGTATAAAGCGAAAAAGCGTCCGCTCCACCCACCAGCACGACATCGGCCTTGCCCGATTGAATCAGGGCAAAGCCGACGCCCAGCGCGGAGGTGCTGGAGGCGCAGGCCGTGGAGACGGTGATGCCGGGACCGTGAACGCCGAGGGCGCTGGCCACCGCGTCGGTTTGGAAATAATGCGCCGTCGCCAAAAAGCGTTGGGCTTGTTTCCCGTCCCGCCAATCGCTGTCGCCGCCGGGAACGGCCTGACTGTCCCCCTCGCCGCCGGCGCAGATGCCCATCACCAGGGCGACCCGGCCGGACGCGAGCAGTTCAGCCGACAATTCCGCGTCGGCGACCGCCTGGCGGACCGCGATGATGGCGAACTGAGCGGTCCGATCCAGTTTCTCCGCCTGATCCGCCGGAAAAAAATCGCGCGGCTGGTAATCGACGATTTCCGCCGCGTGCCTGATCCTGAGCTGCCCGGTATCGAAGGAGCGAATGACGCCGAATCCGCTCCGTCCCGCGCGGATGCCATGCAACAGTTCGTCGAGGTTCCTGCCAATCGGACAGAACGCTCCCAGACCCGTGATGGCGACAGCCTGGCGATTCGAGGCGAATGTTTCAGGGACCGCGCCGTGATCTTGCACGATCAGGTCTCGGTGAAGTAGCTGTCTTCCTGAGGACGAATCCGCAGGCTTTGATTGAAAATAAACGGGGCCGAAACGGTCTTCGCCCCATAGTCGCCCCCCTGGCCACCGAGCCGATAATCCAGGCCTGCGTAGGCATAATCCACATCCAGAAAAGCCAGGGCGATCCAGCGATTCAAGGTAAAGGAGAAACCCAGATTGGCAATTTCCCCGATTTTGTCGTCGTCGGAATAGACCCCATCGCCGCATTCGAGCGATGGCTGGTCGATTTGTCCTTCTTCCAGAGTCATGCCGATCAAACGCCGTTCGATACCGTTGTCGAGTTTCTCCTCAACCGCGGCGCGCCCGATGTAATCCTCCTTGTCGCGGCTCACCATGACCCGGGTATTGAGTTCCAGGACATGCTTCGCCAAGCCCGCTTCGTGGTGCATGTTGGCAAAACGATTTTCCATCCTGCACAGATCGAGTACTTGATAACCGGCGGGTCGCAAATCGAAGCGCTGACCCAATTCCAGCAGTTTTTGCCAAAGCCCGACAACATGGTCGGTATCGACCTGCAACAGATAGCCGTATTCGCCGGTCTTACCGGCCCGGTATAAAGTGAACGGGATACCATCCAACTGGTTATCGGAAACGATTTCCAGGTAGCGGGTGCCAATGATGCTCGCACCCATGAATTCCTTGAGCAGTTCCCATGAATAGGGACCGTCGAGCCCAATCAGCGACTGGGTTTGGGTTTCATCGGTGATAAAAGTATCCGGCGCCCGTTTTTCGATTTCTTCCCGGAGCAAGGCGAACAGTTTTTCCGGTTCGACGCCTTCGCTCAAAATCCGATAGTAGTCGCCGTAATTGGCCACGAACATTTCGCAGAACAAGCTACCGTCCTCGTTCAGGACGTAGGAAGGCATCATCCGATTGATGGGAACTCGAACGGCATCGGCAAAACTGATTCTGTTGATCAGGTCCACCGCGCCTGTTCCTTCGACCTTGAATTTTCCATAATGACTGGAATCCGTTAGCGCGATTCCTTTACGTATTCGCCGATATTCATTTTCCACTGTGTCATACACTGCCGGTGTTATCAAACCATCACGCCAGCCGGCTGTTTCATCCTTGCCATGATAGGTAGCGATTCTGCTTGAATTACGCATGATATTTTCTGCCTTACCATTCAAGATTCAGGATTCGGCTTGTACGAAATCAGCCAGCGTGTTGATGGTTCTCATGGAAGCGATTTCTCCTTCCGGCAGAATCACGCCAAAGCGGGACTGCAAACCAATAATGATGTCCATGGCGTCTATGGAGTCCAATGATAAGCCGCCACCAAACAGGAAGGTGTCATCATCGATATCGTCCACATCGTATTCCAACTGGAGTCGATCAATCAGTTCTTCCTTGATACCCATCAGGACCTCCTTGCGTTTCTCGATTTTCTCCCGCAAATCCTGGTTCATAATTCCCCCCAAACTTTCAGCCAGTCAACATGGATTGAAACCAACGCGAGCACACTACACCGAAGACCGACGAACAATTTTATGCAGAAGCTGTTGTCTTTAAGCGATGTTTGCTTGCAAGTGATATGCTTGAAAGGATTCCTGCGAGGCTTGCGTGAAAATAAAAACGATGGCGAGGAAATACAGGATTATTTTATTTATCAGAAGCTTGATAATTTTATAAAGGTCTTTTATAGTTTATATGCGAAAAGATAGCCCAGCCTTATTTCAATGATTTTTCAGTATCTTTAATTTTTTATTGAGAGTGACTTGGCTGGATACAGACGGATTCCACATATTATCCCCATGTGGTTTCAATCCAGCACGCAAAGAGCGGATGCCCATCGACGATCATCGGTGGCCCGGCGCGATGGGCGCGAAAGCCCGCCCGGTGCAGTAGCCGCTCCACGCCGAGGGGCGAAAGGGTAATCAACCGCTTGGCGCCCTGTGCGGCAGCGTAAGTCATCGCTTCCTTAAGCAATGCGATGGCCACTGTCGAAGAAAACTGCCCTACGACCGCGGCGGGCCGGCGGTTGAAGTCCACCGCCGCGAAGCGCGATAACTCCCATACCTCCGGGGAGCAAGGTGGCGGCAAGCCGTTCAGGAGATGGGGGAATATCTCCCCCAGGAGATAGGGGCGGGTGGTAGGGAGCAGCCGGGCACAGCCCAGGATTCGGTCATCGTCGTCCTGCGCAACGACATACACGGTGTCGGGGCGGTCAAACTGATCCAGCTCCGCGCCGTCCCGCGTTTGGAGTGCCCAGCCCAATTGCTCGACGAATACCGCATAGCGATACCGGGCGACTTTCGAATACAACTCTTCCGAGAATTTGATTGGAACACCTGACACGACGTACATCTCACCCCCGAATGAAACATGGTGATCGGGGTCGAAATTAGCAGTGTCGTTCCCCTGATGTAACTGTCAAATGTGACAGGTTGTCACGCATATCGGGTAGTTATATAGTCATGAATTTCCGCTTGCCAGGCCAGTACGTCGATGGCGGTCTCCAGCAGAGCGGCCGTCTGGACCGGACCCAGGTCGCGCTGTCGCGTATCTACCAGCATGATGTTGCTACGGGGGACACCCCACCTGGCGTAGAATGGGTACGTTTGCGAGACCTCCAGTCGCCAGTCCCAGCCCAGGGTGATGACCGGTCTCGTGGCGCTGACCCATTCGGTGTAGCCGGCGATGGGAGCGAAACTCGCCCCTACCCGGGACGACGGGAGGTTATCCTCGTCCAGGCCGGACAGCAGATGCACCAGCGGCGTGGCCAGCAGGTCCTCCGGCGTCAGGCGGACATACCCGTCTTCGGAGAGGATCAGCCTGGGCGAGCGGGCGCGCGTTGGCGCCCCGGTAGCGGTCTGATGAGGCACGGTCGTTTCTCCGCAACTTCGCGAGGGGATACCCTACAAGACCGTGCCGGTGGGCGATAGTGTCAAGTCTGACAGGTCAGGCCCGAGTGCCCGGGTGAGCCAAGCCCCGGCCAGTCCACTCACGCGACGAAGTCCAGTATTCGCGTAGGGAGGTGACCGTGAAAGTCTGGCAGGAAGACCAACTGCAGGCGCTGTCCGGCATACCACACGAGCAGCAGTACTTTGAAACCCTCGTTTCGCTGGCGCGCGAGCTGGGCTTTGAATTCTGTGCCTATGGCCTGCGCTTGCCGTTTCCTTGCTCCCGCCCCCGGATCGTCATGTTCAACAACTATCCGGCTGCCTGGCAAGCACGCTATCGAGAACGGGATTATCTGGCCGTCGACCCGACCGTCCAGCACGGGCTGCGCTCGCTGTTGCCCGTCATCTGGTCTGACGATCTGTTTACCTCGGCGCGTGAATTCTGGGATGACGCCTGTTCCTTCGGCTTGCGTTTCGGCTGGGCTCAATCCAGTCGCGATGTGAACGGTGTCGGCGGTATGTTGACCTTGGCGCGTTCGAGCGAACCGCTCTCCACTGCCGAACTTCAGCACAAAGGCTTCCAGATGGCCTGGCTCACTCAGTTGGCGCACCTGGGGATGTCGCAACGCCTGATCCCCAGGCTGACGCCGGAAAGTCAGGCGCGGTTGTCCAATCGCGAGGTGGCGGTGCTGCGCTGGACGGCGGAAGGCAAGACCTCCGCCGAAATCTCGATCATCCTGAAAATTTCGGAGCGCACGGTCAATTTCCATATCAGCAACGCGATCCTCAAATTGAGGGTGGCCAACAAGACCGCGGCGGCAGTGCGCGCAGCCGCGCTCGGCATGCTGGCTTGAGCCCCCCCGCCCCATGAAAGCAGTACCCGACAGCGCTGCCACAACGGCAAACAGGACTGCCAGATCCTGCTTTACTTGAAATGGCGGAACCGCCCGGTGGCGAAGAAGGCGCAGGCTTGGGCGACCGCCGCCGGATCGACCAGCATCTGCATGTGGGACACCGGCAGGCAGATGTGGTCGGTCATGCCGGGCAGGCGGGTTTCGACCACCGCGATCATGCCGTCCGCCGGCGCGGGCATACCGGGGAACAGCAGCCCCAGCCCGACGTTCAGGGTGCCGGCAATCGAGCCGAGTTGATGGGAGGCGGCCCAGGCCGGAGCATCGCCCAGCAAACCATCCTCCAACCCCCGGCCAACGAAGTAACCCAGTCCGCTGTGATGCATGATCCGGGCGGCATAGCTGCCCTGGTGGGGCGTGCCCATCGTGACCACTCGGCCCGGTCGTTGCCGGGGGTAGTGGTGAAACAGGTGGCGCACCACCAGCCCGCCCATGCTGTGCGCCAGAAAATGCACCACCGATGTATCCAGCCGCTCCAGTATCGCGTGCAGTTCCTCGGCGTTTTCCGCCGGCGAGCGGGTCATGGAGGGGTATGAATAGTTCACCGTGTGATAGCCCGACTGCTCCAGCCAGTACTCGAGCAGATACATCCACAAACCGTGAACATACAAACCATGCACCAGCACCACCGTCTCCCGCTGCGCTGCCATCGTCGATCTCTCCGCGATTTTTTTGGTAAAGGCGCATTCTAGCGAAATCCGTCATCGGTTCCCGTTTTCATCGGTTTGAAAAATCGCTGTCATCTGCTTGCAATAGTGTGAAGTTGACACTAACATAAAGGTGTAGTTTGTACACCAAGCTGGAATCGAGACGATGCCTCCCCGTGCCCCGCTGGCCCTGACCACCGATGTCGTGCCGTTCGCCATCCGCGCCGAGCGGCTGGAGGTGCTGCTGGCGCGGCATTCGACCGGGTGGAGATTACCGGGTGGTCCCATCGAGCCGGGCGAGGACCTGGATGCCGCCGCCCGGCGGTATTTGATGGAACAAACCGGTCTGCGCGACGTGTATCTGGAACAGCTTTACACCTTCGGCCAGCCGGACCGCGATCCCGGACAGCGGGCGGTGGCGGTGGCCTATTACGCGCTGGTTCCCGCCGGCTCCTTGCCGGTCGATGCCGCGCCAGCGGTCGACCGACCCGGCTGGGTGGGGGTGGACGCATTGCCGGCACTGGCGCTGGATCACGGTGAGATCGTGGCTCTGGCCCACCGGCGGCTGGCCGCCAAGCTGGCTTACTCGACCATCGCCCTGCAACTGATGCCGGAGCGGTTCACCCTGAGCGAGTTGCAGGCGGTCCATGAAACCATCCTGGGCGAACCGTTGGACAAGCGGAATTTCCGCAAGCGCATTCTGGCGCTGGATTGTATCGAGATGACCGGTGAAATGGCCCGGCGCGGCGGCCATCGTCCGGCCCGGTTGTATCGGGCCAAGCGTCCCGGTCAGGTTGACTTCATCAAGTGACGCGGCCAATCGGTCGCGGGAGAACAATCATGAACGCTGTCGTTGCCGAGACGGTCATGAAGGATCGCCGCCTGTCGCCATTGCAAGTGCCGCCCACCGTGATCGAGACGCTCGATGTCGCCGAACGGGCGACGCTGACCGCGCGGATCAAACGATTGCTGATCGAACGGGACGCCACGCTGGTCGCGCATTACTACACCTCGCCCGAGTTGCAGGAACTGGCCGAGGTCACCGGCGGCTACGTATCGGATTCGCTGGACATGGCCCGGTTCGGCACCGAATGCCAATCCAGCACCCTGGTGGTGGCCGGCGTGCGATTCATGGGCGAGACCGCCAAGATCCTCAATCCCGAGAAGCGGGTGCTGATGCCCGATCTCCATGCCGAATGCTCGCTGGATCTGGGCTGCCCGGCGGACGAGTTCGCCGCGTTCTGCGACCAGCATCCCGACCGGACGGTGGTGGTCTACGCCAACACCAGCGCGGCGGTGAAGGCGCGTTCCGATTGGGTGGTGACCTCGGGCATCGCCCTGGATTTGGTGCGTCATCTGGCGGAGCGCGGCGAGAAGCTGATCTGGGCGCCGGATCGGCACCTGGGCGCTTACGTGCAGCGCGAAACCGGCGTGGACATGCTGCTGTGGAGCGCGGCTTGCGTGGTGCATGAAGCGTTCAAGGCCGACGGGTTGCGCAAGCTGCGCGCCGCGCACCCCGACGCCAAGGTGCTGGTCCACCCGGAATCGCCGCTGGACGTGATCGCCCAGGCCGACGTGGTGGGTTCGACCACGGCGCTGGTCGAGGCTGCGCGGACGCTGCCGGCCAGGAAATTCATCGTCGCCACCGACAACGGTCTGTTCCACAAGATGCAACAGGTTGCGCCGGACAAGGTTTTTCTGGAAGCACCCATCGCCGGCAAGGGGGCGACCTGCGTCAGTTGCGCCCATTGCCCGTGGATGGCGATGAACGGTTTGCGCAATCTCGCCCAGGTCCTGGAAACCGGCGCGAACGAAATCTTCATCGACGACACGGTGCGCGAACGGGCGGTCCTGCCGATCCGCCGGCTGCTGGAATTCGCCAGGCAGCGCAAGCGGGTGGTGCTGGGCAATAACGATGCGTGAGAGATGGGATGATCGTCCTCGCCACCGGATCCCATGACCACCGCCTTCAATCCACCGCCGCCAGACTATCCAGCGGCCAGCGCGGCATGACCTCAATCGCCGTGTCCTCCCGCTGGCCGGCCGCCAGCCGCCGCCAGCCGGCATAGGCGATCATCGCGCCGTTGTCGGTGCAGAACTCCAGTCGGGGATAATGGACCTGTCCGCCCAGTTCGACGGCCAGTTTCCGCAGCCGCTCCCGCAAGCGCCGGTTAGCGCCCACCCCACCGGCGACCACCAAGCGCCGTAACCGGGTCGCTTGCAACGCTCGCCGGCACTTGATCGCCAGCGTTTCCACCACTGCCTCCTCAAAGGCTCGCGCCACGTCCGCCCGGTTCTCCGGCGTCGGCGCCAGCGTTCGCCAGGTGTTGATGGCGGCGGTCTTGAGTCCGCTGAAACTGAAATCGCAGCCGGGACGGTCGGTCATTGGCCGGGGAAACGTGAAGCGCCGGGGATCGCCCTGTTCGGCCAGTTTCGCCAGCGCCGGTCCGCCGGGATACGGCAGTCCCAGCAGTTTCGCGGTCTTGTCGAACGCCTCTCCGGCGGCGTCGTCCACCGACTCGCCCAGAATTCGGTAACGACCGACGCCGTCCACTTCCACCAGCAGCGAATGGCCGCCGGACACCAGCAGCGCCACGAACGGAAACTCTGGCGGGTCCGGCTCCAGCATCGGCGCCAGCAGATGGCCCTCCATGTGATGCACGCCGATGGCCGGCACTTTCCAGGTCCAGGCCAGACCGCGCCCAATGGCTGCGCCGACCAGCAACGCCCCGATCAAACCCGGTCCGCGCGTATAGGCCACTCCATCCACCCCGCGCGGAGTCACGTCCGCCCGCCGGAAAATTTCCCGCAACAGAGGCAGCGTCTTGCGGACGTGATCGCGCGAGGCCAGTTCCGGCACCACGCCGCCATACTCGGCGTGCAGCGCGATCTGACTGTGCAGGGCGTGAGCCAGCAGACCACGCTCGCTGTCGTAGAGT
>DGFE01000178.1 GCA_002391525.1 Competibacteraceae bacterium UBA3908
GTTGTCGCTGGTGATCATCGCATTGACGCCCTCGGCGGCCGCGTCCACCGCGATTACGGGAATGTTGGCTTCCTTGGCGCGCATGACGGCGGGCATGATGCCCTCGGGGTGGACGGGGTTGAGCAGGATCAGATCCACCTGGGCGGCGATGAAGTTATCAATCTGGTTGGTCTGCTTGCCGAGATCGTCATCGGCGGAATCAACGGTGATCTTGACCTTGTCGCCGCCGAGTTCCTTGGCTTTTTCCTCGGCTCCTTTGGCGAGGGTGACAAAGAACGGGTTGCCCATGTTGCCCATGGTCACGCCCACGGCCTTCAGGGGTTGATCGGCGGCGAGGGTCGCGCCGGAACAGGTCAGCGCCAACACGGCTGCGGAAATCAGGGTCTTGTTCATGATGCTCTCTCCTGCGGGGTTTGATGGTTTGGGGTTATGAGTGAATCAGGTCCGGGCGCCAGCGCCCTTGTGCCGATACTTGTCGAGCGCGACCGCGATGATGATGACCAGGCCCTTGATGACCAATTGCCAGAAGAACGACACGTTCATCAGGGTCAGGCCGTTGTTGAGGGTGGCGATGATCAGCGCGCCGAACAGGGTGCCGATCACGGTGCCGATGCCACCGACGAAGCTGGTGCCGCCCAGGATCACGGCGGCGATGGCGTCCAGCTCGTAGCCGGTGCCGAGCACGCCGTTGGCGCTGTACAGCCGGCTGGTGGTCATCACCCCGCCGAGGCCGGCCAGCAGCCCACTGAAGGCATAGACGAACAGCATCACCTGCCCGACCTTGATGCCGGTCAGCCGCGCCGCCTGCGGATTGCCGCCGACGCCGTAGATGTAGATGCCGAGCACCGTATGCCGGAGCAGGAACCAGGTCGCCAGCAGGACCAGGAAAGCGATCACCACGATCCAGGGCAGCGGTCCCAGGTAGGCGTTGCCGATCCAGGCGAAATCGATCTTGCTGTTGATGATGGTGGTGCCGCCGGCCAGCAGGTAGGCCAGACCGCGCAAGGTGGTCATCGAACCCAGGGTGACGATGAACGGCGGCAGTCCGGCGTAGGCGACCAGCAGGCCGTTGAGCGCGCCCAACACCAGGCCAATCAGCAGCGCGATGGGCACCGCCGCCCAGCCCAGTTCGGGCATCAGCGACACCACCATCGCGGTCACCGCCGACACCGCCAGCACCGACCCGACCGACAGGTCGATGCCGCCGGTGAGAATGACCACGGTCATGCCGGTCGCCAGCACGATGTTGATGGACGCCTGCCGGACGATGTTCAGCAGGTTGTTCTCGGTCAGGAAGTTGGGCGCGATGAACGAGAAGATGACGGCGATCACGATCAACACCGGCAGGATGCCCGCCGTCTGAATCAGATTCGCCCAGAATTTCTGGTCGGAGGTTTTCGCTGGGGTGAGGACTTGTTCGGTCATGAGTGCACCATTTCGGTCGTGCCCGTCGCCAGGGCCATGATGTTTTCCTGAGTCGCCGCTTGGCCGCTGGAACCGCCGACCTCGCCGACGATGACGCCTTCCCGCATCACCAGGATGCGGTCGCTGACGCCGATGACTTCCGGCAGTTCGCTGGAGATGACCAGCACGGCGACGCCCTTGGCGGCCAGTTCGCTGATGATTCGGTAAATCTCGGCCTTGGCGCCGATGTCAACGCCCTTGGTCGGTTCGTCGAGGATCAGCACTTTCGGGTTAATGGCGATCCAGCGGGCGATGAGCAATTTTTGCTGGTTGCCGCCGGACAGCGCGCCCGCCGTGACGAAGGGGCCAGCCACCCGAACCCGCAGATCCTGGATCGAACCCGCGGTCAGCCGCGCCATGGCGGCCCGGTTGAGCAGGCCACCGGCCAGCGCGTCGCGGCCCAGCACGCTGATGGTGATGTTCTCGCGCACGCTCATGTCGAGAAACAGACCTTGCGCCTTGCGGTCCTCGGTCAGGTAGGCGATGCCGTTGTTGATCGCATCCAGCGGATTGCGGAGGGTCAGGCGTTTCCCTTCCAGCCAGATCTCGCCGCCGGCAATGCGGTCGGCGCCAAAAATCAGCCGCGCCAACTCACTGCGACCCGCGCCGACCAGACCGGCCAGCCCCAGCACCTCGCCGGCGCGCAAGGTGAGGCTGGCGGGTTTCACGCGGCGGCCGCCGTCGGTCAGCCCCTTGACCTCCAGCACCACCCGGTCGGTGGCGTGGCTGTGCTTGTCGAACAGGTTGGAGAGCGGTCGCCCGACCATCATCTGCACCAGCCGCTCGGCGGACAGTTCGGCGCGCTCCAGCGTGCCGACGTAGGTTCCATCCCGCAGCACGCTGACCCGGTCGGACAGCTCGTAAATCTCCGCCATCCGGTGACTGATGTAGATGATGGCGATGCCTTCGTCCCGCAGCCGCTTGATCAGCTCGAACAGGCGGTCGGTTTCGCGGGTGGACAGCGCGGTAGTCGGTTCGTCCATGATCAGGATATGGCTGCGCTGGTGCAGCGCGCGGGCGATTTCCACCTGCTGCTGTTCGGCGATGGACAGAGTGTTGACCACGGTGTCCGGACCGAACTCCGCGCCGAGCCGTTCCAGTACCTTCGCGGTCTCCCGGCGCATGGTCGCCCGGTCCGCCAGCACGCCGAACTGCTTGGGTTCATTGCCGAGGTAGATGTTCTCGGCCACGGTCAGGTTGGGGGCGAGACTGAGTTCCTGATAGATGATGGCGATGCCCGCCGCGCGGGCCGCCTTCGGGCCGGTGATGGGCGTCAACTGGCCGTCGATGCGGATTTCGCCGCCGGGATCGGCGGTGTAGGCGCCCGACAGAATCTTCATCAGCGTGCTCTTGCCCGCGCCGTTTTCACCCATCAGCGAATGGATCTCGCCGGTCCAGGCTTGCAGCTGCACGTTGTCGAGCGCCTTGACGCCGGGAAAGGTCTTGCTGATGCCGCGCATGTCCAGCGCGGGCGTCCGGGTCGGGGTGGAGGTTGGAGCGGCGGAAACGGGAATGGTCGCCATGTCATTTCACCTCGCTGTCCAAACCCATGGACGCCCGGTAGGCCGCGCGCTGCCGGTCGCGTCCGAAACGGTCGGTCAGGGCGTTCCAGGCTTTGGCCACGTTGTTGAGAGCTTC
>DGFE01000136.1 GCA_002391525.1 Competibacteraceae bacterium UBA3908
ACCTTCGACAAGCTGCACGTCTGGTACTACACCGACGCCGCCCAGCGCCCGCAAGGCCATCTGGATATGAAGCGCCGCCAGAGCAGCTTCGAAGAAGTGGTGGCCGGCCTGAGCCAGAAGGAGGCGTTGTACGAGGCCAAACGCTGCCTGTCCTGCGGCAACTGCTACGAATGCGACGGCTGCTACGGCGCCTGTCCCGAGGACGCTATCATCAAGCTGGGGCCGGGCAAGCGCTACCGCTACAATTACGATCTCTGCACCGGCTGCGCGGTGTGCTTCGAACAGTGCCCTTGCCACGCCATCGAGATGATTCCCGAACCGCCGACCCAATCCTGATTTCCGACCCCCGCGCCTCCCTCCCCGGGCGGCGCGCGGGGACCGGGACTGGGGGAGCAGTCACTGAATTCGTGCCCTCACTCCGATTCCTCAGATCAAGAATCCACTGCCCGTCATTCGAGGCGGGCCATAAACTGAAGAGAAGCGCAATGACCGAACGGCAAGTCACCACCATCGAAGGCAACGAGGCCGCGGCCTACGTGGCCTATCGGGTCAACGAAATCTGCACCATTTATCCCATTACCCCGTCTTCCACCATGGCCGAACTGGCGGACCAGTGGGCGGCGGAGGGCATCAAGAACATCTGGGGCACGGTACCCCTGGTCATGGAGATGCAGCACGAGGGCGGCGCGGCCGGCGCGGCGCACGGTGCCCTGCAGACCGGTGCGCTGACGACCACCTTCACCGCCTCCCAGGGGCTCATGCTGATGATCCCCAACATGTACAAGATCGCCGGCGAGCTGACCTCGGCGGTCTTTCATGTCGCTGCCCGCGCCCTGGCGACCCAGGGTCTGTCGATCTTCGGCGACCATCAGGACGTGATGGCGGTCCGCCCCACCGGATTCTGTCTGCTGGCCTCGGGTTCGGTGCAGGAAGCGCACGACATGGCGCTGATCGCCCAGGCGGCCACGCTGGAGGCGCGGGTGCCCTTCATCCATTTCTTCGACGGCTTCCGCACCTCGCACGAAGTCAACAAGGTCACCCTGCTGTCCGACGATGACATGCGGGCGATGATCCCCGACGAACTGGTGCTGGCCCATCGCGCCCGGGCGTTGAATCCCGACCGGCCGTTCATTCGCGGCACCGCCCAGAATCCCGATGTCTATTTTCAGAGCCGCGAAACGGTCAATCCGTTCTACGCCAGGGTGCCGGAAGTCGTGCAGGCGGCGATGGACAAGTTTGCCGGTATCACCGGCCGCCGCTATAAGCTGTTTGACTACTTCGGCGACCCGAAGGCCGAGCGGGTCGTCATTCTGATGGGCTCCGGCACGGAGACTGCCTGCGAGACCGCCGCCTACCTCAACCAGCGCGGCGAGCGGGTCGGGGTGGTGCAGGTCCGCCTCTACCAGCCCTTGTCGGCCCGCCATTTCCTGGCGGCGCTGCCGGCCAGCGTGAAATCGATCGCCGTCATCGAGCGCACCAAGGAACCGGGCGCCACCGGCGAGCCGATGTATCTGGAGATCGTCAATACCCTGGTGGAGGCCCAGTTCGCCGGAACGCTGCCGACGGCAACGCTACCGCGGGTGATCGGCGGCCGCTATGGCCTGTCGTCCAAGGAATTCACCCCGGCCATGTGCAAAGCCGTGTTCGACGAACTGCGCAAGGACCAGCCCAAGAATCACTTTACCGTCGGCATCATCGACGACGTATCGCATACCAGCCTGGACGTGGACCCGCATTTCATCATCGAGTCCGATCAAGTGGTGCGGGCGATGTTCTTCGGGCTGGGTGCGGACGGCACGGTCGGCGCCAACAAGAACTCGATCAAGATCATCGGCGACGACCCGGAGTGCTACGCCCAGGGCTATTTCGTCTACGACTCCAAGAAATCCGGCTCGCAGACGATCTCGCACCTGCGCTTCGGCCCCGATCCGATCCGCGCGCCCTATCTGGTGCAATCGGCCAACTTCATCGGCTGTCATCAGTTCAACTTCCTCAACCGGGGCGATGTACTCAAGAACGCCGCCCCGGGCGCCGTGTTCCTGTTGAACACCAGCCCGCACGAGCCGGAGGAAGCCTGGGACCGGATCCCGCGCCCGGTGCAGGAAGAAATCATCGCCAAGAAGTTGAAGGTCTACGGCATCAACGCCGAGAAGGTGGCTCGCGACAACGGGATGGGCACCCGCATCAACACCATCATGCAGACCTGCTTCTTCGCGATTTCCGGCGTGCTGCCCCGCGACAAGGCCATCGAGAAGATCAAGTACTCGATTAAGAAAACCTACGCGCGCAAGGGCGAAGAGGTGGTGCGCAAGAATTTCGAGGCAGTGGACAATACCCTGACCAACTTGCGCGAAATCCCGGTACCGGCCCAGGCGACCAGCACCATCGAACTGCCGTCGATCGTGCCGGCCCACGCGCCGGAGTTCGTGAAAAAGGTGACGGCGATGATGATGGCCGGGCGCGGCGACGAGCTGCCGGTCAGCGCCCTGCCGGTGGATGGCACCTATCCCAGCGGCACCACCAAGTGGGAGAAACGCAACATCTCCAACTACATACCGATCTGGGAGCCGGAGATCTGCATCCAGTGCGGCAATTGCAGCATGGTCTGCCCACACGGCGTGATCCGATCCAAGTTTTACAACGAAGCCAGCCTGGAAGGGGCGCCGAAGGCGTTCAAGACCGCACCCATCGACGCCCGCGGCTTCCCGGACATCCGCTACACCCTGCAGGTCTATCTGGAGGACTGCACCGGCTGCGGGCTGTGCGTGGAGGTCTGTCCGGCCAAGAGCAAGGAGAAAGTAGGGCACAAGGCCATCAACATGGCGCTCAAGGAACCGGTGCTGGCCAGCGAGCGGGCCAACATCGCTTTCTTCGAGGCCCTGCCGGAAGTAGATCGCGGCCGGGTGGACTTCTCGACCGTGCGCGGCGTGCAGTTCCTGCCGCCGCTGTTCGAGTTCTCCGGCGCCTGCGCCGGCTGCGGCGAGACGCCCTACCTCAAGCTGCTCTCGCAGTTGTTCGGCGACCGGTTGCTGGTGGCCAACGCGACGGGTTGTTCCTCGATCTACGGCGGCAACCTGCCGACCACCCCGTGGGCGGTCAACAGCGAGGGGCGCGGCCCGGCCTGGTCGAACTCGCTGTTTGAGGACGCCGCCGAATTCGGCCTGGGCTTTCGCCTGACCGCCGACAAGCATCTGACCTTTGCCCAGGAACTGCTGCGGGCGCTGGCGTCCCAGATCGGCCAGGATCTGGTGGACGATCTGATCGACGCCGAGCAGGTCACCGAGATCGACATCCGCCGCCAGCGCGGCCGGGTGGCCGAACTCAAGCAGCGCCTGCGGGAACTGCAGGATCCGCGCGCCCGACATCTGCTGGCGGTGGCCGACCAGTTGGTGCGGCGCAGCGTCTGGATCGTCGGCGGCGACGGCTGGGCCTACGACATCTGCTTCGGCGGCCTGGACCATGTTCTGGCCTCCGGGGACTATGTTAATCTGCTGGTTTTTGACACCGAGGTTTCATCCCACACCGGCCGTCCGGCCCTCAAATC
>DGFE01000058.1 GCA_002391525.1 Competibacteraceae bacterium UBA3908
ACGCTGGGGCGACGCACGGTCAGCGACCGGGGGCAGGTGGCCGACCTGTTGGGTTGCGCGTTGCGCCGGCATGGTTGCAATCCGACTGCGAACGGGCCGGCTCGCTGGGGATTCGGCGTCATCGCCCGCCCTTTGAAGGTCGCAGGTCCGGGCCGGCGTTACGGTATCGAAGCGATTCACCTGGGCAGCAGCGATCCGGCGATCGCGCGGGCCATCGCCGCGCTGACTCCGGAGGATTTGGCGCTGGACGATGCGATGCCGGGCTGGGAGCTGGATTTGCGGTTTGCCGAGCTGCGGGACGAGCCGGACCTGCCCGCCGGGGTAGAGGCATTGAATGGCTACTGCATTTCGCCGATCCGGGTCACGCGCTCCCTCGGCAATGGCCGTCACGAGGACTTGACCCAACTGACCGACGATTACCAGGACCTGCTCAACCACACCATGAGCCGGCGGTTCGGGCGGCCGTTTCAACTGCGGCTGTTGCCGGATCGGGTGTACGTGCGCAGTCGCGGCGGCCAGATCAGCGCCGGATTCGCGATCAAAACCCGCCTGAATGGCGCGGTGGTCGTCAAACGCGGCATCGCCCTGCCCTTCAGTCTGGTGGGACCTGCCGCCGACATTCGGGACGCCTGGTATTCGGGTTTGGGGCGCACCACGGCCCTGGGTTTTGGTCTGTTGGGGATGCAGTCATGAGCCTCGGCGCCGCGCAGGTGAAGGAACTCGATCCCGCCGCTGCCTTCGAGCCGTGCGGGGTATTCAAACGGGCGTTCGCGCCGCTGCAACGGGCGTTGGACGAGCAATTCAAGCGCCGTAACGCCAACGCCAAATACCCCAGCGCTGCGCTGGACCCGACGCCCTGGCTGACGCGGGCCGGCAAGGGCGGACCGGGTTACGAACAGTATCGCGCCGTGTCGCTGGCCCGGCATTGCCTCGATGTGATGTTTCTCGGTGCGCTGACGGCGTTTCTGCTGTGGAAAAGCGAGATGCTGAGGCCCGACCTCGCGCCGGATGATGAGGAGGGTTTCGTCAAGGCGCTGACCCGGGTGCTGGTCATCGCGCTGTTCCACGACGCCGACAAATATGTGGGAGATGGCCGGTCGCGGTCGCCGACCGAGTCGGATGTGGAAACTGTCTACCGTGATCTGGCGCTGGATCGACACGTCCAGATGACATCGAAGGAAATCGCCGCACTGGTGAGCGAGATCGAGCAGCGCGGGCTGGCCAATGCGCTGCTCCTGCCGGCGATTTCGCCGCTGGACGGTCTCTTGACAAAAGCGGTGGCGCTGGCCGACCGGGCCGTCGGCGACGCCGCCGGTCGCGCCGCCAAGGAAGGCGTGGATGAAGATCAAGCGCTGGTGGACAGCTTTAGCGAGCGGCTGCGGCAAACCTTCGCCATCGAACTGCCCCGACAACGAGTGTTCCGACTGCGGCACCAGCCGGCGATCCTGCGGGAAATTCAACTGGAGATTCTGGACAGCGTGCCGTACCGAAGCGGCTTGCCGCCGCTGGTGCTCGGCGCCAACGGCGAGGAATTGACCTTCGCCCTGCCGGAGTCCCTGCCGCTCGCGGAACTGCTGGATGCGGTGCAACAGCGGCTACAGGATGGGCGTCGCCCGAGCTGCAAGCTCAATCGCACCGACGGCAAGATCACGCTCGGTCAGGTGAAGACTCTGGACAACCTGCTGGACGCGCTGAGTCGGATGACCGATCTGGCTTATCTGCTGCGCGTTCACGTCAACGATCAAATCGCGGCGCAGGCGTTCGTCGAGAGTTGGGGCGGCGCGCACGGCGTCACCACGGTCAGCGCTCCCCCGGAGCTGGGGAAACTCTACCCCATCCTCGGCTTTACCGCTTGCGATACCCATGATCTGTACCAACCACTGGCGCGGGCGTTGCTGGCGGCGGTGCTGCTGCGCGGCGGGTTGCGCAATCCCAGCCGGGACTTCCAGCCACGGGTCGAATGTCTGGACAGCCTGTTAAGAGAACGCGGCATCGCCAGTCTGGAGACGCTGCGGCAACAGTTTGGAACCGACGCCCTGCAAGACGGATTCGATCTCGCCACCCGGCAGACCATCATTGCCTTGCAAGTCGCCAGCGACCTGAATGATGGCATGGCGTTTCGGGAACTGGCCGAAACCCTGTTTGCCCGGACGTTTCAAGACGGGGTCGAAGCCGATGAGGAGGATGACCCCGGCATTGCGCTCATCCTGCGCGATCTGCGGCGACAACTGGGCTTGTCCACGCCGGCAAGCGTGGAGATGGAACCCTACGCTGCCGCGCCCGATGGCGGAACCTGTCTGCTGTGCGGCGTACCGACCACGACGGTGTATCAACCCTCCGAATCGAGCATCCCCGAACTCAAGGCCACGGCATTTTCCAATCGCATCGGCCACCGTAAAGACATCTATTCGGAAAGTGGCGCAACCTACCTTTGCGCTGGTTGCGAATTTGCTCAAACCCTGTTGGGCCGCGATCTGGCCCTAGCTGGACGAAGCAAGTTCAAGCACAAGGACGCCGATGTGCTGCACACCGCTACGCCGTTGCACACCTTGATCCTGCCGGGAGCAGGCAGTCGGGCCGAGGCGCAGGAATCCGGCGGCAACGCCCTGCGACTGGTCAGCAGCAGTCATCTGATGCTCAAAGATCCTGTTGAGGAGGCGCTCAAGCTCGTGCCCTGGAATTTGGATCTGAGCGACAGCCCGGTTTTGTATTTCGATACGCTCGTGCCCGAGTTGTCGGAGCAGGTGAGTTATTTGCTCAACGCTGCCCGCTTCGCCTGGTTGAGCGGCAACCCGGTTCACGTATTCCGCATCCGCCAGCATCGTGGATACGGCGCATTCATAAGCGAGCTGGTTCCGCCCTTGATCGATGATCTGCTTCGTCCAGCTTTTTACCCCGACAAGTCGGTTTGCACCGTCGAGCGCGCGCAATTGCCGGATTTCATCGCCCGGCTCGGGCTGATTCAGGCGCTGTTGCTCAAACGCGAAAATTCCAACCTCACCGTTCTCAACGATCTCCGTTTGTTTAGCTGGTGGCCAGTCGCCTGGTTTGCGGCGCGTAATTACGCCGACGAAAAAGGTCTGAACCAAACTGGCCGCCGACTTCTCGATCTTGCCCGCAGGAGTTTTACCATGCCCGAACGCGATACCTTACTCCGTCAACTTGCCGAATTGGCAACCCAAATTCAGCGCCGGCCTCAGCGGGGTTGGGCGGCCCCCGGCAATCTGCAAGGATTGGCTTTCGATACCGCGCTCAAGGAATTTCAGGACTGGCGGTTACAGCAGCGCGATACCCGAGACAACGTCATAGCGGCGATGATCGGGCAGCTACGCGCGAACCTGCGCCGTGGCGACGCCTATGTCAGTGCTGCCGGCCAAACTCAGGAAGAAATCGGCGAGCGCTATCACCGCTTTGCGGAAACCGCCTACGACCTGTTTGAATCGTACAGCCGGGATGACGACCTGAACTCCAAAACCCGCCGCTACTTACGTTCGGCTTATGTCACCTACTTCCTCGAAATCCATGAAGCGAACCGGGCCGTCAAAAGTGAAACCGAAACATCCATGAATATCGATCCCGAATCCTTTGAATTGTCTTGAAACCACTTTGGAGTATGAAATCCATGACCCTTCATGACCTGTACAGCCTGCTGCCGACCGACGTTACCCAAACCCTGCAACTGAAGGACGAAACCACCATTCCCAAATTGCCGGAAGCGCAAGTGATCGTCATTCCATTGGTGCGGGAAGCCGTCGCGCCGATGTTGATTCGCAACAACGATGTGGACGACATCACCGATATGCCGCTGACTGGCAAGAATCGGGTATTGATGATTGCCTCCAAGACCAAGGGCGTCGAACGGCGCAACGGTGCGCGAATTTTGCGGACGCTGGGTGTGGGTGGACGCTTTCCGACCAATAAGACCTATATCCGGGATGAAAACATCCGCGAGGCGTATGACCTGAATACTTATGTTTTTGGCGACTCGGCCAAATCCGCTGGGGGTGGTAGCGCCATCTACAGCGTTCACTCCGCTGTTTTATACAGTGACGCCGTGTCGGTGCAAAGCCGCGCTGAAAGCGTGATGGATCAATTCCGGCAGGGAGGTATCAGCGAGGATGGCGGAACCTTCGATGTCGAAACCAAATCAGCATCCAGCAACATTTTTACCACCCGCTATGTCATTCCCGGCACGCTGTTCGTACAAACGCTGGTCATGACCGGACGACGGATGACCGCAACGGCCCTGGACCATTTATTGTTGTCCATTGGTCTGTCAGGCGCGTATGGGGGGCAAACCGCGATTACTGGAACCAATCTGCGCACGCATCTGGCCGGTATTTACTGGGGACGGCTGGAGCGACCCGTAAACGCCCCTAAAATTCTACTCGAACAACTTACAGCGACTCAAAGTGTTGCCGAAATACAGGCTGGCCTCGAAACTCTGTTCCAGCGAGCATACCCCGGACATTACGATAGCGGGACACTGAGCGCGCATTTGGCGGGTTTGGTGGAACGGTTCGAGCGCGATGACCCGGAATTGCAGCAACGCTATCAGGCGGCGAAGCAACAAATGGCTGATCTGTTTGCAAGCTGGTTTGTCGGTAAAGAAAAGAAATCGGCCAAAACCGGCAAGAAAAGCTAAGGATCAAAAATCATGACGCCTATTCTCATCGACGCCGAGGTTTTGACGCCTTTCTATTATCACGGCCACTACGCCATGGATGGCTCGGCGACCGATCCGGGCGTCATTACCGATACCACTCTGTTATTTGCACTGCGCGCCGCGTTATTGGGGACCTCGCCCCTGCTCCGCGGCCAACCCGACTATCGAGCGGATTTGCAAAAAATTCCCTGGCGCGCCTCGCTGCTCATGGGTGTGGGTAGCAACGATCTGTTGCCCCCCCTGCGGCGCACCGTGGATATGGACAAGGAAGGCGGTCGTTCGGCACGAATGCAGAAAAACATGAGCAGTGGTTTTTATAAAAACCAGTTCTTCACTCATTCGGTAAAACCGGGTGCGGAGTATTACGGACTGGTGGTGGGACCAAATCCATTCATTTTGGCCGAGAACGACGAGCTACTGGTTCGAATCGGCGTAGGCCGCACTGGTCTGCTGCGTCTGCGCCGTTCGATATTGGAACGGGAAGTACGGTTAAACGCGGCGACAGCGCAACTATTCAGACGGCCAGTCGAAGCCGAATACCGCATTCTTGATACCATCCGGCCCAGTCGCCCCTACACCGTAGCGGAAGCCTTGAAGGAGTTGTACGCATGGTTACCGAATCCGCGGTAAGGCTGCTACCGGAAACCATATCGCTGGTGATGGAAGCGGAACGGTATGGCATCCATGGCTTGTTATTCCAGAATGTTTGCCTGTGCCCGGTCCGACTCTGGTTGCATTACAGCCGAGTGGATTGCGCCCATCTCAATCGGCACATGCAACGAGGCTTGGTCGATCAAGGCGCACATTACGCCGGCACGGCTGGAATTTCACAAGGCATTGGGATCGCACCGGATATGCTGGATTTCAATCATCATGTAGTGAGTGAGATCAAGGTTCGTAAAAGCTTTCCCCATGCCTCCCGCGCGCAACTGCTATTCTACATGGTAGTGCTGACGGTCAACACTGGAGTAATCTGGTCGGGTCGATTGCGTTATCCATCAGCCCGCCGAGTAGAAACAGTAGAACTTACTGAAGAAAATCAGCGGTGGCTCGGCGAACTGTTCGCCCGCATCCGTGTAGTGATCGCTGGCACCTCACCACCTGCCAAGGTGAAACAACGGTTATGTCAGGACTGCTCTTATCGGCTGCTGTGCTGGCAGCATTCAACCGACGATGTGGACTTTAACTGATGGACGCGCTCTATTTAGCTGGCGATACGCAATTAAGGCGGCATGAAAACACATTGCAAGTCATCAATCGGGAAGGCCGTACATTACGACTACCGGTTCAATCCCTCAAACATTTGATTGCGACGCACGATGTACGATTGAATGGTGCTTTGCTCAATTTATTCAAGCAGCATGATGTACGAATTACGGTACTCGATTATTACGGTCATGTTGCTTGCACGATTGAGCCAGCGGGTTTGCCAACTTCCGGGGCGGTGCATCTGAGAGCCTGTCTTCACGGTC
>DGFE01000112.1:0-123 GCA_002391525.1 Competibacteraceae bacterium UBA3908
AGATGTGTATTTTCAGCATCATCTGGACGAACACCGCTTCGAACTGCTTGGCGGCTTCCCGAACCGCCTCGGGCGAGTTTTGCCGGGCCTGGCGCCGCAGACCGGCCAAGCCTTGCAAATCCG
>DGFE01000112.1:356-3291 GCA_002391525.1 Competibacteraceae bacterium UBA3908
ACCGGCCAAGCCTTGCAAATCCGTGTAGACGAACGCCGAGTCTGTCGCGGCGACCATGGCGGGATTCCCTAGCGCATCTTGACCTGGATCTCGTCGAAGCGGCGGACCCAGGGTTTGAGCGCCGGCGACCGGGCGGTCAGTTTGGCCGCCGCCGCCTGTGCCGCCGCCGCGTCGGGATAATCGCCCACGATCAGGGAGTACCAGGGGCTGGCCGAACTACCGGTCGAGAAGAAAGCCTGCGGTTCGGCAGCGGCGATTTCAGCGGCGACCTCCCTGAGCTTGTTCAAACTCTTGCCGCTGTAAACCTGCACCGTGAAATGCTTCGGGTCGCGGGCTTTCAGCCAAACCGATTCCTGCAGGTCGCTCGGAGCCGCCGGTTCGGCCAGCGCGGCCTCGGCGGATGGCGTCACGGCGCCGGCGGTCTGGTTGCCGGCATTCGATTGCGGAGCCGTTTCGACGGGGGCCGCGGTCGTTGTCGGCGCATTCGGCGCATTCGGCGCGCTCGGCGGCGTAACCGCCGCGGGCCGCTGGACTTCGGGCGTGGCCTCGCTCGGGGCCGGGTCCGGTTTCGTGGGCAAATCGGCCAGATGTGGCGGATCGGCCACCAAAACCGTCGGCTGCGGTTCCCGCGCGGGCGGCGCGGGTTCGAGCGCGACCCGCTCCTCGGAAACGGGCGCTGGCGGGGGCTCGGCTGGTGGCTTTGGCTCCGATACCGAAGGCGATGGCTTGCCAGATCGGTTCCCGCTGTCCGCCACGACCGGCGCGTCGGAGCGTCCGGCCAAATCGATCATGATCTTGATGGCGCCCGCCTGCAACCCGAGAGCGACCAGCAAGGTAACGATCAACAGCGACACGATTTTCCAGTTCACGTTGGCCCTGTTCAGATGACGATGAGTTCGGCTTTGAGAGCGCCAGCCGCTTTCAGCGCTTCCAGGATGGCGACCAGATCGCTGGGCGAAGCGCCCACCTGGTTGACCGCCCGGACAATATCATCCAGGGCGACTCCCGGATCGAACAAAAACATCGGTTTCTTTTCCTGACTGACCGAGATATCGGCGTTCGGAACCACCACGGTCTGGCCGCCCGACAGCGGCGCCGGCTGGCTGACGCTGGGATTGGCGGTGATGGTGACCGTCATGTTGCCATGGGAAACCGCCGCCGGACCAACCTTCACGTTCTGACCGATCACCACCGTGCCGGTGCGGGAGTTGACGACCACCTTGGCGGCGGTTTGGGCCGGCACGACTTCGATGTTTTCCAGCACCGCGATCAGGCTGACCCGCTGATTGCGGTCGGCCGGTCCGCGCACCTGGACGGACGATGCATCCACCGCCTGCGCCACATCGCCGCCGAACGCTTTGTTGATCGCCTCGACGACCCGCTCGGCGGTGGTGAAATCGGCCTGGCGCAGGTTCAGCACGATGGGGCCTTCCTTGCCGAAGTTGTCGGGCACCTGACGCTCCACGGTGGCGCCGTTGGGAATGCGTCCGGCGCTGGGCACGTTGACGACGATCTTGGAGCCGCCCGCCTCGGCGCCGAGCCCGCCCACCACCACATTGCCCTGGGCTATTGCATAGACCGCGCCATCGGCTCCCTTCAGCGGGGCCATCAGCAGGCTGCCGCCACGCAGGCTCTTGGCGTTGCCAATCGAGGAAACCGTCACGTCGATGGTTTGTCCCGGCTTGGCGAAGGGCGGCAGTTCGGCTTGCAGGGACACGGCGGCGACGTTTTTCAGTTGCAAATTGACTTCCGGCGGAACGGTGACCCCCAGATTGGACAACATGCTTTTCAGGCTCTTGACCGTGAACGGGGTTTGCGTGGTCTGATCGCCGGTGCCGGTCAGCCCGACCACCAGGCCGTAACCGACCAACTGATTACTGCGCACCCCGGCGACCGTGGCCAAGTCCTTGATGCGCTCGGCCCAGGCGGCGGACGTCGCCAGCGCGAGCAACAGAATCATCGAAAAGCGGCGGAACATGACCTGCCCTCCTCAAAACGGCCACAGCGGGCTGAGGAAGAAGCGGCCGAACCAGCCGATGGTATTGGCGTCCGCCAGCGCGCCGTTGCCGGCGTAGGTGATCCTGGCGTCAGCCACCCGGTTGGACGGGATCGAGTTGTCGGTCGCGATGTCCTCGGGCCGGATCACGCCCGAGATTTGCACCACTTCCTCGCCCTGGTTGAGCGTCAGCAGTTTTTCGCCGCGGATGGCCAGGTTGCCGTTGGGATAAACGCCGACCACCACGGCGGACACGTCGCCGGTCAGGCTGTTGCTCTGATCGCTGGCGCCCTCGCCGCCGAGCTTGCGCTCGCCGCTGGCCGAATTGTCCAGGCTGAGCGAACCGGCGCTGAAGGGCACGCCGAACAGGGTGGGATTCTGGATCTTGATCTCGCTGTTCTTGTCCACGCTGGTCGTGGCCGATTTGGTGGCGTTCATTTTCTCGACCAGCCGGATGACGACCGTGTCGCCGATCCGCCGGGCGGTGCGGTCCTCGAACAGCCGCAGGTCGGCGCCGGCCCGATAGATCGCGCCGGAATGGCGCGGGCCGGGGTCGGTCGGGTCGGCCAGCGGCATGACCTGCGGCGTGACCGGCTTGAACTCGTATTGCGGCGCCAGACCGCTGCATCCCGACAGCGCGGCGATGGCGAAAAGGGCGACGAACTTCTTCATGACGGCGGCCTACAGGTTGTTGTTGACGTATTGCAGCATTTGATCGGTGGTGGCGATGGCCTTGGAATTCATCTCGTAGGCGCGCTGGGTTTCGATCATGTCCACCAGCTCTTCCACCACGTTGACGTTGGAGGTTTCCAGCGAACCCTGCGCGATTGGACCCAGGCCATTGGTGCCGGGATTGCCCGCCTGCGGCGCGCCGCTGGCCGCCGATTCCAGGAACAGATTCTCGCCAATCGGCTGCAAGCCGGCGGCTTATACACATCT
>DGFE01000036.1 GCA_002391525.1 Competibacteraceae bacterium UBA3908
GCGGGGGCTCGGAGATGTGTATAAGAGACAGCGGCGGAGGCCCATGCCGCGACCGCGGCCGAGCGGCTGATCGAGACGCGTTCCTTCGAGACGGCGTCGCTGGATAGTTCGCCCTTGACTGACCCATGCATGGATGCCGAGGATATGGAGTCCCGACCCGCCGAATTGTCGTTCGGAGCTGGCATCGCCTGGATTGAGGCTACCGACAGCCACGTTGAAGAGAGGAACAAGCTCAATGCCCTGGGGGATTCGCGGTCGGCCCCGGAAAAATATTCATGGCTCACGCGCTTTCTAAGTCCAATAACTCAACAGGAGAGCCCTATGTCGCGGTTGGATAATCTCAATAAAATTCTCAAGAATCTTCAGAACGAATCTCCCGGCGTCGAAGCGAGTGCCTTGATTTCCGAGGACGGACTGATGCTCGCCAGTGCCTTGTCGCAGGATCTGGATGAGACTCGTGTCGCCGGGATGACCGCGACGCTACTGAATTTGGGTACCCGCGCCGCTACGGAATTACGCCGAGGCGATGTCCAGGAAATCATCGTCCGCGGCGAGCATGGCTATGCCGTCATGATCAGCGCCGGTCGTGGGGCTTTGCTGCTGGTGCTCACGAATGAGAATACCAAGTTGGGACTGATCTTTTTCGACATGCGCGAAGCGATCAAAGCCATTAAGAACATTCTCTAGGTCGCGAACGTTTTTCGGTGGTTTGGAGATAAAGAATGCCGAATACAGTGCTCTACGATGATGGTAATCACCGAAACGTACTGCTGGAAGATTTTGGTCTCGGTGGTCTGGCGGTCCAAGCCAACCAGCATATGATCGTTCACGGTGGCAGCGGGATGATTCTCGATCCGGGTGGCCACAAAGTCTACAGCAAGGTTCTCACGGAAACATTTTCGGTTCTCGGCAAGGCCAAACTGCGCTATATTTTTCTTTCTCATCAAGATCCGGACATCGTCGCGGCGGTGAATGGGTGGCTGATGACCACTGACGCGGACGCCTACATATCGAAGCTCTGGATGCGCTTTGTGCCTCATTTCGGATTTGACCACCTGGTCGCGGACCGGCTCAAGCCTATCCCCGATGAAGGGATGGTATTCGACCTTGAAGGAGCGCGCCTGCTGGTTCTTCCAGCCCATTTCCTGCACAGCGAGGGCAACTTTCAGATCTACGATCCGATTGCAAAAATCCTCTACAGCGGCGATTTGGACGCTTCGCTAGGCATGAATTACATTTGTGTATCCGATTTCGATGCGCACATTCCCTATATGGAAGGTTTTCACCGGCGGTACATGGCCTCGAACAAGGTTATGAAAGCGTGGGCGAACATGGTTCGCGGACTGGATATCGAGACCATCGTTCCCCAGCACGGCGCCTACTTCAAGGGTAAGAAGATGGTCCAACGGTTCATCGACTGGTGCGCCGACCTGGAATGTGGCGTCGATCTCATCGAACCCTTGTTCAAGATACCTGCCGCCTAGCCATCCCCAACCACCCATGAGTGACCTTGATCGGCGAGATACGCCGGAATAGTATCGTTTGGCCGGTGAAGACACGCCAGCGTGGCCAGCGATGGCTTTCGCCCTCATCGGAACGCTCCTGGCCGTCGCAGCCACCTGGCTGTGGATGACCGGGCAACCCCGCCTGCAAGAACCACTAGTCCGGAGCGACTCGATTCAGGAGCAAGCCGCCGTGACAACGACCCAGCCAGCCGCGAGCCCGCCGATGGAGCCGATTTCTTCTCCCGCGGAAACGCCGGAAGTCGCGGTCGTGGAAAAGGAGCAATGGGCATTATTGTCGGAGCCTTCTCCCGCCCCGCGAGGTGTGCCTGCAACCATGCTTGCCAGTCCGAGCGATGCGCGGGAAAAATCCGCGGACGAACAAACGGAGCCGGCCTCCACGCAATTGCTTCCCGAGCGCAAGGATTGTCCTCCAGCTATCACTATCCTGTTCAAGCGAAACCGCGTAAATCCGGTCATGACCGACTCTGTCCGGGGGCGTCTTGAAAAGCTGCGGGCGTGGCTGGACGGCCATCCAGAGGTAAAGTTGGCGGTCGAGGGTCACGCTGACTCCAGGGGGTCGGAACGTTACAATCTGCTTTTGAGCCATCGGCGAGCGAAGGCAATGGCCGCGTTACTCACCAAGGCCGGGGTGCCCGAGGCACGAATGACTCTCTTCGCCGTCGGTGAAAACGATCCGCTTGCGGGAAAACCCGCCGATTCGGAGGACAATCGGCGCGTCTTTCTGCATGTCAAGGGTATTGAAAGTTGCCGGGAAGCTTCCACTGATCGTGAGCGATAATGATGCTACTGTTCGTCATAATTGGACTCGGTGCCACAGCCTTGTTGCTGACCGCCGGCTATCTGTTTGGGGTGAAACAAGGATACGATGCAAGAGAGCAACTGCGAAGACAGAATCTAATGCAGGCCGCGGAAATGAAACTGTTGCCAGAGCGATTGCTACAACGACAAAGCGAACAGGAGGATAGTCTGCGAGCGACCATTCAACAGGTGCTGACGCCTCTGGTGCAGCGTGAGCGGCTTTCTCAGGAGCTTTCGCATTTGGAGGCCAGGTTGGGTCATGATAGTGACCTGACGATATTACTCGATCAGATGGCGGAAAAAGGCAATTTCGAGGCGGTATTGCTCAGTGATGAGCAAGGATGGCCTCTCGCCACAAGCAGTAACACAAGGAATCCTGAAAGATTGGGAGCCACCGCTTCACTACTGCTCCTGCTCGCCGACCGCATGGGCCGTGATGGCGCGCCCGCTCCGCTGGCCTTGATGTTACACGATGAAACCAACACAGCGATTTTATGCCGTATCTTTCGCGTCGGCGATCAGCGGCTTTCGATAACGGCTGCATCGACCGGTGCGCAGCTTACCCCCACAGCGCTCGATCCCGTCCTGATGAAGGTGGATGCGGTACTCTTGAAAAGAAATTACCAGCGATTAGGCGTTTAGGGTTTGCAGCGAGTGAATGGGTTCCCGCTTTCATGGGAATGCCGAAGCTACAGCCCGGAACGCGTCAAGGCCAATCTGGTGCGGTTCCCGCTTTCACGGGAATGCCGAAGTCCGCGAATTGTAAGTGACCATCGCGATCAGGAGGTCTGACGCCTTGGTTTGGCCGTCGCTTCCAGCGCGGCCCGCAGTTGCCGGTAGCTGTCCAGCCGGCGCGGTGCGATCTCGCCACCCGCCACGGCTTCCCGCAGCGCGCAATCCGGCTCGGTCTCGTGGCGGCAGTCGGCAAACCGGCAGCGGTTGAGATAGGGCGCCAAGTCCGGGAAGCCCCGCTCCAGACCATTCAGGCTGATCTCACCCAATTCAAAGCTGCGCACGCCGGGCGTGTCGATCAAATCGCCACCGTCCGGCAGATGGTAGAGCGTACTGGCGCTCGTGGTGTGAGTACCGTGGCCGGTAGCCTGGGACACCGCCTGGATGCGAACCTCGCGATCCGGCAGCAACGCCTTGATCAGCGACGACTTGCCGACACCCGATTGTCCAACCAGCAGGCTGGTGCGCCCGCGCAACCAGGCGCTCAGTGCATCCAACCCGTGCGCGGTGTGACTGCTGGCCTGCAACAGCGGATAGCCGATTCGGCGGTAGGGTTCGAAGCGTTCGATCAGCGCGGCCAGCGTGACGGGATCCAACAAGTCGATCTTGTTCAATACCAGCAATCCTTGCACGTCGAGGGCGGCGATAGCGACCAGATAGCGGTCGATCAGGTATTCGCTCGGTTCCGGCTCCGGGGCCAGCACCACCGCCACGGCGTCGAGATTGGCGGCGACGGGGCGCGGTTGGCCGTTGTAGTCGGAGCGGGTCAGCAGCGAGCGGCGTTCGCCAACCGCCACCACCACGCCATCCCCGCCGCTGGCGGCCTGCCAGACCACCCGGTCGCCGCAGGCCAGCCGGCCCAGATTCTGGCGCGGGGCGCAGCGATACAATCGCCCCGCGCCATCCTCGACGATCAAAGCTCGACCGTAGTTGGCGATCACCAAGCCGGTTTGCTCGGGGCCGAGCCCGGCCTCGTCCAGGCTCTCCGCGCCCTGGCCGACCCGTTCGCGGCGACGCTCCTGCGAGCGTCCGATGCGCTCTTGCTGGCGCCGGGTCAG
>DGFE01000238.1 GCA_002391525.1 Competibacteraceae bacterium UBA3908
TCCTGGATGCGGGCGCCGCCGGAATCGTTCAGGCCGATCACCGGCGCGCCGACCTTGATGGCGTGATCCATGATCTTGCACATCTTCTCGGCGTGGGCTTCGGACAGCGAGCCGCCGAACACGGTGAAATCCTGGCTGAACACGAACACCAGCCGGCCGTTGACGGTGCCGTAGCCGGTGACGACGCCGTCGCCCGGAATCGAAGTGTCGGCCATGCCGAAGTCGGTGCAGCGATGCTCGACGAACATGTCCCATTCCTCGAAACTGCCCGGATCGAGCAGCACTTCGATGCGTTCGCGCGCGCTGAGCTTGCCGCGCTTGTGTTGCGCGTCGATGCGGCGTTGCCCGCCGCCGAGACGGGCGGCGGCGCGTTTTTGTTCTAGTTGATTGATGATGTCATGCATAAACGCTCTCTCCTCACTGATGCGGGCGCCGGTGGCGGACCCGCGGCGCCGGAAGCTTGGGGACGGGCCCTCGGAAGCTGGCGGACCAGGTCGAGGGGGTGGGGCTGGACACGGCGGGTGACGATCCGCTCCGCGCGACGGGAGTGGGAAACCGGGTTGGCGCGGGGGGCGAACCGTGCGGACAACGATGGGTGGTCGATTCCAGTTCCTTGATTATTTTCAATTTTATGGATTTGGCATGGGGTTGTGGTAAAGTCGGCGACCGTCGACTTGAAGTTCGCCAATTATAATAAGGTTTTTGGTCGTTTTCGCAGCGGCCAAGCGATATTTTCGTGTTTTTCCGACCGCGCCCGAACCGGCGCGGCATCCCGATGGTTCACTGTCGTCAACGATCCCGCCATCCCATTTTTCCACTGAATCCAGATGACTATACCACTGAACAGTCTGGTGCTTTACAAAAGCGGTCCGGCCCGGGTCGCCGCCCTCGGCGACAAGTTGGACATCGAACTGGAAGATGGCCGGTCGCTGCGGGTTCGCCCCAAGGATGTGCTGTTGCTGCATCCGGGGCCCCTGAACGATTTGCGCGGGTTGGATGCCCCGGCGGGCGAAGTCGAAGCCGCCTGCGAACTGCTGGACGGGGGACAAACCACGCTGCCGGAACTGGCGGATTTGGTCTACGGCGCCTATACCCCGGCGACGGCTTGGGCCGCTTGGCGGCTGGTGGACGAGGGGCTGTATTTCCGGGGCACGCCGGACGCAGTCAGCGCCCGGCCGCTGGCCGAGGTGGAACGAGAGCGAGTGGCCCGGCAGGCGAAGGCCGTGGAGCGGGAGGCGTGGAACGGTTTTCTCCAGCGGGCGCGGGCGGGGCGCTGCGCGCCGGAGGATGCGCCCTATCTGCGGGAAATCGAGGAAACAGCCCTGGGCCGGCGCGAGCAGAGCCGGGTGTTGCAGGCGCTCGACTGCGACCAGAACCCGCAAAGCGCCCATGCCCTGCTGCTGCGGTTGGGCCACTGGGACGGCAGGGTCAATCCCTGGCCGCGCCGGGTCGGGGCGACGCTGGCGGCGCCGGCGGTGGACTTGCCCGGCCTGCCGGACGAGCCCCGGCTGGATTTGACCGGTTTGCCGGCCTACGCCATCGACGACGAAGGCAATCCCGATCCCGACGACGCGCTCAGCCTGGACGGCAACCGCTTGTGGGTGCACGTCGCCGACGCGGCGGCGCTGGCGTCGCCCGGCAGTCCCGCCGATCTGGAAGCGCGGGCGCGGGGGGCGACGCTGTATCTGCCGGAAACCGCTATCCCGATGCTGCCGGAGGAGGCGATCCCGCGCCTGGGTTTGGGCTTGGCGGAGGTTTCGCCGGCGCTGTCGTTCGCCCTGAATCTCGATGCGGACGGCGTGGTGACCGATGTGGCGATCACGCCGAGCTGGGTGCGGGTTCAGCGGTTGAACTACCAGGAGGTCGAGGCCCGGCTGGATCAGGAACCGTTTCGCGGCCTGTACGAACTCGCCGAACGCCATCGGACCCGCCGACGAGCGAATGGGGCGATCTTCATCGACTTGCCGGAAGTGAAGATGTGGGTCGCCGACGGTCGGGTGCGGATCGCGCCGTTGCCCCGCCTGCGCAGCCGGATGCTGGTGACGGAGGCGATGGTGATGGCTGGCGAGGCGGCGGCCCGGTTCGCGCTGGAGCGCGGACTGCCCTTTCCGTTCGCCACGCAGGACCGGTCCGATGCGCCCGAGCGGGAGCCGGTCGGGCTGGCGGCGATGTACGCCTTGCGGCGCACGCTGCGACCGCGCCAGTACAGCAGCCGGCCCGGCGCGCATGGCGGGTTGGGGCTGGAGGTCTACGCTCAGGTGACCAGTCCGTTGCGGCGCTATCTGGACCTGGTCGCCCACCAGCAGCTGCGAGCGTGTCTGCGAGGCGGCGATCCGCTGGAAGCCCAGGCGATCATCGAACGGGTCGGCGCGGCGGAAGCGGCGGCGCAGGGGATCCGGCGGGCCGAGCGGCTGTCGCGCGAACATTGGACGGTGGTTTACCTCCAGCAGCATCCCGGCTGGCAAGGCGAGGGAGTGCTGGTGGAAAAGCGGGCGCCGCGCGGGGTGGTGCTGATTCCCGAACTGGCGCTGGAGGCGCGGGTGAAGGTGGCGGACAGCGTGGCGCCGGACAGCGTGTTGCCGTTGCGGCTGACCGGCGTCGACCTGCCGGGGCGCGAAGCCTTTTTCCGGGTGGAGCGTTGAATTTGAAGCCGGCTGGCCCGGCCCGGGACCAGGCCAGTCGACCCCGTTCAGTAAGTCAGACCGAATCCGAACGGATACAAGGTATCCCGCTCCGGGTAACCCGGCACGTCCGGCTGATTGTCGATGACCGCTTGTAGATTATTCGCCAGGGCGAACGGCATCCTGCCTCGCGGCCTGTACTTTCCGCTCAGCACGTCCAGCAGCGCGGTATCGCTCACGCCGAAGCCGGCCACGATGGCGCCGGCGTTCCTCAGGCCGCTGGCCTCGTCGAGGACGAACGGATGGCGGAAGTAAATGTGGAGGATGGTGTTCTTCGGCCCCACCTCGTTCATGACCGCCTGGATGTCCGCCAGCGACGGTTTGATCTGCCACGACTGCGAGGCCGCCATCGTCGTGAATGAGAGATTGTTGGCTTCCCACGGTAACACGCCGCCGAAGATCAGCCCGTTATCCAGGCAGGTTTTGTTCGTATCGGCGTACTCGTCTTGCGCGACGCAACGATCCTCGGAACCATAGGGCTTGTCATAGGGCTGGCCGGCCTTTATCGGTTTGAGGAAGTTGGGGTTGAGGCCGGTGGCGGGGTCGTCGCTCTTGTAGGCGCCCGCCACGGTCCGGTTGACCAGGGCCGAAACCGAGATCAGCGCGTAATCGTGACCCGCGGCGCTTGGCCGAACGCCGTCCACCAAGGCATTGCCGTCGGTCACGGTGTAGCCATACCGCTCGACATTCGCCTTGGTGAAGTCGCCCAGGATGTAGACCTTGGCGCCCGCCTTCAGCGGCAGGGTCTTGACGCCCGTGGTCTGTTCCTGGTTCTGCAACAGAACGAGGGACTTGCGCTGAACGTCCAGGGCCACGGTACGATGCTCGTTCTTGCCGATGATGCTGGCGGCCCGGGTTTCATCGACGTAGGGGTTTTCAAACAGGCCGAGCTGGAATTGCTCCTTCAGCAGGCGCTTCGCGGCCTCGTCGATCCGCTCTTCGCTGACCAGACCGGCATTGACCAGATCGACGATGGTCTGGTTGACGTTGAAACCCGACAGAATTTCCGTGCCGCCATTGATGGCGGCGGCGACGCGTTCCGGAACGGTCCTGGTTTCCAGGCCCCAGGCGCGGTCGTTGATGATGCCGGTGTCGGAATTCACGTAGCCCTGGAACCCGAGCTGGCCGCGCAGCAGGTCGGTGACGATTTGCCGCGAGAACGCGAAGCCGACCTGATCGTACTTCACGCCTTCATAGCTCAGGTTCACCGGCGCGCCGTAGTACGGCATGATCGACGATACGCCGGCGTCGATGGCGGCCTTGAAGGGCTTCAGGTGGTAGCCGAAATTGCCGCCCGGATAGACCTGCTCCTTGCCATGGGCATAGTGTGGATCGAGACCCAATTCCTGCGGACCGCCGCCGGGGAAGTGCTTCATGGTCAGCGCCACCGCCGTATCCTGCGTAACCGAGGTGCCGTCCTTGATCTTCTTGCCTTGCAGGTTCTCCACCAGCGCCTTCATGATGTCGGCGGCGAGGTCCGCGTCCTCGGTGAAGGTCTCGTGCACCCGATACCAGCGCGGCTCGGTGGACAGGTCCGCCATGTAGCCGTACATGCCGCGCAGACCGATGGCCTTCCACTCCTCGGCCATGACCCTGGTGAAGTTCTTGATCGGCGACATGTTGCGCGTGCCCAGCGCAGCCGCCGCCAGGCCGGCTTCCTTCGGGAAGGCGGTGAACGCGCCCGCGGCCTCGTTGATGCCCGCGCGGGCGTCCGGATCGATATGGTTGCGGGCGTTCGACTTGAACAACGCGGGGATACCCAGGCGCGTCGCTTCGTTCAGTTCCTGGATCTTGTTCGTCCACGTCGCCATTTCCAGCGGCGTCACGGGCTGGCCGGCAAAGCCCGGATTGGGGGATTGAACCGGGTTGGCGGTCACCAGGTTGCGCAGGATGAAGCGGTGCATCCTTTGGTTGTTGATGTAATCGAACGCCGGTTCCTCGACCGCGCCGCCCCAGCCGGCGTTCAGCGTCTGGATCAGCATCAGACCGGCTTTCTCCTCGAGCGTCATCCGCGACACCAGATCGTCGATCCGTTTCTGGACGGACAGGCGCCAATCCTCGTAGGGATCGAGCTGGCCGCTGCCGTTCGAATCCTTGAATCGCAAGCCCTTGACGGTCAATACGGGCTTGACCCGCGCACCGATTTTCGGCTTTTTCATGCGGCCTCGGTCGGGGTTTTCCCCGCGATTGGCCAAAACGCTCCGGGTGTGGGCGCCGATTTCCGGCCGAATCAAAAAGTCGTCATCGCCGGCGCTCGCGGCGGTCGCAACCACACCGAGCGCAATCGCCAAGGCCAGTTTTTTTCGGAGGATCGGCGCCGCCACGGCGGTTCTGGCGATATCGGGATTTGGTTTTTTATTCATGCTGCTGTCCTCGGGAAGCGAGTGGTGGTAGAGAGCCGTTTCGGGTCCGCGTCGCATGGCGTGCTCCAGTCAGACCTTGCGGGCGTGGGCCTGGATGGCGGTCAGGGCGATGGTGAAGACGATGTCGTCCACCAGCGCGCCGCGCGAGAGGTCGTTCACCGGCTTGCGCAAGCCTTGCAGCATGGGGCCGATGGAGACGACGTGGGCGCTGCGTTGCACGGCCTTGTAAGTGGTGTTGCCGGTGTTGAGGTCGGGGAAGACGAACACCGTGGCCTGACCGGCCACCTTGGAACCGGGCGCCTTCTGCTGGCCGACTTCGAGCACGGAAGCCGCGTCGTACTGCAACGGGCCGTCGATGAGCAATTCGGGGGCCTTCGCCCTGGCCAGCGCGGTGGCCTCGCGCACCTTGTCGACATCGGCGCCCATGCCGGAACTGCCGGTGGAGTAGCTGATCATCGCCACTCGGGGTTCGATGCCGAACGCCTGCGCGCTGGCGGCGCTCTGCAGCGCGATTTCCGCCAGTTCGGCGGCGCTGGGGTCGGGGTTGATGGCGCAGTCGCCGTACACCAGCACCTGGTCGGGCATCAGCATGAAAAACACCGAGGACACGATGGACGAGCCGGGTTCCGTCTTGATGAGCTGCAGGGCCGGCCGCACCGTATTGGCGGTGGTGTGGACCGCGCCGGAGACGAGGCCGTCGACATCATCCGCGGCCAGCATCATCGTGCCGAGCACGACGGTGTCCTGCATCTGTTCGCGCGCCTGACCGGGGGTGAGGCCCTTGCTCTTGCGCAGCTCGACCATGCGTTCGACATACCGCTCGCGCACGACGTCCGGCTCGATGATTTCCAGCGTGGGCGGCAGTGTGACGCCCTGCGCGGCGGCCACCGCTTCGATGGCGGCGCGCTGACCGAGCAGCACACAGCGCGCGATGCCCTTCTCCGCACAAACGACGGCGGCGCGCACGGTGCGCGGCTCGTCGCCCTCCGGCAGCACGATGCCTGTCTCTTATACACATCT
>DGFE01000032.1 GCA_002391525.1 Competibacteraceae bacterium UBA3908
TCGTTGGCGCCGCCTTCGTGACCCGACAGGATCGGCACCACGAAACGCCCGTGTTCGTCCAGCACCAGCACCGCCGGGTCCCGGTATTTGTCGCGCAACACCGGCCCCAACGTGCGCACCGCGATACCAACCGCGCAGAGCAGAACCAGTCGATGACCGGCCAGGAATCGTTCCTGAACCATGTCCTGAAACGGTTGTGGCCGGTGTAGATGTTCGGAATCCGGCATCAGCGCCAGCAGTCGTTCCGCCAGCGCCCGGCCGGGGTCGGTCAGGCTGATGAGGGTGACCGGGCGCATGATTTAATTCCGCCCTGTTTTAGTCCGCCTCCGCTGTCGCAGTTGTTGGGGCTTGTAAATCAGGCAGGTTATAGTTGACTTTATCTTCTGTAATGATAATCAGCTTTCTTTTAACGAGCTCATCCATAAGGCTTGAGAGTTCGTCATCAGACAGATTGTTGAAAAATAAGGATTTAATCGTTCCTAATAAAGTCTTATGGGTTCTTGGCTTTGTGGATTTCCGTTTAATCAAATTATCGACAACTGCCTCTATTTTTTCTTCGATAGTTTTAGTATTTGCAATCTTTATCAGTGGTATATCAAAAATATCTTTCTGTCGCTGCACGAATATTTTTTTTGATCTTAAGTGCTTGATTAGCGGATCAAAGCCAGTATCTTTGGATATTATGTGAAAATATCCGCCGGCGTCTTGAGCCGTCAATTGACCGATATAAAATGCAATGTGAAAATCAAGGGCATTCGATCCCGATCCTTCGATCTTGATATATTCAGCATCTGAACCAAAAGATTGAAGAGACGATGCAACTTCCAGTGGTATTTTAGTTTGATTGTTCCCGATAAATATTTTTATTTTAAATGGACCACCTTTCAGTAGCTCCAAATTTTTAGGCTGAACGTTCTCGAAATCAATGAGGATATAATTGGTCTTCAATGGCTGCTCTCCAACGATTTGCTATAATTTTTTGACCTATCTTTTGGATTAAACATTCATTTTCGGATAACCAAAAACAATGCGAAATACGGCCCCGGAGTGGCGGGAATTTCTTCGAAGCATTTGACAATGCGCTCTGTTGGGCGGCTGGCCTGTTCGATGTAAAGTGTGTCCCCGGCCCGGCCGGTTTCCCGCAGCAGTTCCAGCACGCGTGGCCGGTGGCGGCCCGGCTTGAGAATGGCGACGCTGTCGCTGTCGAGCAAAGCCTGTCGCAGCGCCTCGTCGCCGGCGGTGGCGGGAATCACGGTCAGCCGCTGTTCGCCCGTGATCAACGGTGCGGCGGCGGCGGCTCCGGCAGCGCTGACCGAGTTGATGCCGGGAATCACCACGCAGGGAAAGTGGTCGCCCAGCCGTTGCAACAGATAGCTGAAGCTGCCGTAAAACAGCGGATCGCCCTCGCACAGAATCGCCACGTCATGCCCGGCGGTCAGTTCCTCGGCGATGACCACGGCGGCTTCATCGTAACCCTGGTTGACCGGGCCGCGATCCAACATGCAGGGCATGGTGATGGGAATTTCCCGCTTGCCGGTCAGCCATGCCGCCGCGATGTCGCGGGCCTGGGCGCCGCCCTGTGGCGTAGCGGGATAGGCGACGACCGGCACGCTTTGCAGAATCCGCACGGCCTTGAGCGTCAGCAGTTCCGGGTCGCCGGGACCGACCCCGACGCCGTACAGAGTGCCCGTGGCATTCATTCGGCCTTCTCCAGTTTCATCAGCAACACCGGCAGAGAGGGACGCATGACCCGTTGTCCGGCCAGCCGTTCGCCGCGGGCGATGCTCAACTCTGTCGATTCCGCCGCGCGGTTGCCGACGAAGGTATGCAATTCCACCCGGCTGTCCTCGGTCACCGCGCTCGCCACCAGTCGCCCGCCGGGTCGCAGCCGCGCCCAGACCGCATCCAGCATCTCGTGCAGACTGCCGCTGCTGCCGCCGATGAATACCGCGTGCGGGTCGGGCAATTCGGCCAGCGCCTCCGGAGCGCGGCCCGGAACGATATGCAGGTTGGCGACGACGCCGAACCGTTCGCGGTTGACGCCCAAATGCTCCAGCCGGTCCGGATGGCATTCGATGGCGTGAACCTCGCCGTAAGGATTCCAGCGCGCCCATTCCACCGCCACGCCGCCGCAGCCCGCGCCCACGTCCCAGCCGATCTCGCCGGCACGCGGCGCGAGCAGCGAGAGAATCGTCAGCCGCACCTCGCGCTTGCTCAACAATCCCTTGCCCGGTTCCGCTCCGGTGCTGAACCGCTCGTCGGGAATGCCGGGGAATTCCGGTAATATGCCGCCCGGCCCACGGGTTTCCAAAATGACGACGTTCAGCGGCGAGAATTCGGTGTCGGCATCCGCCAGATCAACGGCTTGGAACTGACGAAGCCGTTCGCTTGGCATCCCCAAATCCTCGGCGACCCACAGGTCCGACTCGCCGAAGCCGGTTTCGACCAGTACCCGCGCTATGGCGGTCGGCGAACTGTCGCGGTCCGTGAGCAGGGCATACAGCCGGTTGCCCTGCAACGCCGCGCGCAGGCTCGCCAGCGGCCGTCCGTGCAGGCTGACCGGTTGCGCTTGCTGCCACGGTCGGCCCAGCCGGGCGAACGCCGCCTGGATGCTGGTCACGTTTGGGTGGAACACCAGATGTTCGGGCGGCAGATAACGGAGCAGAGCGCCGCTGATCCCGTAAAACAGCGGATCGCCGGAGGCCAGCAGCGCGATGCGGCGCCCGGAGCTGGCGCGCAACAAATCTCCCAAGCCGCTCATCGGACTGGGATAAGAGCGTTTTTCGGCGGTCAGTTCCGGGAACGCGGCCAGATGCGCCGCCGCGCCGATGAGGAGTTCCGCCTGAGCCAGCGCCGCCCGCGCCGACTGACCCAACGCGCCGGCATCCATGCCCATACCGATGACCTGCACCGGCGGGCCGGGCCAGTCAAGCGTTGCAGTCATCAGAAGCGAATCCCATTCGCCATGCGCGCCAGGGCGTTGAGCGTGGCGGCGGCCAGGCTGCTCCCGCCGCGCCGACCCAGCAGGGTGATGCAGGGCGTCTCAAACTCGCTTGGCGCGATATCCCACAACGCCTGTTTGGATTCGGCGGCGTTGATGAAGCCGACCGGCATCCCGATGATCAACACCGGGCGGGGAGCGCCTTCATCCAGTAAGTCCAGCAACCGGAACAGCGCGGTGGGCGCGTTGCCGATGGCGACGATGTTTCCCGCCAGATGCGCCGGCCATTCCGCCATCGCCGCCATCGACCGGGTCTCGCCAGTTTGGCGGGCGCGTTCGGCGACCTCGGGCGCGTTCAGAAAGCAATGCACCCGACCTTTCAAATACCGCTTGCTGATGCCGTGGCTGACCATCTCGATGTCGCACAGCACGTCCGCGCCTTGCGCCAGCGCCGCCAGTCCGGCTGTGACCGCGCCGGGGCTGAAGTGGAGATCGTGGACGATGCCGGGATCGCCGGAAGTGTGAACCAGCCGCATCGCCACCTGCTGCTGGTCGGCGTCGAAGCGGGACAGATCGGCCAACTGGCGAATCTGGGCGAACGACTGGCGCTCAATCTCGTCAGGATCGCGGAGATAGTCGAAACGGGGCATGGCGGCTCCAAATCTCGCCCCTCTCTCAAGGGGGGAGAAAGCTGGGGGTGAGGGTACATTTCTCCCCTCGCCCTTTGGGAGAGGGGTCGGGGGTGAGGGTGGGTTTAATGGCCATGGTGGTGATCATTGTGGTGATCATGCCCGGTTTGCGGCGCGCCCCGCCAGTCCTCGCGCCCGACGATGGAAGTTCGGTATGGGCAGAACTGGCAGTTCATATGAGCATCACCGTGTTCGACTTCGGTCAACCGCTCCAGGAAAGTGGCGACCACCAGCGGATGGGCGTTCAGATAAGGCGCGACCACCGCTTGTACTTCGGGATGGCGTTCCCGATAGGCGGCGACTGTGGCGCGCACCTGCTCGACCAGCCGGCCGGTGAACAGCAGATAGGGGAACACGATCACCCGCTGGAAGCCCAGCCGGTGCGTCCGCTTCAGGGCATCGGCCATCAGCGGCGCGGCGACGGCGGTATAGGCGGTTTCCGCCCAACCGAAGCCCATCCCTTCCCACAACATCCGGGTGATCTTGCTGATGTTGGAATTGGCGTCGGGATCGGAACTGCCGCGCCCGATCACCACGAGCAGGGTATCCCGCCGGTCGTAATCCGGCCCGAACGCGGATTCAACGCTCTCGATCCGCTCGCGGGCGACCTGGAGCAGGTTGGGATGAATCCCCAGATCCGCGCCGAAGGCGATGCTCATCCCGGGATGTTCGGCCTGAAAGGCGTTGAGAATGAGCGGGATGTCGTTCTTGACGTGGCCGGCGGCCATCAGCAGCGCCGGCAGGGCGATGACGCGGCGGAAGCCCTGCCGCCACAGCGTTTCCAAAGCTTCGGGCAGGCTGGGTTCGACCAGTTCCAGAAAGCCCGCCAGACAGGTCCGGTCGGGTAGCGCCTGCTGTAACTCGTCGGCGAGGGCGCGGAATTCGGCGACGCCGGCGGCGAGCCGGGTGCCGTGGCCGATCAGCAGCACGGCGGGCGGAGATTGCAGGTTTTGAGTCATCGGGAGGAGGATGGTGGCGACATTTTCACCATTGTACAAGCTGGATTCCAATTCATCACCGATTGCGATTAGTCTATCCATTCCAAGGTCAATCACCCGTTCCCTTAACCTCACGACCTCGGAGGGCGCGCTCCATGTCCGCTTATGCCTTTCCCTTTACCGAGATCGAGTATCCCGACAGCGATGGACTTCCCATGGCGGAAAGCGATTTTCAGCGCGAGGTTCTGATCTATGCCGTGGAAGCCTTGCGCGGCCATTTCCGGGATCGCGATGACGTCTACGTTTCCGGCAACCTGTTCATTTACTACGAAGAGGGCAACCCCAAGGCTGTCGTGGCGCCGGACGTGTTCGTGGTGATCGGCGCATCCAATCATGACCGCCCTTCCTACAAGCTTTGGAACGAGCCCAAAGGCCCGGATTTCGTGCTCGAAATCACGTCCAAAAGCACTCGTGGCGAGGATCAGGGGGCCAAGCGCGGCATCTACGCCTACCTGGGTGTTCGCGAATATTGGCAATACGACCCGACCGGCGACTATCTGGATCCTCCGCTGCAAGGGTTGCAACTGATCGAGCGGAATTACTGGCCCCTGCGCGCCGCCACGCCCGTGCCTGGCGGTTTCAGCTTGCACAGCGAAGTGCTGGATTTGGACCTGCGGCTCGAACAAGGCGTATTTCGTTTCCATGATCCCCGCACCGGCCGGAAGTTACTGAGTTATCGGGAAACCGAGCAAGCCCGGTTGGCCGCCGAGGCCCGTCTGGCCGAATTGGAGGCGCGACTGCGCGGGACGGAGCCGGGCGTCGCGGAGCATTGATGGCCGAAGAGTGCATCGACATGGATTCCATGCCATGAACCTGAATCAGAGACAGCAGGAAATCTTGCAACGGGTGCGGCAAGCGGGCTCTGTTGCCATCGAGGACTTGGCGGTGCACTTCAACGTCACCCCGCAAACCATCCGGCGAGACATCAACGCCTTGTGTGATCTGGATTTGTTGCGACGTTTCCACGGTGGCGCCGGCATACCGTCCAGCGTCGAAAACATCGCCTACCCCGCCCGGCAGATTCTGCATCACGACGAGAAGCGCCGCATCGCCCGGCTGGTGGCGCGACACATTCCCGATCAATCCTCGCTGCTGATCAATATTGGAACCACCACCGAGGAGGTGGCCAAGGCCCTGGCGGATCATGCCGATATGCGGGTGATCACCAACAACCTCAACGTCGCCGTTTTACTGTCCGACAATCCGAGTTTCGAGGTGATCGTCGCGGGCGGGGTGGTGCGCCGCCGGGACCGGGGCGTGATCGGCGAAGCGACCATCGATTTCATCAAGCAGTTCAAGGTCGATTTCGGCATCATCGGCATTTCCGGCATCGACCTGGACGGCACGCTGCTGGATTTCGATTACCGCGAGGTGCGGGTTTCCCAGGCCATCATCGCCAATTCCCGCAAGGTGCTGCTGGTCACCGATCACAGCAAGTTTGGCCGCAACGCCATGGTTCGGCTCGGCCCTATTTCCGAGGTGGACATGCTGTTCACCGATCAGCCCCCACCGGCGGCCATGACCGAACTGCTGGCCCAGGCCGAGGTTCAGGTGTTCGTGGCCGGCCCCGAGGGCGACGCGCCGGCGCGCGACGCCTGATTTCCCTCGATTTTCGGCCAGACTTCGCACGCCACGGCCCGTTCCATTGCCGAACCGATTTCCTTTCCTGCCCCAAGGCCGTTTAATTTTCGATACTGTTCGTTCTGGCCAAAATTTTTTTCTTATTATTCACTTGAACATTCTTTTATTTTCTTTATAATCGGGATCAAGAGTGTGGTTGAGTCTGTCGAGCAACTTCGATAGGTCTTCAAGTGGCAAACCGGTCGAGATGACCAATATTCTGGTTCAAGTAATTTTTCTTTTGAAAAACATCAGAACCTTAAATAGTTAATAGCGAAAATCATGCTGGCGAAGCAGCCAGAGGAGGAAATCGACCATGAACGAAGGGTACGTACTATCCATCGACCAGGGCACCACGGGTTCCACGGTGCTGATCTTCGATCACGAGGGCCAGATCAAGAGCCGGGCCTACTCGGAATTCACCCAGCACTACCCAAAACCGGGCTGGGTGGAGCACGACGCCGAGGAAATCTGGCTGGTGACGATCAAGGTCATCGCCGAGGCTTTGAGCGCGGCCAACATTCGCGCCAGCGAACTGCGCGCCATCGGCATCACCAATCAGCGCGAAACGACGGTGCTGTGGGACCGGGCGACGGGCAAGCCGGTCGCCAACGCCATCGTCTGGCAGGATCGGCGGACGGCGCGATTCTGCGACGAACTGAAGGAGCGGGGACTCGAGGAAACGGTTCGCCGCAAGACCGGGCTGGTGATCGATCCCTATTTTTCCGGCACCAAGGTCAAGTGGCTGCTGGACAACGTGGCAGGACTGCGCACCCGCGCCGAGCGGGGCGAGATCGCCTTCGGCACCATCGACTGCTGGCTGGTCTGGCGGTTGACCGGCGGCAAGGCCCATGTCACCGACTATTCCAACGCCTCCCGCACGCTGCTCTACAACATTCGGGAGTTGCGCTGGGACGAGGAAATTCTCGAACTGCTGGAGATTCCCAGGGCGATCCTGCCCGAGGTCAAGCCATCCTCCTGTGTTTACGGCGAAACCGACCCGGAGATGTTTTTCGGTACCCATCGCATTCCGGTGGCGGGTATCGCCGGCGACCAGCAGGCGGCCCTGTTCGGGCAAGCCTGCCACCGTCCGGGCCTTGCCAAGAACACCTATGGCACCGGCTCCTTCGTTCTAATGAACACAGGCAATAAGCTGGTGTTCAGTAATGAAAAGCTGCTGACCACCATCGCCTGGGGCATCGGCGACGAGCCGGTCGAATACGCCCTGGAAGGCGCCATCTTCATCACCGGCGCCGCCGTGCAATGGCTGCGGGATGGCTTGAAGATGATCCAGTCGGCGGCGGAGACCAAGGATTTGGCGCGGTCGGTACCCCATAACGAAGGCGTCTACTTCGTGCCGGCGCTGGTGGGTCTGGGCGCGCCGCACTGGGACCCCTACGCGCGGGGTCTGCTGATCGGCATCACCCGCGGCACTACTCAGGGGCACGTGGCCCGGGCGGTCCTGGAAAGCATGGCCTATCAGACCCGCGACGTCATCGAAGCCATGCAGCGGGATTCCGGGATCACCCTGCAAGAACTGCGCTGCGATGGCGGTGCCTCGGTCAACAGCGTGTTGATACAGTTTCAGGCCGACATTCTGGGCGTACCGGTGGAGGTGCCCCGGATCGTCGATACCACGGCGCTGGGCGCCGCCTATCTGGCCGGTCTCGCCACCGGTTTCTGGGAAAGCCGCGCGGAGCTGGGCAAGAAATGGCAACTCGATAACCGCTATACGCCGCGCATCGGCGAGGTCGAGCGCGAGAAGCTGTTCCGGCGCTGGCGCAAGGCCGTCGAGCGGGCCAGGGGCTGGGCGCTGGACGACGAGTGAACGGGGCCAGGGTGTGAGGGGTAAGTCTTTGAAATCGCAACCCTCGCCCCCAGCCGCTTTCCGATGGCGGGCAGAGGGGTGAAGGGTTACGGCGACGGAGAATGTCATGAAACTGCGTGAAAGCAATATCCAGAAACTGGATCGGGGGGTTTACGACGTCCTGATCATCGGCGGCGGCATCAATGGCGCCGTGGCCGCCGCCGCCCTGTCCGGCAAGGGCGCGCGCGTAGCGCTGATCGACCAGCGCGATTTCGCCGGCTTCACCAGCCAGCAGTCGTCGAACCTGGCCTGGGGCGGCATCAAATACCTGGAGAGCCACGATTACGCGCTGGTCAGAAAGCTGTGCCTGAGCCGCAATCATCTGATCGACAGCTATCCCTCCCGGGTGCGGGAAATCCGCTTTCTGGCCACCATCGACAAAGGTTTCCGTTGGTCTCCGCTGTTTCTCTGGGCGGGCGCCTGGGTGTACTGGCTGTTTGGGAACGGCTTTACCAAAATCCCGCGCCTGTTGTTCAAACGGGCGATCAGTCGGGAAGAACCGGTCATCAACACCCAAAACGCCGCCGGCGGCTTCGAGTATTCCGATGCCTACCTGCACGACAACGATTCGCGCTTCGTGTTTCAGTTCGTGCGGTCGGCGATGGATCGCGGCGGCATCGCCGCCAACTACGTCGAATCGCTCGGCGCCCGCCGGGACGGCGACCTCTGGATCACCCAGGCGCGGGATGTCATCGACGGCAAGACCTTCGAGATCCGTTCCAAGGTGCTGATCAACGCCACCGGTCCGTTCGTGGACGAACATAACCGGCGCACCGGCGAGCAAACCGAACATCGTCACCTGTTTTCCAAGGGCATCCACCTGATCGTTCCCCGGATCACGCCCAATCAACGGATACTGGCCTTCTTCGCCGACGATGGCCGCCTGTTCTTCGTCATTCCCATGGGCGCGCGCACCTGCATCGGCACCACCGACACCCGGGTCGAGAGTCCCTTCACCGAGGTGACGGAAGAGGACCGCCAGTTCGTGCTCGACAACATCAACAAACGGCTGAATCTCCAGCGGCCATTGAACCGCGCGGACATCATCGCCGAGCGTTGCGGGGTCCGCCCGCTGGTGGTGAAGGCCAAGGCCGATGGCAGCGTCCGGGACTGGATGCAGTTGTCCCGCAAGCACGAGATCGATGTGGATCGGGCGAAAGCGCATCTCAGCATCTTCGGCGGCAAGCTGACCGACTGCGTCAACGTGGGGAACGAGGTGGCCGGCATCGTCGCCGAATTGGGGATCGAACTGCCGCATCGGAACTACAAGTGGTACGGCGAGCCGCATCCCTCGGTGCGCGAGGAGTATGTTCATCAAGCCCGGTTGATGAATCTCGACGGCTACACCTCGCCTGAATCTATCGAGACTCTCACCAGCCGGCTGTGGCGGCGCTACGACCGGCAGGCGCTGGAGTTGCTGGCCGACATCCGCGAAGACCCCCGCCAGGCGGAAGTGCTGATCAAGGGCACCGACTACATCCGCTGCGAAATCCGGCTCGCCAAGCGCCAGGAAATGATCGTCAAGCTGGAGGATTTCCTGCGCCGGCGCTCCAAGATCGCCCTGGTGGTGCGTCGGGAAGATATTCGTAACGCCGAGGGCCTGCTGGAGGCTTGCGAAATCCTGTTCGGCGATCAGGCCCGGGAAAAATTCGACGAGTACTTTCGGGAGCCGTCGGCGACGCGGCAGGCCAGCGCGCGCGAGGTGGAATCCGGCCAGGCCGTGGCCGGCGCGGCGTGAATCGATGGTGAGAGAACCACAAGAGGAAAAATGCGATGAATCCGTTTCTTGGCGAAGTCATTGGTACGGCCCTGCTGATTCTGCTGGGCAATGGCGTGGTGGCGAACGTGGTCCTCAAGGATACCAAGGGCCAGGATTCCGGCTGGATCGTCATCGCCTGGGGTTGGGCCATGGCGGTATTCGTGGCGGTGTTCACCGTGGCGGCGTTCAGCGGCGCTCATCTCAATCCGGCGGTTTCCGTGGGACTGGCGGTCGCCGGCAAGTTTGAATGGGCGCGCGTTCCCGCCTATGTTGTCGCCCAGTTCCTTGGCGCCTTCATCGGCTCCTTTCTGGTCTGGCTGCTCTACCGGCCGCATTTCGCCGCGACCGAGGATCAGGACCACAAGCTGGCCGTGTTCTGCACCGGACCGGCCATTCGGGATACCGCCGCCAATCTGATTTCGGAGGCGCTCGGAACCTTCGTGCTGGTGTTCGCCGTGCTGTTCCTGGCGGTGTCGGTGTTCGGCCTGGGCGCGCTGGATGCGCTGCCGGTCGGTCTGCTGGTGCTGGCGGTTGGCTTGTCTCTGGGCGGCACCACCGGCTACGCCATCAACCCGGCGCGCGATCTCGGCCCAAGAATCATGCACGCCCTGCTGCCCATCCCCGGCGGCAAGCGCGACAGCGACTGGGGATACGCCTGGATTCCGGTGGTCGGCCCCATCGTCGGCGCGGTGCTGGCGGGGTTGCTGTATCTGGCCCTGCAGGACCCGGGTAACGTCAACTTCCGTTGATCGGCAAGGGAAACGGGAGAGTAGCGCCTGCTTCCCCGTTTTCCGGTGACAGCCGCAAGCGCACCAACCGCGAGGAAAAAACGATGCCGATCTCATCCCAGCAACCCGAACGCTGCGACAGCCAGCGGCGGGCTTTCCTGAAAACCGCCGTCGTCCTGGGTTTGGCTTCGGCGTTGCCCACCGTTGCTCCGGGGGCGCCGGAGGCGGGCGACGCGATGCGCCTCGCCGCCGCCAGACGCTGGCTGCTCGGAGAATTCACGCCGTCCACCCTGTCCTACGAAGAACAAATGCGGGAAATGAAATTCTTCATCCGCGCCGCCGAA
>DGFE01000208.1:0-396 GCA_002391525.1 Competibacteraceae bacterium UBA3908
AGGAGATGTGTATAAGAGCCAGTCCCAGCCGCTTCCCTTTCATCGCCTGGACAGCGGCGCCGGTTATTTCCGCCCGCGCCAGCAATTGCCGGAACAGGTCGGCATGGACGATCCCGCCCTGTCGGTCATGACCGACCTCAGCCAGGTCACCGCCTACACCACCGAATTGGCCACGCCGCTGAACAAGGCGCTCGAAACGATGATCAAGCGCGGGGTGCGGCTGCTGCTGGTGCGCGACGCCGATGGCCAGATCGTCGGGCTGCTCACCAGCCGCGACATCGAGGGCGAAAAGCCGGGCCGCATTCTGGCCAAGGCCGGCGGCGCCTGGGAAGACCTGCTGGTCGCCGACATCATGACCCTCAAGCCCAAACTGGAAGTGTTGCTGATGGAGGACGT
>DGFE01000208.1:715-3191 GCA_002391525.1 Competibacteraceae bacterium UBA3908
TTCTCGCTGTCGCAGATCGGCTTGCTGCTCGGCCTGGACATCGATCCGGCGCAGCAGCCGACCACCTACGCCGAACTGGAGCGGGCCGGGATCGACTACCCCATCCTCAGCAGCGAACTTTACCCTGATACCCCCGGCGCCGGGCTGGCATATAGGTCTTCTAACTGAATTGTGGCCGACTCGCGACGGGAAATCCCCCCGACCCCCCTTTTGCAAAGGGGGGTGCCGCGCAAGCGGTGGGGGGATTTAGCTCGACCGGTCAGCGTTTCCACAACTCAAACAGGGTTGCTATAGCGTGTCCCACTGCCACGACGGATCGCGGCGCAAGCGCCTCGGTTCTACTCGCGCCGCGCCGCCTCCAGGGTTTCCCGCAACCGTTGAGGATCCACAGCCCCGGCGATGACGCCACGACCCAGATCGCGCAGCAGGATCAAGCGCAATCGCCCGTCCCTGACTTTCTTGTCCACCGCCATCAGCCGCAGAAAGTCGTCGGTGGTCAGCGCCGGCGGGGGTTCCAGCGGCAGACCGGCGCGGGCCAGCAGCGCGCGAACCCGCTCCACCTGTTCCCAGCGCAACCAGCCCAGCCGCGCCGACAAATCGGCCGCCAGGCACATCCCCGCCGCCACCGCCTCGCCGTGCAGCCATTCGCCGTAGCCGACGCCGGTCTCGATGGCGTGCCCGAAGGTATGGCCGAGATTGAGCAGGGCGCGTTCGCCGGTCTCCCGTTCGTCGGCGGCGACGATGGCGGCCTTGTTGCGGCAGGACCGTTCGATGGCTTCGCTCAGGGCGGCGGTCTCGCGGGCCAGCAGCCGCTCGATATGGCTTTCCAGCCACTCCAGAAACGGCAGGTCGCGAATCAGCCCGTATTTGATGACTTCCGCCAGTCCGGCGCCGAGCTCGCGGTCCGGCAGGGTGGCCAGCGTGTCGGTATCGGCCAGCACGCAGCGCGGTTGATGAAAAGCGCCGATCATGTTCTTGCCGAGCGGATGGTTGACCGCGGTCTTGCCGCCGACCGAGGAATCCACTTGCGCGAGCAGCGTGGTGGGAATCTGGATGAAGTGGACGCCGCGCTGATAGCAGGCCGCCGCGAAACCGGCCATGTCGCCGATCACCCCGCCGCCGAGCGCGATGAGCGTGCAGTCGCGGTCGAAGCGGTGGCTCAACAAGGCGGTGAAAATGTCGTTCAGCGTTTCCAGCGTTTTGTAACGTTCGCCGTCGGGCAGAATCACCGCCTCGTGGCGCAATCCGGCCAACGCGGCGCGGGCGCGGTCGAGGTACAGCGGCGCGACGGTGGCATTGCTGACCACCAGCGCCTGCTGGCCGGGAATATGAGGACGCAGCAAGTCCGGCCGCTCCAGCAGGCCGGGGCCGATGTGGATGGGATAGCGACGGTCGCCGAGTTCGACGTGGAGCGTTTTCATCAGGACTGGACTGTTGGTGAGGACGTTTCAGGGTTGATCGTATTCCAGCAGGCGCAGAATATCCCGCACCACCTGTTTGAGCGGTCGGCCTTCGGTGGAAACGGTGCAATCGGCCACTTCGCGGTAGAGCGGATCGCGATGTTCGAACAGTTGCGCCAGCCGCGCCCGGGGGTCGGCGGTTTTCAGCAGCGGGCGGTTGCCGTCAAGCAGGGTGCGGCGGAGTTGTTCGTCCACCGAGGCGCGCAGGTAAATCACGAAGCCGCGTCCGGCCAGGCACCGGCGATTGCCAGGGTCGAGGATGGTGCCGCCGCCGGTGGCGAGGACGATGTCCCGACGCTGGGTCAGATCGGCGATCATGGCTTTCTCGCGGGCGCGAAAGCCGGCCTCGCCTTCCAACTCGAAAATGAGGGGAATGCTGGCCCCGGCGCGTTGTTCGATTTCGTGATCGCTGTCGAGGAATTCCCGCCGCAGCACCTGCGCCAGCCGGCGACCGACGGTGGTCTTGCCGGCGCCCATCGGGCCGATCAGGAAGACGCGGGGGATTGCATTCGGCATGGCATTTCCCATCAAAAAAATCGGCGGGTTTCCCCGCCGATTTCGTCAGCTCGGGTTATCCACCCCCTATTCCTCGGTTGCCGCCCCCTGCGGCAACACGGTGATCACGAGCGTTTCGGCGCGGATTTCCGGACCGACGGTGGTGATGAAGAATTCCACCTTGGCGTCGCCCGTACCGCCGGTGTTCGCCCCGGTGTACAGATCGGACACCGTGACGGTCATGGCCGCGATGCCGTTCGCGCCCGTGATCAGCGGGTCGGGCGAAAATTCGGCCGTCGGCTCGTGCAGCGCATCGCGGGTCTGAGCGGCGGCCAAATCGGACCGGGCCTTGGTCAAGGCATCCTGCGCGGCGACCAGGGCATCCCGCCACGACGCGCACCGCTCACCCGGCGGCACTTTCTTACAATCATCATCCGGGTTACTGGCTTCGACTGCCGCAAGCACCGCCTCCGCCGCCGCCACGGCATTTTCAGCCGCCACCGCCGCATCCTTGTCCGGGT
>DGFE01000005.1 GCA_002391525.1 Competibacteraceae bacterium UBA3908
TGACGGGCAATACCTGGGACTGGACCGGTAGCCTTTACCAACCCTATCCCTACATCACCGAGGATGGCCGGGAAGACCCGGCGGTGGCCCGCCGGGTGGTACGCGGCGGCCCATGGCGCGACGGCTGGATTGGTATGCGTACCACTTATCGACACAGCCACGCAGCCGACAACCGCAACGATAGTATCGGGTTTCGGCTGGCGCGGCCGTCCCCTATCCGGAACACTGGTCACTGATTGCCGCGCAGCGGCAAAGCACGCGCAGCGCGCTTTGCGCGCTTTTTTCGGGGATAGGGAGCTACCGAACCTGCAAGGGTTGTCCGAGGGCGTGCTCGCGCAAGCCCCAGGTATCGGCGTAACGCACGTGATTGATCCAACCTTGAACCGTGGTGTCGAATTCGCCGAAGCTGATCGCGCCGTCGCAGTAAGCTGCCCAGCGGGCGCGCAAGCGCCGGGTAAAGTCGCGCACGTTGCGGGCCTTGACGCGCCGGTGGGTGGGATAGACGACGAAGCCGAGCCAGGGAATGCCGATTGCGACCGGCGTCACCTGCGCCGCGCCGGCGTGGACCGTCAGCCGTAACCGGGCCAGCCGCTCGACGATGGCCTGTTTCCAGCTCCACAACTCCCGCTTGCTGTCGCCGAACAGCGCGAAATCGTCCACGTAGCGCACATAGGCCGGACAGCGCAGCTCGCGCTTGACGAAATGATCGAAGGGGTCGAGATAGGAGTTCGACCAGAACTGCGAGGTCAAGTTACCAATCGGCAAGCCACGCGGACGGCAGGCGGCGAGCAGGTCATCGCCGGGAAACCAGACCATCGAATATTCCTCGTCCAGCACGCCGACGCCGCTGGCCAGAATCGCGTCGACCAGCCACAGCACCGCCTCGTCGCGGATCACCTCGGCCAGGCGCTCGCGCAAAATGGCGTGATCCAACGACGGAAAGTGCTTGACGATATCCAGGCGCAGCACGTAGCGATAGCGCCGGGCGAACTGCTGCAACCGGTCCACCGCCCGATGCGTGCCCTTTCCCACCCGATTGGCGTAGCTGTCGAAGATGAAGTGGCGCTCGAACGCCGGTTCGATGACGTTGCACAGCGCGTGATGCACCACCCGGTCCCGAAACGGCGCGGTGCTGATCTTGCGGCGCTTGCCCTCGCGGATGAAAAAGTGCCGGTAGGGGCCGGGCCGATAGCGCCGGGTTTGCAATTCGTCCTGAAGTTCCAGGAGGTGATCGGCGAGCCGATGCTCGAAGCGGGCGGTGCTGGCGCGTCAGCAGCAATCCCCCCCTTTGAAAAAGGGGGGTGAGGGGGGATTTCCTTACGAATACCCCTCGCTGATTTCCTTGGCCATCGCCCGATAGATTGCCTCCATCACGCCACCAAGCTCCTGTAATACCTGGCGATTATCAAAGCGCAACACGCGCAACCCCTGACTTTCCAAGAAAGCGGTACGCCGACGATCATGATCCATCCGCGCCGGTTCCAAGTGCTGCGAACCATCCACTTCCACCACCAGTTTCGCCTTTGGTGCATAGAAATCAACGATGTAATCGCCGATGGGCTTCTGCCGGTAGAATTGCACGCCCAACAACTGCTTCCCGCGCAATCTCGACCAAAGTCGTTGTTCGCAATCCGTCATTCCGGAACGCAGGGTGCGGGCGTTATCTTTGAGTTTGGGGTTGTATTTCAGCATCTTGGGTGTTTCTCACACTCGGAAATCCCCCCTCACCCCCCTTTTTCAAAGGGGGAATGTCATTCGTGCGGCGATCACTGACCAGTGCCCCCGGATGGGGGACGCCCGCGCCAGCCGAAACCCGATGTTGTTGTCGCGGTTGTCGGGCGCGTTGTCGTTGCGGCAGGCGGCGCGCGCGTGGGTCTGGTTGTTGTTCCAGGCGCCGCCGCGCACCACCCGGTGGGCCGTCACGGGGAACCCCGCCGGCAAAGCCGGCCCGCGCATTGTTTCATATCGCCGTTGCGGACTGCAAAAAATCCGCGCGCAGCGCGCGGCGTTATCGGGCGTGACGCCGACCCTCCACCGTGTTACCTTGGAATACGACGAACCCAGAACATGACAGACACCATGAGCAAAAGCCTGAAGGCGGTGTACGAGAACGGGATTTTCCGCCCCCTGGAACCGGTCGAACTGGCGGAACACCAGGAAGTCACCGTCACCGTTCCCGACGCGCGCGGAGCGGCCGCCAACCACGAGATCAGTTGCTACGACATCGCCCAGCGGTTGGGCATCGTGGGGATGCTGGATCATCTCCCCGGCGATCTCAGCACCAATCGCCGGTACTTCGAGGGATTCGGCAAGGAATGATTTCCCGAGTCCTGCTCGATACCGGTCCGCTCGTCGCCATCCTTTCCCGACGCGATGACTATCACCGGGTCTGTGTCGAGCAACTCCGTGAGCTAAGCCCACCCCTGCTCACCTGCTGGCCGGTCCTCACCGAAGCCGCCTGGCTGCTTCGAAAAGAACCCCTAGCGATTCAACGACTCTTCCAAGGCTTTGAAACCGGCTTGCTGAAGCTGTTGACTTTGGATGAAACCGCCGCGCCCTGGATCGCCGCCTTCCTGCATCGCTATCGCGAGCTGGGCGCCCAGCTTGCGGACGCCTGCTTGGTGTACTTGGCCGAGCACGAAAATATCGAGACCGTGTTTACCCTGGATCGCCGCGACTTCTCGGTTTATCGCCTGAACGACAAGCGCTCTCTCAACATTCTTCCGGAAGCCTGATTTTTCCGGACGGGAGGGCGTAAAAAATCGCGCGAAGCGCGCGACGCGCGCTTTTACCGCTACGCGGCGCTCAGTGTCCAGTGTCCCGGATGGGGGACGCGCGCGCTAAACGAAAACCACAGTTGACATCGCGGGCGGTAGGAGTCCCAAAGTGGCGGGCGACGGCGCGCGCGCCGAACCGGACATCGCGCCAGGATCCGCCGCGCACCACCCGGCGGGCGTCGCCCGCCAAAGCGGCATTCCGAGGTTGGTCGTATTCGTTCAGGCAAAATTCCCATACATTGCCGCTCATATCCAGGGCGCCCACCAGCGACGCTCCCTGCGGGTACAAGCCTACCGCCGTAGAGCGGCCCAGTTCGCTTTCAGCGGTGTTGGCGCGATTCTTATCCCATTCCACGCCCCAAGGATACACGTTCACCGGGTTACCACTGGTTGCCGCTTGTTGCCATTCCCACTCGGCGGGCAAGCGGACTTCGTAGCCCAATTTGGCGCTCAGCCAGCGGCAGAATGCCATCGCCTCCAGCCAACAGAGATTTTCTGCCGGGTGATTGTCGTGCCGGTTGAATTGCCGGCCCGGCTTATCAACCCGAAACCACAAGCCCTTCCACCAAGCGGGATTGTTGAAACCATCCGACGCTTCCAAGAAAGCGCGGTACTGGCGGTAGGTCACCGGATATCGGGCGATGTGGAAGGTTTCAACGAGAAAGGTACCAGCATTCTCCTTCGGCGTCACCTCGTCGCCCTGAAGGATATGTTGAAAGAGTTTATTTATAGTGCCGGCATCCTCTTCCAGCGTCACTTGGCCGCCTGGCACTTTACACCAGACGATGTCCGGCAGTCCGTCGGCGCGCAGTCCCACGCCGGGACGGGGATCGCCCAGCAACGATAAGCGCACGCCGATGATGGCGCGCTGCTCGTGCGAAGTGGCCGGATCGTCCAGCGCGGCCAGCATCCGCTGGCGGTCGAGGGGGCCGAGGAAGTCTCGTTCCAGTGCGGTGAAATCCTTGGGCTCCAGCTTGAGGTGCTCCCGCATGGCGACCACCTCGACCACCCGTTCGTCGGGCCAGCGGTGTTCGGCCTTGCGGTCGTGGCTTTGCCAGTACGCGGCCAGTTGGGTGATTTGCCGGCGCAGCCGGTGATCGTCGGCCGTGTCCTGGATCCATTGTTTCAACCGGGGCCAGTTGCGAAACAGGGCCTCGTGCGCCACTTCCACCACCGGCAAGCCGTCCTCGCCCGGCTCGCGCACCAGCAAGCGGGCATCCACAAACCGGTCGATCAACTCGCGTGCGGCGGGCGAGTCACCCAGCGCCGGTAGCGAGGCCCGTTGTCGGGTTGCCACGCCGCGCTCGTCCACCTGCACCAATTCCCGGAACACATGGACCAGTTCCGCTTGCGCGCCGCTTTCGAGACGTTGAAAGGTGTCCTCGGCCCATTGGCTGATGGCGTGCTGGACGCCCCCGAAGCGCTCGTAAGCCCCGTGCGTCAGCCGGCCATTTTCGGTGCGGGACTCATACAGTTCGTGCAGCGCAAAGGCCAGCAACGCCAAGGCGCCGGAACCGATGCCCGTACCCTCCAAGATGCGCTCTACCAGCCCTTCCTCGAATTCCAGCCCCGCCTTCGCCGCCGGTCCGGTCATCATCTCGTAGAGCGCGCCGGGTCCCGGCGGTCCCAGGAAATAGGCGTTGGCGCTCAGCAGTCGGTCGAGTCCGGGATAATCCAGGCAGCGGTGAAGAAAATCGGCACGCATCGCCACCACGACGCGCACCCGCGACGACCGCGCGGTCGTGGTCAGCAACTGAACGAACGGCTGGCGCAGCGCGTCCCGCGTGAGCGTGAACAACTCCTCGAACTGATCCACGAACAGCAGCAATTCCGCCGGGGCGGGCAGGTTAGATAATACCTGCTCCGCCAGCTCGATGAGGCCGTAGCCCCGCTCGGTTTCCAGGGTTTCGGTAATCTCCGATACCCGCAAACCGTGATGTTTGAGCAAAGGCTCCAACCGGGCGGCCAGGATGGGATAAGGATCGCCCTTGACGCCGCCCGGCGTGAACTCCAGCCATGGCCAATCTTTGCTGCCGGGCAGGGCATCGGCCTCCAACCGGGGAATCAGGCCCGCCGCCACCAGCGACGACTTGCCGGACCCCGAAGCGCCCAACACCGCGATGAAACGGTGGGCGGGATCGGCAAACTTGCGGAGCAAGCCTTTGACCTCCCGGTGGCGGCCAAAGAAAATCGGCGCATCCTCGGGATTGAAGCGCCGCAGGCCCGGAAACGGCGAACGCGGATGAGACAAGCGTAGCGGCGGCGCAAGCAACGTGCAAACGCGCTGAAGCAAGGAAATCCCCCTCGCCCCCCTTGTTGCAAAGGGGGGAATTTTTCATTCTTGCTTTTGGGGCCGCAAATTTCTCATCCATTCCCCCGCCGGAACATCACCAGATGGTCGATGTCCAGCCGGATGCCGATGCGTTGCCCCGGCGCGTGGTTGTGATGGCTGGGCGCCAGGCACAGCAACCGCGCGCCACTGGGCAGCTTGAGAGTGTACAGGAACTCCGCGCCCCGGAACGTCCGCTCCACCACTTCCGCGTTCAGCGGGCTGGCGTCGTCGTGAATCACATCGTCCGGCCGCACCAGCACCTCCACCGGGTCGCCCGGTGCGCAACCGGCTGGCAATACGCCGCCAATGTGACCCAGTTCCGTGCACACCCGACTCCCCTCCCCGATCCGACCGGTCAACAATACCCCTTGGCCGATGAAATCGGCGACGAAGCGGTCCGCCGGGCGATGGTACAGATTGTAGGCGCTGTCCCACTGCAACAACCGACCTTCATGCAGCACGCCGATTTCGTCGGCGAAGGCGAACGCCTCGAACTGATCGTGGCTGACCAGCAGCCCGCCGATGCCTTCCCGCAGCAGGATGGTGCGGATCTCGCGCGCCAGATCCTCGCGCAGGGTCACGTCCAGGCTGGAAAACGGCTCGTCCAGCAATAACAGGCGCGGACGCGGCGCCAGCGCCCGGGCCAGCGCCACCCGTTGCTGCTGGCCGCCGGAAATCTGATGCGGATAACGCCTGGCGTACTCGTCCAGCCCGACCAGCCGCAACAGATCGCGCACTCGCGCCCGCCGTTCCGCCGCTTTCCAGCCGCGCAGGCCGAAGGCGACGTTGTCGGCGATGGTGAGGTGCGGAAACAGCGCCAGATCCTGAAACATCATGCCGATCCGCCGCTGCTCCGGCGGCAGGGTCCAGCCGGGTCGGCTGAGTTCGACGCCTTCGAGCCGGATGGAACCCCGTTGCAACGGCTCGAAGCCGGCAATGGCGCGCAACAGCGTGGTCTTGCCACAGCCGCTGGGACCGAGCAGGCAGCCGATGCCGGCGCAGTGCATCCGCAGCGACACCTCCTGAACCACCCGCTTGGGCGGATAGGCGACATCGATGTCGGTCAAATCAAGGAACGGGGTCATATCCGGGTCTCGCACGACCGATGGCGCGGCTGAGCAGGATGACCGGGCCGATGCCGGCCAGTACGACAGCCAGCGCGAAACTGGCTGAATCCGCCAGTCGCTCGTCGGAGGCCAGTTCGTAGGTCCGCACCGCCAGGGTGTTGAAATTGAACGGACGCAGAATCAGGGTCGCCGGCAATTCCTTGAGCACGTCCACGAACACCAGCAACACGGCGGTCAGCAGACTGCCGCGCAGCATCGGGATATGTACCCGCCACAGCACCCCCCTTGGCGTCGAACCCAGCGAGCGGGCGGCATCGTCCATGCTGGGCCGGATGCGGGTCAAACCCGCTTCGACGCTGTGCAGCGCCACCGGCAGGAACCGGGCGCAGTAGGCGAACAACAGAGCGGTCAGCGTACCGCTGAGCAACAAGCCGGTGGACAGACCCAACCATTCGCGCGCCCAGGCATCCACGCTGCGATCCAGCGCGGCAAACGGCAGCATCACGCCGATGGCGACCACCGTGCCGGGCACTGCGTAGCCCAGTCCGGCGCTCCACACCGCCAATCGCACCAGTGGCCGGGGCCGCAGCCGCTGACCGTAACCGAGCAACACTGCCAGCGCCAGCGCCAGCAGGGCCGCGCCCAGCGCCAGCAGCAGACTGTTGACGAGTAATTGCAGGAAACGCCCGTCCACCACTCGCGGCGCGGTCCGCAGCGCCCAGGCCGTCAACTGTCCCGCCGGGATCAGGAAGCCGAACAGCAAGGGAAGCAGGCAGGTCCCGGTCGCCAGCCATCCTGCCGGACCTGCCAGCGGCAGACGCTGGGGGCGGTACTGCCGGTTACCGATATGATGAAACCGTGCCCGTCGCCGCGACAGTCGCTCGAACAGCAGCAGCGCGAACACGAACAGCAACAGCAAAGCGGCCAGTTGGGCGGCGGCGGTGCTGTCGTTCATGCCGTACCAGACCCGGAAAATGCCCGTGGTGAAGGTCCCGACCCCGAAATACTGCACCGTGCCGTAATCGGCCAGCGCTTCCATCTGCACCAGCGACACCCCGGCGATCAGGGCGGGGCGGGCCATCGGCAACGAGACCGCGAAAAAGCGTCGCCACGGTCCCGCGCCCAGGGTGCGGCTGACTTCCAGCACGGCGACCGACTGATCGAGAAACGCCGCCCGGGCCAGCAGATAGACGTAGGGATAGAGCACCAGCGCCAGCATGACCACCGCCCCCGGCAGCGAGCGGATTTCGGGAAACCAGTAGTCCTGCCGGGTCCAGTGGAACCATTGGCGCAACGCGGTCTGCAGCGGACCGGCGAAATCCAGCAGACCGGTGTAGGTGTAGGCGATGATGTAGGCGGGAATCGCCATCGGCAGCAATAACGCCCACTCGAACAGCCGCCGACCGGGAAACTCGTAGATGCTGGTCAGCCAGGCGGCGGGCACGCCGATCAGCAGCGCGCCCGCGCCGACCCCGAGCATCAGCAGCATGGAATCCCGGACGTAATCCGTCAGTACGGTAGCGGCCAGATGCCGCCAGACCGCACCAGTCGGTTGCAACGCGGCGACGAACACCGTCAGGACCGGCAACGCCAGCAACAAAGCGACTCCGACCACCAGCAGGGACCAGCGGTCGAGGCCAAGCCACCGCGCCCGCAACCACCGGAGCAGCCCATTTCCGGCGGCGGGAAGCGTGGTAACCGGGGGCGTGGATGCCTCCGGTTCGGGGGAAACGGTCACGTTTGAAGCGGGTTCCTGGATTCGCAACTCTTGACGCCCCTCTCCCTATGGGAGAGGGGCTGGGGGTGAGGGTAGTCTATTTCCACCCCGCCCGATCCATCACCTGGACGGCGGTGGCGTTCAGTTCGCCCAGCTTGGCGACGTTGAGGGTGTCGGCCTTGAATTCGCCCCAGGCCTTGAGCGTGGCGCTGGGCGGAATGGCCGGATTGACCGGATATTCGTTGTTGGTTTCGGCGTACCAGCGCTGGGCCGAATCGCCGGCCAGAAATTCCAGCAGCCTGACGGCGTTGTCACGGTTACGGGCGTGGGCGGTGATGCCGGCTCCGCTGACGTTGACATGGACGCCGGTGGTCTGGGCGTCGGGCCAGAACACTGCCACCTTGGCCGCCGCTTGCTTCTCCGCCTCATCGCTGGAATTGACCATGCCGCCGAGATAGTAGGTGTTGGCCAGGGTCACGTCGCATTCGCCGGCGGCGACGGCCTTGATTTGATCCCGATCCCCACCCGCGGGCGGCCGGGCGAAATTGGCGACCAAACCCTTGGCCCAGGCTTCGGTCCTGGCCTCGCCCTGATGGCTGATCAGGCCGGCGACCAGCGACTGGTTGTAGACGCTGTCGGAGGAGCGCACGCAAATCCTGCCCTTCCACTTCGGATCGGCCAAATTCTCGTAGGTGGACAGATCGGCTGGCCTGACCCGGTCCCTGGCGTAGATGATGGGCCGGGCGCGCACCGACAAGCCGTACCAGTAGCCTTCGGGATCGCGGTAGCTGGCTGGAATCCGCGCCGTCAGCGCCTCGGATTTCACCGCTTGCAGCACGCCGGCCTTCCGAGCGGCGGACAGACGGCCGGCGTCCGTGGTCAGCAACATATCGGCGGGCGTGTTGGCGCCCTCGCTCTGCAAGCGCTGCAACAGGGCTTCCTCCTTGCCGGTCACCAGGTTGACGGCGATGCCGGTTTGCCTGGAAAAATCGTCCAGCAGCGGTTTGATCAGATCTTCTTTGCGCGCCGAATAGATGTTGACTTCACCGCTCGCCAGCACGGGCGGCGCCAACAGGCTGGACAGCAGACAGAACGCGGACAGAATGGTGCTTGGTTTCAACGGATTTGACATGAACAACTCCGGGGATCTGGAATTTCGGTGTCATTGCCACGACGGCAATTTAAATGATAAATATTCTCATTTGTTCTGTAAAGCTCTATCCCAAAACCATTTAATTCGATAGAGCACTCGTAGTTCATTCATTCCGGCTGAGGCAGGTTCAAACCACCCAGCAGCACGACCTGGCCAACGGGTCGGGCCTTGTCGAAATAGCGCCGGTCGGCGGTGACCAGGGTGGCCTCGGTCGTGTGCAGGGCCACGGCGTGATAGAGGGTATCGAACAGGTGGTGATTCAGGCGAATGGCGAGGTCGCAGGCGGTCATGTAGATCGCCGTGCTTTCCACCCGCCGCAAATCGAGGTCGAGCAGATCGTTCACATCCGCCCTGGCTTGATCCAGCGGTTTTTTTCTGGCCAGCACCGCGGCCACTTCGGCCATGAAATGAGGCGGCTGAAAGAAGAGGACCCCGCCATCCTGGTTGGCGCGAAGCAATGCTATGGCGGGTTCGAGATCGTCTTCGTCGTCCGCCGCCTGGAAAAACCACTTGATAGCGACGCTGGCATCCACTACGCAGCGGATCATGGGCGTCCTTCCTCGCGAGCGGCGCGCAATTCTTCCGCGGTGACAGGTGGAGTATGTTTGCGCCGCTCCAGAATGCGGTCAACCGCCTCGCTTTGCCGTTGCCGACGCTGAGCGCGTTCGACGGCTTCGCGCATCAGCTCGGCGATGATGGCGCTCTTGTTCCGACCTTTGAAGGTCTCGTTGAATGCCTGCTTGACCTCGTCGGGAACGCTGAAGTTGACGGTGGCCATGAGGATGGCTCCTGAATATTGTTGAAAATTTCAACAATATCTTAAGCGTGGACGAGGACCGGGTAAAGCCGCGCGGCGGTCGCGCGCGAATCCGCGTCGGTCATCCTGGCGGGTACAATATTCGCCGTGCCGGAATCGAGGCATAAAAAAACCGCCAGCGAATCCGGCTGGCGGTTAAAGTACAGGATATTGAGCTTAAAACACGCTTCGCTGTAGAAACCAGCTTAAGCGCTCGTTAGTTAACGGTATTCCAGCGGCCGGGTAAATCGGGACGATTTACAAGCCCGGTCGGGGTTTTTACCTAGGCGCCGTCCGGCGGCTCCCCACTCCCCTCGGCGACCCGTACAAAGTTCCTGCCGCCGCAGGCCGGACAGGGTTCGATGAGTCCGGGCGCGTGAAAGACGGCCGGTTCGCCGCATTCCTCGCACTGCAAGGTGCCCGGACCGGTAATTTCGCCGCTGCGATACCGTTCCGGCTCGACGTCGGCCGGCGCCTCGAACGCCAGCAAGTCGAGCCGCGACTGATCCACGCCCCGCTGGAAAAAATCCGACAGGCGATCCTCGAGCAATTCCAGATCGAACCGCAGCCAGGCGCGCAGATCGCGGCCCGTGGTGGCCAGATACTGACCGGCGTCCTCCAGATCGCGCTTGAGATAATCACCGATCAGGCGGGCTTCCTCGCGAGTCAGTTCGCCCAGTTCCACCGCCTTTTCCGCCGCGTGCTCGATGCTGGCGTTCAGGCGCGGAAACGCGGCTTTTTCGGCCTGTTCGAGTTCCTCCAGATGGATCTTCACCCGCTCGATCATGCGGTTGTACGCCTGAACGAGTCGATTGGCGCGAGTTGGTTCGGTCATTTCGCATTCTCCCAGGCCGCCGGCTTGCTCGAGCGCGGCTCCAGTTCGTCCACCAGCCCATTCCGGTTGCACCGCCAGGTTGTCGTCTGGCCCGGACACACTCAATCATGTATGCTTGGAATCGATGCGCAAACTTCGCCGAGGTCCCTGGCACTCCGCCTCAACCCCAAACGAGTACGGCGCTAGCATCGTGGCATCGCTGCCCTTCAAGACCCGCGACATACCGAATCTCATCACCGGCCTGCGGATTCTGCTCGTGCCGCCCTTCCTGTGGCTGTTGTTGCAGGAACGCTACGAGGCGGCCCTCCTGTTGTTCGTCATCGCCGGCGTTTCTGATGCGCTGGACGGCTTCCTGGCCAAGCGCTTCGGCTGGACCAGCGAGTTGGGTGGCCTGCTCGATCCCATCGCCGACAAACTGCTGCTGCTGGGCGCGATCCTGACGCTCGGCTGGTTGCACGAACTCCCGGTCTGGCTGGTGCTGCTGGTCATCGCGCGGGACGCGATCATCGTCGTCGGCGCGCTTTGCTATCATGCGCTGATCGAGCGTTTTCAGGCCAGTCCGCTGATCATCAGCAAACTGAACACCCTGCTGCAATTGACGCTGGTGTTCGTGGTGATCGTCAATTACGGAATGATACCCCTGCCTGCCTGGCTGTTGACAGGACTCATCTACCTGACGGCGCTGACGACCTGCTGGAGCGGGGCGGCTTACATGTGGCAATGGGGTCGGCGCGCCTGGCGCAAGGGACCGGACGGCAACAAACCCATTCCCTGAAGGCAAGTCCCGCGCTTCAGCCCTTGAGCAATTCGCAAGCGGCCCGGTAGGCTTCCGCCAGCGCGGTCATGTAGGCATCGTTGATCTGGCTGGGATCCAGCCCCAGCGTATCGAGCGAATCCCAATCGCGGCGTTCGTAGGCCAGGGTGCAGGCCAGGATGCGACCCAGCAGTCCCTTGTGCTGCAACAACGCCTCGTTGATCTCCTCGTCCAGCGGCAGCGCCGCCAGGACCTGTTCCAGTGGCGTCTGGGTCATGGCGTCCAGCACCGACAGCAACCCGACCGTAAAGCCGGTGTCCTTCTGCTTGATCCCCAGCGCATCGGCCAGCAATTCGCACATCTTGGCCCTTTCCAGCGCGATCATGATCAAGTCGCTGCGATGGTCGTCGATGTTGGAAAGGGAGATCAGGGTGGCCCAGGACCGGATTTTCTTGATCCCCAGCAGCGCCACGGCGCGTTGGATGGAATCGACGCTGCGCGGCAGATTGAAGTAAGCCGAATTGATATAACGCAACAGCTTGTAGCTCAGGGAAACATCCTGACTGATCAGCGCCTCGATGGATTTGAGATCGATGTCGGGATTGTAGAGCTTGCTGACCAATTGCAATATGGCCAACTGGTTGGCGGACACGCCGCGAAACTTGAGCAGCTTGGGCTGGGAAAAGTGGTAACCCTGGAAGTAATCGAACTCCAGCGATTGGCACAGCTCCTGAATCGCCTGAGTTTCGATGCGCTCCGCCATCAGGGCGATCTTCCGCTGGCGCAGCAGCGGCACCAGGCGCCGGACTTCGGCCTCCGGCGTGACGAGCATGTCGATCTTGACGTAGTCGGCGATCTCCAGCAGCGCCCGATAGGCTTCGTTGTCCGTATAGTCATCGAGAACGAAATGATAGCGCCGTTGCCGCAACTCGCGCAGGACCCGCAACAGCGGTTCGTCCACGACGATATTGCCGGCCACCTCGAAAACCAGTTGCGGCAGCGCGAACATCGCCAGGGAACCGCCCACGATAAAATCGCGGGCTACATTGATAAAGGCCCGATGCGGACCGACGATCTGATCGAGACCGACCTCGGTGACCGTATCCAGCACGACTTGCGTGGTCGCGATCTCGGCATCGAGAAACTGGGCGGAATCGGCCCCCGCCTGCCGGTAAAACAGTTCGTACCCTTCCACCTGGAAGTCGCGATTGTAGATGGGTTGGCGAGCGAAGTAGATGTCCTTCATGAACGCACCTCACGTCAGGGCAGCGGGAGTTGGAGTCATACCGGGAACAGGCCGCGCCCGACCAGCGCAAACCCCACCGGCCAGCAACCAGGCTTATGGGTCCGACGAAATTATATTACAGTAGCGCCCGCGACGTTGCCTCGCGAAGAATCCGCTTTTCGACCACATTACGCTGTTTGCCCAAGGGCCGCGAAGGATCCAGAGCATGAACCGCGAATCCAAAACGCGCTTCTGGCTGATTTTCAGCGCGATCTTTCTCGGCCTGCTGTATCTGCTGGCGCCGATCCTGACCCCATTCCTGTTTGCCGCCCTGCTGGCCTATCTGGGGGATCCGCTGATCGACCGGCTGGAAGCGCGCAAGATGTCCCGCTCCCTGGCCGTGACCATCGTGTTCGGGGCGCTCATTTTGGGACTGCTGTTGCTGCTGCTGCTGCTGATCCCGGTATCGGCGCACCAGTTCAGGGGCCTCATGCAGCGACTGCCCGGCTATATCGATTGGTTCCAATCCAATATCCTGCCCTGGCTGCGGGATACCCTGGGCGTCGACCCGGAACTGTTCGACCTCGGCCACCTGCGGACCCAACTCATTGCTTACGCCCAGCAGATCGGCGACCTGGCCGGTGGCCTGCTGGAATCCTTCCGGGCTTCCTCCACCGTGGTCTTCAACTGGCTGGCCAATCTGGTGCTGGTGCCCGTGGTGACGTTCTATCTGCTGCGCGACTGGGACGTGCTGGTCGCCAGGGTTCGCGACCTGCTGCCACGGCGCATCGAGCCGACCGTGAGCAAGCTGGCGCGGGAATCGGACGAGGTGATCGGCGCGTTCCTGCGCGGCCAGTTCGTGGTGATGGGAGCGCTGGGGATTTTGTATTCGGTGGGACTGGCCATCATCGGCCTGGAGTTTTCGCTGCTGATCGGCCTGTTGGCGGGTCTGGTGAGCTTCGTTCCCTATCTGGGCCTGATCATCGGCATCGTCGCCGCCAGCATCGCCGCCCTACTGCAATTTCACAGCTTTCTGAGCATCATTCCGGTGCTGATCGTCTTCGGCGTCGGCCAACTGATCAGCGATCTGTTCCTGACTCCGCGGCTGGTCGGCGACCGGATCGGTCTGCATCCGGTGGCGGTCCTGTTCGCGGTGCTGGCCGGCGGCCATCTGTTCGGTTTCTTCGGCATCCTGCTGGCGCTGCCGGTGGCGGCGGTGATCGCAGTCGTGCTGCGCCACGCGCACGACGAGTATCTGCAAAGCATTTTCTACCGCCAATGACGCCGACCGGAACGTCGCCACCAGGCTACGAGCGATAATTCGCCGTCGTCCAGCATCCGCAGACCCTGCGCGGTGACCAGTCGGGCGGTCTCCACCGGATCGACGACCTCCATGCACCAGACCGCCCAACGGTGCGGCTCGCCGACGAAACCGCAAGCATCCAGCACCTTAGCGCGAGTTGCCGGAGCTTGCTGGCCAGACGATCATTTCCGCGCCCGCTTGTCGCTTCGTCCACGCGCGAGCAGAGTCTTTGTCGAGGAAGGGGTGGCCGACGATCCACCGCAAATCAGTCCTCTCGATCACGGGGAAAACGCCCGCTGGAACCGTTTCCCGCCGCTCCAACCAGATTTGTCGCGCGACGGAAAAGCGGGGCTCTCTGGCGAAGACGGCGACAGCGAAGGATCGGTGCGATCCACAAGGCACCAGAGTCTGCTTGACGTACCGCAGGCAAGAACCGGTGGTCTGCCGCTTTCCAGCGCGGCCGATCCAGAGACGGTGTTCGGGGTCGAGCCACCAGGCGGCTTCGATCTCGCCGTCGCTCTCGCCGGATGATCGGGAAAGCGGAACGGTAGCCAATTTCACCGCCGATTCAACGCTATTTCCAGCCAATACCCAGAGTCGGGAATAGTAGCCATCCCCATACGTGGAGACCACTTCAAGCAGCCATTCCGGCTTTCCATCGCCGTCCAGATCGCGGGTTTCCACCTGGTTCGCAAACGGGTGATCCTCTTCGACCAGGATATTCACCGGGGAAGCATCGCCATTTCGGAAGGAGAAAAGTCGTGCTCGATCCGATACGGCATAGACGACCAAGCTATCGATACCGCCGCGTCTCACATCCAGGCGAACGAGCATTTCCGGCCGCGTCCAATCCACGTCCGGGATAGTTTCGTGCCGCGAAACACCGTCGTCGCTCAAGACCTGAACGGGCACGGAGCGTTTGGGCGCGGCGCGCGTCAGGAGATCGGCAACGGGGGTGAGAAACGGCTTCCGAATCACGCCCCGCAGCGCCAGATGATCGACGGCGGTCGCAAGCGCGCCGTCGCGGGCGGCGGTGGAACCCCAATCGATCGCGACCCAGTCGAGGGGCGCATAGCCCGACGATTCGCCAAACTTCAACCACAACCAGGGCTGAATCGCGGGGTTGAGTCGCTCGGGGATTCGCATCGCTTCGAGAGAAGCTGGTTGGCTTCGGCGGCTGGCGCCAAGGACCTGGCCGGTCGCGGATTCCACCTTGATTTGAGAACTCGCCTCGATGGGAGTCTCATCGGGGTTGTGTTCGAGCAGGACGAAGGGATCGATAACGGGGTGGATGACGGCCGGTTGCAAGTTTTCCGGCGTGGCCACGGTCCAGCCGTGCGAACCGTCGGAGACGAGGAGGCGAAACCACGGACGCCCGTCTTCGACGCGCGATTCGACGACGAGGGCGACGTTGCCCGCCGCAACCGCATTCGGCCGCGCACCGGGGGTTTCCGCAAGCGGCGCATTCAGAACACCCGTCAGAACGCGGGGCTCCAGTGCCGTTTCCGCGATTCCATGCCGCCACAGGCCCGAAGCCAGCAGCAGCGCGAGCAGGGCGGCACGGCGCTCAACCTGGCTTGCGGTCGAGATCGGCTTCCGTGTAGCCCGCGGCTTTGATATCTTTCTCCGAGTAACCCACCAGTTCCAGTTCATCGCCAAAGGTTTCCTGTTTGTCGGGTTTCCACTGAAAGTGCCACCATTCGGGCTTATTGGTGTTACTCTCCCAACCGGTTTGGGCTCGAATACGTTCGAACTGGCCGTTAGCTTCGATTTCGGTGGTGAGATCGATGTAGTGACCTTCAGGGATCTTGTAGGCTTTTTTACCCCAGAAGCTCCAGCACTCCACGTCGCCCTCGTTATAGTGCTTGCCCTGGGTGCCGTCCTGTTTGTCGGTTTTGCAGTAGATACGCCAGACAGTACCCGTTCCGTCGGACTCCTTCGCGATGTAATAGCGTTGATTCGGCGGCCCGCCGAGGGCTTGACTGATGTCCACGGCACGGCCAGCCATATGGAAACTGAAGCTGCTCGCCCCGGACTTGCTTGTTCTTCCGGGATGCCGTTTCGTGTCGCCATACGGCTGGTCGATGGTTCCACCGAGCCCTTTGACTCTGGTGACGAGTTTCGTCCATTCGTCCGCGACATCCTCGCGCAGCTTTCCGCCCGCGATATCCTTGAAGGTGAAGCGCCCGAGCGGCGCCTTCCACTTTCTCGCGATCCACTTGTCGAGTTCGGCGATTGTCGCGGGATCGACGGTATCGTTGACCGCACCCGCAAACAGGTCGGAAATGGCGCAATCCGCTCGACCACCGCTGGTTTGGGAAATCCGATAGCGGGATTTCGCGGCGCGCCTTTTGAACCGGATCAGCGCGCGCTTTGACCCTCCGCCCCATTTCCCATCGTCACCGCCCACCGGTAGGTATCCGACGGTCACGAGTTTCCCCTGAACAAGCTTAACATCGAAAGCAGGGGTTGGGTTCGCCATGGGTCACCTCTGGAGTCAGGTCGCACGCCAGACGTATTTGAAAACATATAGCACGTCGCGCCGAGTGATTGGGGGCCGTACATGAAAATCGGATGCGGTCGCGCCACACTACGCCCGCGACCAGCGCCGCCAAAGCATCTTCTACCAACAATGACTTCGCGCGGATGCCGCCTTTCACCTACAGACCATACAACTCGCCGTCGTCCAGCACCCGCAGACCCTGCGCGGTGACCAGTCGGGCGGTCTCCACCGGATCGACGACCTCCATGCACCAGACCGCCCAACGGTGCGGCTCGCTGACGAAGCCATAGGCGTCCAGCACGTTGATCCGGTGTTCGGCCAGGATTTCCAGCAGCTCGTGCAGACCGCCTGGACGATCCGCGATGGCGACCGCCAGCACCGGTTTGAGCGCGGCGGCAAAACCCTGTCCGGTCAGCACCCGTTGCGCCCCGCGGGGGTCGTTCACCAGCAGCTTCACTATGCCGTAATCCCGGTGATCGGCGATGGTCATCGCCCGGATGTCGATCCCGTGGTCGCGCAGAATGCCGGTAACCGCATTCAGTCGCCCCGGCTGGTTGTCGATGAACACGCTCAGTTGCTCCGCCATCGTCACGCTCCCATCCGTTCAGAACGCGGGCCGCAAATCCACCACCCGCCTGGCCTTGCCCTCGGATACCGGCAGGCTGCCCGGCTCGTGCAGCTCGACGGTCGGCTTGACCAGAATGGCCGAACGCAACAGCTCGCCGATGCGGTCGCGCAGATCGTCCAGCGCGCGCGGATCCCCGGTGAACAGCCTGGCGTTCAGCTCGGTCTTGACCAGAAGCCGATCCAACGAGCCACGCTTTTCCAGTTGAATCAAATAATTGGTGCCGACCTCGGGAATTCTCATCAACATGTCCTCGATCTGGGACGGGAAAATGTTGACCCCATTGACGATCAGCATGTCGTCGCTGCGCCCCTTGATCCGCGCCAGCCGACGGTGGGTACGCCCACAGGGACAGTTGCCGCCGACCAGATGCGACAGATCGCGGGTGCGATAGCGCAGCAGCGGCGTGGCCTGCCGTTGCAGGGTGGTCATCACGATTTCGCCGGTTTCTCCCTCGGGGAGCGGTTGCAGGGTCCGGGGATCGACGATCTCCAGAATGTAGGCGTCTTCCCAGCAGTGCAGGCCCGTCTTGTGAACGCACTCGAAGGCCACACCGGGACCGTTCATTTCGCTCAGACCGTAGGAGTTGTAGGCGTCGATGTCGAACAAGTCCTCGATCTTGCGGCGGGTCTGTTCCGAATGCGGCTCGGCGCCGATGAACGCTTTGCGCAAGCCAAGCTGGTCCGGGGTGACGCCCTCGCCCGCCAGCGATGCGTGCAGGTGCAGCAAGTAGCTGGGGGTGGCGTGAACCACGGTGGTTCGGAAGTTTTTCATGAGCTGAAGCTGACGGCTGGTGTTGCCGGAACTGGCCGGAATCACCAGCATTCCGACCCGTTCCGCGCCGTAATGCAAACCGAGCCCACCGGTGAACAGCCCGTAGCTGGTCATGTTCTGGAACACGTCGCGGGCGGTGGCGCCGGTGGCGACGATGCAGCGCGCGACCAGTTCGGTCCAGTGATCGAGGTCTTGCCGGGTGTGATAGATCACGGTCGGCATGCCGGTGGTGCCGCTGGAGGTATGCAAGCGCACCGTCCGCTCCAGTTCCACCGCGAGCAACCCATGGGGATAGGCCCCGCGCAGATCGTCCTTGGTGGTATAGGGAATGTTTCGCAAATCCCGCAAACTGGCGATGTCCTCGGGGTGCTTCAGACCGGCGTCGGCCAGCCGGCGCTGGTAAAACGGCGTTTTCAGCGCCCAGACCAGCGTCTTGCGCAGGGCGGCCAGCTGCAACCGTTCCAGCGCGTCCCGCTCCATGAATTCAAGCGCCGGGTTCCAGACCGGTACGTTCATGCCTTTGCCTTTGTTTTGATCGCAGGGGTACGGGCGGGAAGCCCATCGAAACAAAATGCTGTTGAAATGGTAGCATGTCGAGCTTTGCAATCGTCGCACCGGAGTGCTCATGCTGCGTTTCGTATTGTTCCTCGCCCTGCTCCTCGCGCTATTCACCGGCGCCTGCATGTCCCGCAAGTTCGAGGCGACTCCCGTTTTGCTGAATGATCGAGTCGCTCCTGGCGATACCTACGGCGATATCCGGCTGCTCGGCGCGCTGCGGCTGATGGATGCCGAGATCGACGACTTGCCGTTGTGCGGCCTGTCCGGGCTGGCCTGGGACGAGGATGAAGATCTGCTGTACGCCGTTTCCGACCAGGGGACCTTGTTCCATTTGCAACCGGCGTTCGACGAGCAGGGTTACCTAACCGGCGCGCGGGCGGTGGCCGCCCATCCCCTGCGAAACGCCACCGGCAAACCGGTGCGCCCGCCCTTCGACGATGCCGAGGGATTGACCATTCGCCGTGGCGACAACGGCATTCAGGGCGACACGGAATTGCTGATCTCGTTCGAGATGAAACCGCGCGTGATTCGCCATGACACCAGCGGTCAGTGGCGGGGCGAGGAACCGCTGCCGGCCACGCTGCGCAATCCCCGCAACTATCGCGAACCCAATCAGGCGCTGGAAGCCGTGACCCTCGATCCGCGCTGGGGTGTTCTGACCGGTTCCGAAACCCCGTTGCGCAACGATCCGGCCGATCTGATCCGCATCTTCACCGGCGATGGCCGTTTCTGGCTCTACCCGCTCGGCAGCGCGCCCGGCAGCGCCCTGGTGGCGATGGAAGCCCTGCCGGACGGGAGTCTGCTGACGCTGGAACGCGCTTTCGTCTCCCCGCTGCGTCCCTTCGCCATCAGCCTGCGCCGGACCCGATTGCCAGCGCCGGGAAAGGCGGCAAGGTTGCGGGTAGCCGACGTGGCGGTATTCAACAGCGACCAGGGCTGGCTGCTCGACAACTTCGAAGGTCTGACCCGCCAGCGGGAGCGGCGGTTTTTCATGATCAGTGACGATAATTGTCGCGCCCTGCAAACGACCCTGCTGGTTTACTTTGAATTACTGCCCGCTCCGCCGGCATCCGGCCCTCGCTGAACCCCGGCGTTCCGGCGCAAATCCCGGGGATGAAAGCCAGCGAGAAACTTCGGGGCCGTCCGCTCTCGATATCCGAATCGGTTGACAAGAATTACGGTAGGCTTCAATATGCTGCGCTTAATAATTAGGAATTTTCCCGGTTTTCACCGGCAACGGTCCGCCAATATCCAAAGCGCCCTTGCACGTTTGTCTCTTCACCCTTGCATCGCCCCGTGTCGTTTCCCGCGATGCAAGACGTCTCCCCGCGATACATTGCATTTAGAGGCTATCGGGAGGTCACTCGATGGAAGATGTGGTCATTGTCGCCGCCGCCAGAACCGCGATTGGCAATTTCATGGGTTCCCTGTCGACGGTCCCGGCCAATATCCTGGGCGCCAGGGTCATCCAGGATCTGCTGCGCAAAACCGGGGTCGAGCCAGCCCGGATCGATGAGGTCATCCTCGGCCAGGTGCTCACCGCCGGCACCGGTCAGAACCCTGCGCGCACCGCCGCGCTCAATGCCGGTCTGCCCATCGAGACGCCCTGCCTGAACATCAACAAGGTCTGCGGCAGCGGGCTCAAGGCGGTGCATCTGGCCTGCCAGTCCATCCGCGATGGCGACAACCGGATCGTGCTCGCCGGCGGCCAGGAAAACATGAGCCTGTCCCCACATCTGCTGCTGGGTTCGCGGCGCGGCACGACCATGGGCGACGCCAGGCTGGTGGACTCGATGCTGAATGAAGGTCTGCACTGCGCCATCAATCACTATCACATGGGCATCACCGCCGAGAATATCGCCGCCCAGTGGGCCATCTCCCGCGAGGAACAGGACGCTTTCGCCGCCGCTTCCCAAGCCAAGGCGCTGGCCGCCATCGACGCGGGCCGGTTCAAGGACGAGATCGTTCCGATTGACATCCCGCAGCGCAAGGGCGATCCGCTGGTGTTCGACACCGACGAATTCCCGCGGGCGGGCACTACCGTCGCCGGCCTGGCCAAGCTGCGACCGGCGTTCAAGCAGGACGGCAGCGTGACCGCCGGCAACGCCTCCGGCATCAACGATGGCGCCGCCGTCGTGCTGGTCATGGCCGCCGGCGCGGCTCGCGACCTCGGCCTCCAGCCGCTGGCCCGCATCGCCGCCTACGCCAAGGCCGGCGTCGATCCGAAAATCATGGGCACCGGTCCGATTCCCGCTTCCCGCGCCTGTCTGAAGAAAGCCGGCTGGACCGTGGACCAGCTCGACCTGATCGAATCCAACGAGGCTTTCGCCGCGCAGGCGATCTCCGTCAACCGGGAAATGGGCTGGGATACCGGCAAAGTGAATGTCAACGGCGGCGCCATCGCGCTGGGCCATCCAATCGGCGCTTCCGGCTGCCGCATTCTGGTGACCCTGCTGCACGAAATGGTCCGCCGTGACGCCAAGAAGGGTCTCGCGACCCTGTGCATCGGCGGCGGTCAGGGCGTTGCGTTGGCCGTCGAACGCAGTTGATCGATAACCAATAACCGAGGAGAACCTTTAAATGTCTCGAGTCGCAGTCGTTACCGGTGGTATCGGTGGTCTGGGCACGGCCATGTGCAAGGCCCTGGCCGAACAGGGCCGGCGACCCGTCGCGGTCGACTTTCACGGCCTCAAACCCGAAGTCGTCGATAAGTGGAAAGCCGACCGCAAGGCGGAAGGTCTCGACATCCCGGTTTATCTGGGAGACGTGACCAACTTCGAATCCTGCGCCGAAGTCTGCAAGAAGATCGAAGCGGAAGTCGGCCCCATCGAAATCCTGGTCAACAACGCCGGCATCACCCGCGACGCCCTGTTCCACAAGATGACCCAGGAACAGTGGGATCAGGTCATCAAGACCAACCTGTACAGCGTCTTCAACATGACCAAACAGGTCTACGAGGGCATGACCGCGCGGGGTTGGGGCCGGATCGTCAACATCTCGTCGGTGAACGGCCTCAAGGGCCAGGCCGGCCAGACCAACTATTCCGCCACCAAGGCCGCGATCTACGGCTTCAACAAGGCGCTGGCGCAGGAGTGCATCAAGAAAGGGGTGACGGTCAATTCCATTTCCCCCGGCTACATCGGCACCGAGATGGTGCGAGCCATCCGCGAGGACGTGCTGCAAAAGATCATCGCCACCATTCCGGCGGGCCGTCTGGGCGAACCTTCCGAAATCGCGCGCACCGTTGCGTTCCTGGCCGCTGAGGATGCCGGCTTCATTACCGGCGAAGACATCACCGTCAACGGCGGTCTCTACTATCACTAAGTCCAAGTCGCGCGGCGCTATCCGCCGGGTAGCGCCGCCGCTTCTTTCCATAGCCTGCCATGAGCGAACCGCGCATCATCAAGAAATACCCGAATCGCCGACTCTACGATACGGCTGTCAGCAGTTACATCACTCTCGAAAACGTCAAACAGTTGGTATTGGACCGCGCCGCTTTCCACGTCATCGATGCCCGAACCAACACCGACATTACGCGCGGGATTCTGCTGCAAATCATCAGCGAGCAGGAAGAGCAGGGCAATCCGATCTTCACCACGGAAGTACTGGCGCACATCATCCGCTTCTACGGCGACACCTTGCAGGGCATGATGGGCAATTATCTGGAGAAAAGCCTGCAGGCCTTCGTGGACCAGCAACACCTGTTTCGGGAACAGATGCGCACGTTTATCGGCAAGAATCCGCTGGCGATGATGACCGAACTGGTGGAGCACAACCTGTCGTTGTGGAAGAGCGTCAGCGATAAGCTACAGCAATACGTCCCGCCGGCGGTGGGTGGCGATCCGGCCATCTTTTCCCAGCAACCCGCTCAGGCCGAGAGCCCCGCCGCCTCATCCGCGGAACGGGAAAAACCCGACAAGGACCGGAGAGGCAAAAAAGACCCGGGCTGAAAGGATCGACGCATTCCCTCACCCTCTCGCCCGCCACCGATCCGATTCGACCGTCGCGAACCGCTTCGGAACGGAATTTAGCGCCCCAGCAGCCAGTCGGCGATGGCCGGCGGTATTTCCCGCTGGGCGCGGGCGCTGACGTAGATCCCGATGTGGCCGCCCCGAAAGGATAATTCCGCATAATCTTGGCTGCCGCAACAGTCGGCCAGCGCCCTGGACGCCGCCGGCGGCACCAGATGGTCCTGGGTCGCGTAAACGTTCAACACCGGCATGGCGACATGATGCAAATCCACCCGCCGGTCGCCGATGATCACCTCCCCCCTGACCAGCTTGTTCTGCTGGAAAAAATCCTTGGCGAACTGGCGGAACGCTTCGCCGGCCTGATCCGGGCTGTCGAAAATCCATTTCTCCATCCGCAGAAAATTCTTCAACGCCTCGGCGTCGTCGAGGATATCCATCATGTCCACGTATTTCTGGCCGGCCAGCCGGAACGGGCTGAGCGACAGGAAAGCGAAGTTCAACAATCCACCGGGCAGATTGCCGAGCGTGTCCACCAGCAAATCCACGTCCACGTGCCGAATCAGATGCGTTAACAGGTTATCCGGCGTGTGGAAATCCACCGGGGTCACCATGGTGACGAGATTGCGGATACGCTCGGGATAGAGCGAGGCGAAGCAGAGGCTCAACGCGCCGCCCTGACATACCCCCAGCAGATTGATGGAATCCTGGCGATGCCGGTCGCGCAGATAATCCACGCAATGGGTGATGTAGCGGTCGATATAATCGCTCAGCGTCAAGCCCCGGTCGCCGGCGTCCGGGTAGCCCCAGTCGATCAGGTAGACGTCCAGGCCGGCATCCAGCAAGCCCCGGATCATGGAGCGGTCTTCCTGCAAATCCATCATGTAGGGTCGGTTGACCAGCGCATAGACGATCAGGAGCGGCACGGGGTGTGGTTCCGTCGCCCGGGGCCGGTAACGGTACAGAATCAGCTTGTCTTCCCGATACACCGCCTCGCGGGGCGACACGCCAGCCTCGATCTCGCCCACCCCGCTCAGCGTTTGAATCCCCCGGGTCAGTCTGGCGTTGAACGCCTCGAGTTCCTCGACGATCCGTTCGGGCGTCAGGCCGATCATGGAACGGTTTCTCCTTGCGGACGGCAGCGCAGCAGGGTATTGAACAGGCGACCGCTGAGTTCGCTGTACTGATCGCTGCGCAACATGCGGCCGTAGGTTTTTTCGTTGCAATCCACCCACAGGTTATACAGTTCGCGCAGGCTGTCGATCAGTTGGCCGGCGGTTGCGCGCTCACTCAACCGCTGCTCCATCAGGTCCAGCGCCTCTCTGGCCGCCTGCCGCAACAGATCGAGATACTGACTCTGGGCCTGGCGATAGGCCCGCCAGGCGTCGGCGTGCTCGTCGTCCGGGGCGACGATCCCCAGAGCGGCGGCGTTCTGCTGCCAGAGTTCCAAGGTCAGGGTCCACAGCCGGGCCAGTTCGGGATCGGCGCCGGGTTCGCCGGCGGATTCGCCCATCGCCGTCCTGAACTGGTCGAAATGCTGGCGCAACGCCAATCCCCAGTCGACCTGGTTCGGGGCGCTATCCTGGTATCGTTCGACGAACTGGCGCAGCTGTCCGCAGAACGCCAGATAGGTGCGCGCCTGCTTGAGCAGCAGCTCGGTATCGAGCGCGCCCGGAGCGGGGGTATCGGCTGGATCGGCCATGGCAAGGTGGCATCCTGGTGGTCGGGGTGTCGGCAATATTGAATCAGTTATTGAATCAGTATAGTCGGGCGATGCGGTCCCTGCCCGGTAAACCGGACCGGCGCCTCCGTTGGCCCTTCCGGCTCAGGGCGTAGCCTGCCTGGAAAGCGGCAGATTCTGGGCAAGGGCTTCGGCCCTGAACTGCTTGAGGCGGGCGCGCAACTGGGCTTCCTGATTGGGGGCGAGGCCAGGGCTCCTGAGTCCGAGTTCCAATTGCTCGATGGCGGGCAGCAACTCACCGTTCAAATAGTGATACTCGGCCATGGTGGCGTGGGTCGCCGCCATGTCGCCGGCCCGCTGCGCTGCCTGCGCGTAGGTCGCGTACAATTGAGGATCGTTCGGGCGGCGGCGCAGATGCGGTTGCAGCAAACGCAACGCCTGCTTCGGATCGCCCTGGGTGGCGAGGGCGCGTCCGTACTGCATCGCCAGGGTGAAATCGTCCGGATACACCTGCCGAGCCTCCTCGAACTGCCGCCAGGCCTGCACCCGCTCGCCCCTGGCCAAGGCGATTTCAGCCGCCTCGATGCGGAACGCCAGCCGGTCGGGATCGCTCTTAAGCAGACGGCTGGCCTGTTGCTGGGCGTCGTCGTAGCGGCCAGCCTGCCGCAGCGCCAGCGTATAGGCGTAGCGCGTGGCGGTCTCATTGCTGAAATCACCCTTGGCCAGCGAGGTTTCGAGCTCCCGGACCAGCGCGCGGGTATCCTCCGTGGTCAACGCTCGCGCCCGCGCCTTGGCCAGATCGTAGGCTTTCCGGTCGCGGGGCGCGGTGCGCCGGACCGGCGGAATTTCGATTCGGTTCTGGGTATCGGCGGCGCGGCTTTCCGGTCGCGGGTGGGTCAACAGCATTTCGGGAACCTGGTTTTCCGAACTGCCGGACAGGCGTTCCAGTTTGGTGAAAAAATCGCTCATTCCCCGCGGATCGAAACCGGCCTTGGCCAACAACTGCATACCGATCCGGTCGGCCTCCTGTTCGTTGGCGCGAGTGAAACTGATCTGATGCTGGGCGCTGGCGGCCATGGAGCCCACCAGCGCCGCCTGACCGGCCTGTTTGCTGGCCGCCGCCAGCGCCGCCGAGGCGACCATGGCCGCCGCCAGCGGCAACGCCATCCGTTTCATGTCGGCGATAGCGCGGACGATGTGCCGCTGCGAAACATGGGCGATTTCGTGGGCGATCACACCGGCCAGTTCGTCCTCCCGCTGGGTGGCCAGCAGCAGGCCGGCGTTGATGCCGATGAAGTTGTGGGGCAGGGCAAAGGCGTTGATGCCGGCGCTCCGTACCAGGAAAAACGTGAACGGCACCCCGTTCTGGTCGGCATAAGTGACGATGCTCTGACCGATGGAGTTGAGGTATTCGTTCAATTGTACATCGTCCATCACCATGCCGCGTTCGCGCAGCCGCTGCATGATCTCCAGGCCCAACCGCCGTTCCTCGTCGGAACCGAAGTAAACCTGGGAGGGATCGCCAATGTCTGGCAAGGCGATGGATTGCGCGACGGACCGGGTCGCGGGAGTCAAGCCGACGATCAGACTCAGGACGAGGGGAAGCAGACGTTGGGACATGGACTTTTTGACCGGCAAGAGGTTTTCAATAAGACTTGGGAACACGCGGCATGTTCCACGAGGATGGTGGGGATTTTCCATTGCATCCACGGGCGGCCACCCGATCCGAAGGATTCAGGAAGTGGATTTCGTGGTGGAAATTCCACCGTGTCGCGGCTGAGAATGTCGCAAGCATTGTCCAAGGAGAGTTGCCCATGGCCGCGCCATCAACCCCGCTGTGTCCGGGATGCTTCCAGCCGCGCGAGGAAGCCCGCTTGACGGCCGCTAAGTCTGGAGCATCTTTTCGATACCACGATCCGACGACCACCACGCCATGACCACGATTGACGCTGAACTCGACACGTCCGGGTTGAACTGCCCGCTGCCGATTCTCAAGGCCAAGAAAGCGCTGGCCGGCCTGCGCGGCGGTCAGGTGCTGCGGGTCATCGCCACCGATCCGGAGTCGGTCCGGGACTTCACGGTGTTCAGCCAGCAGCTGGGCCATGCCCTGCTGGAAGCGCGCGAGGAAGGCGGGCGATTTTACTTTCTGCTGCGCAAGCGGGAAGGTTGATTCACTCCCGCCGGCTCCTCCATCGCGTCCTCATTCCCCCGCCACCGTCATCCGCTCCAGCAACAGCGAACCACAGCGAATGCCGCCGCGCACATCCACGTCGTTGCCGACCGCGACGATGTTCTTGAACATTTCGTTGAGATTGCCGGCGATAGTGATTTCATGGACCGGATACCGCACTTCGCCGTTCTCCACCCAGAAACCCGACGCGCCGCGCGAGTAGTCGCCGGTCACCGGATTGACGCCGTGGCCGAGCAACTCGGTCACCCACAGCCCGGTATCCAGTTGCCGCAGCAGGTCCTCGTGGCCGAGTGGGCCGGGCTCGACGATCAGATTATGGGTGCCGCCGGCGTTGCCCGTCGTCTCCATTCCCAGCCGGCGGGCCGAGTAGCTGTCCAGCACGTAGCCCTGGAGCACGCCGCCGGCGACCGGATCGCGGTCGACGGTCGCCACGCCCTCGCTGTCGAAGGGGGCGCTGGCCAAGGCCTTGAGCAGATGTGGCCGTTCGCGAATCGTCACGAAGGCCGGGAAAACCGGTGTGCCCAGCCGCTCCAGCAGAAACGACGCCTTGCGGTACAGCGCGCCGCCGCGAATGGCGGCGACGAAATGGCCGATCAGGCCGCGCGCCAGTTCCGGCACGAACAGCACCGGTGTTTGCCGCGTTCCCAGCCGGCGACCGCCCAACCGGCGCAGCGCCCGCTCCGCCGCCTTTCGTCCGACTGCAACCGGCGTTTCCAGCCCGTCGCGGTCGCGCGCCACCGTGTACCAGTGATCGCGCTGCATCTCGCCGTCATCCTGACCGATCACCGAACAGCTCAGGGAATGACGGGTAGTCGGATAACCGCCGCAAAAACCATGCGAATTGCCGTAGACCACCAACCCGGCATGGGTGGCGACGCTGCCGCCCTCGGAGTTGCGGATGCGCGGGTCCAGCGCCAGCGCCGCCGCTTCGCACTCGCGGGCCAGCTCGATGGCGTCCTCGGCGGTCAACAGCCAGGGATGGTAGAGATCGAGATCGAGAATCTGACGCGCCAGCCGCTCGGGATCGGCCAGCCCGGCGCAGGGATCGGCGGCGGTATGGCGGGCGATGGCGCAGGCGCTTTGCACGGTGTCGCGAATCGCCTCGGGTCGCCAGTCGGCGGTGCTGGCCGAGCCGCGCCTTTGG